>JBBRZQ010000061.1:0-24052 GCA_038236535.1 Actinomycetales bacterium
AGCAGCGCCCAGTCAATGTGGCACGTGGCGTCAGCCACATCGACCAACGAGGCGGCCTTTCGGTATGCCTCCAGGGCACGCACCGGGATGCCGTTGTTGTCCAGAGCCACAGCCCCCGAACTGCCGGGCTGAGTGCCCACGGGCAACACCAAGGCTGCCAGTGAGCTTGCGGGCACGCTGCTCTGGCGCACCTGATCTGATGCTTTCGGTGCGGACCCCGTGAAGGGATCCTGTTGGGTCGGCGCGAGGACAGCCTGCATGGTCAGCGCATTGTGGGGCACGACGATCGCCGAGGAGTTGAGCGAGACGGCGACACTCAAAATGTCGTGCGGGGCAACCGGTGCCGCGAAGGTTATGCCCGCACCGATCAACGCGACCGCGGGTAGCGCGGCGCGGATCTTGCGCCAGGGAACCACGATCGTCTGCGCTCCACTGTTGTTCCACATGGCCGTCGCTCCGTTCCGCAATCGTCCTTCGATTGACATCCGGCACCTGCGCGGACGTGGCAGTCGGTGTTGGAGGGTGCCGCCGGACCCGTCGGTCTTTTTCAATGCGAGGCACCGTCAATGCGAGGCACCGTCCGGTGACGTCGAACTTCGATCTCCCATGCCGGTTTTCCCTCATTGAGCTGAACCCCTACCGCCTAACTGTGACGGACTGCCGGGTACCTGCGCTATCAGACGATGGCCCTAGGACCAATAGCGTTCATTTAGGCCCGGTGCGCGTCTCCTCCAAGCTTGAGATCCACGACACCCAAAGTTCAGCCGACCGGCACAAACGGTCGAGGTCGCCCAGGCATCGGCGACTGAACTGGCGTGGACCACGTCCGCTCCTGGGAAACAAGCTCGCGTCTGACGAGCGCAGGGCCCACCAACGCGGACCCGCCACAGTTCTGCCGCGCCGCACGATCATCCACCTTCGCTCGTCCCAAGGGCGCCGTCCTCTGACGTCCGCCGCAGCTAGGCGCCTCATGTGTCACCCCTTGCGCCCTAAACCCGGTCCGAGACAATTACCGGCAAGCGCCGCGGCCAAAGGGAAGATGCCACGTGCCTTCAAATGCGCGCGCCTCGCCGACGGGTAGCAACCTCCCGACCACATCCATCATGCCGATCTAACTGAACCGTTTTGGGCTACGACCACTGGGTCACGCAGTGTGGCTACTGATCCGCAGGTCGCCAGCATGCTCGTCACCTGCTGTAAGCCATTCCGACGCGTACTGAGACCTCGCGCTTGGACAACGGGCATGACATGACTCGCCCGGCCGGTGGAGGCTGGTTGAACAGCCGAGTCGCCGGCGCCGTGTCTACCGCCAGGTTGCCGGGTTTGGCGCGGGTCACGTCGAGTTCGTCACCTTGGCCGATGACGACGCGGCCGTTTCCTGTGATCCCACATTCGGGCTCGCATTACCGGCCCGGGCGCGGCAGGATCGCAGTCATGTCCGACGCCACGCGTGAGCTAGCGATGTTCCCGCTCGGCTCCGTGCTGTTCCCGGGCATGCCGTTGCCGCTCCGGGTCTTCGAGCCCCGTTACGTGGCGATGCTGTCGTCGGTGCTCGGCGAGACGGAGCGCGAGTTCGGGGTAGTGCTGATCGAGCGCGGCTCCGAGGTGGGCGGTGGGGACGTGCGGTTCGGGGTGGGCACGGTGGCACGGATCGCTTCGGTGGAGATCACCGAGGGGTCGATCGTGCTGATCGCGACAGGTGCCGCACGGTTCGAGGTGGTGCGCTGGCTGGCCGATGACCCGTTCCCGCGGGCGCAGGTGCGCGAGCTCGACGCGTTGGAGCTCGATCCGCCCACCGTCTCCGCGCTCGCCGCGGCCGAGGCTCTGGTGCGCGCGACCTTGACCAGGGCGAGCGAGTTCGTCGAGCTCCCCTGGTCAGCCGACATCGGGTTGTCCGACGAGTCGGCCGAACGCATCTGGCAGGTTGCCGGCATCGCACCGCTCGGCTCGCTGGACCAGTTCGCGCTGCTGCGCTCGAATTCCGCCACCGAGCTGCTCGCCAGGCTGGTGGAGGAGACGCAGGCGGCGGACGCCCGATTCACCGCCAGGTGGGCAGACGACCCGCAGGATGACGGCGACTTCCCTCAGTGACCGCCCAGCCGACCACGTCCAGGTCGGGAGAAACAGACCCGGGTTCAACAGCTACAGACGAGGACTTCTGGCATTCGGTGAACCCCCGATCATCGGGTGGACCTAGACGCGGCGCCCGAGAACCTCGTACGGACCGGCCTGGGCGTCTCAGTCTTTTCACTTCCTCTTTCGGGGGCGAACGCACAAGCGAACCGCGCGGAAAGCGGTCGTCAGGCAGGGCACAGGTTGGCTGACAGTGACCACCGGCTCTAAGGATGCCTAGTCCTACCACCGCCTGGCTCACCAACCGACGGCCCGGGCTCACTCAACAGCCCCAGGCAGCCCAACCGTGCCCTGCTGCAATCCCGACGCTTCCCTGAGCCGCTTCCTCAAGAGGCCCGACTCATTCGTCACGTCAACGCACTTGTTCTCTTGCTTTCTGCCGGGTCATAGGTTCGATCCTCGACCGGAAAGTGACGATGACCAAGAGGGCGGTTCTACGGCGCGACAACTGGCTCGTCGTTCTTCCACTCAAGGGGCAGGACACTCATCCCCCGGTATACGACGGCCGCGTCCCAGGAGTGGAAGACAAGCTGGTCGCCACCGTCAGGCACCGAGGCGAAGTCTTGGCCGCCGGGACCGAGATAGCGCCCGTGGGAGGAGGCTGTGCTGAACAGAGCTGTGCCGTGCTTGGTGTAGGGCCCGGTGACCGTCGAAGCCGTTGCGTAGCCGATGGCATAGGAGGCGCCACCGTAGTCGTTTGCCGAATAGAACAGGACGTACTTCGAGCCGTGCCTGACAAGAACCGGTGCCTCGATGAGAGCCCCCTCCCAGGGAGCACCCTGCTTGATCAGCTTCGTCGCCGTGCCGGCCAGCGTCAGCCCGTCCTTGGAGAGCGGGGCCATCTGCAGCCAGGTGTCGAGCCCGCAGCAGTTGCCGTCGTTCTTCCAGACCAGGTAGCGGGTGCCGTCGGTGTCCGTGAAGGTACTGGGGTCGATGGCGCCGCCCTCATCCGGCGGGCAGAGCAGCGCCTCCTCACCGACCGGAGCAAAAGGGCCCTCAGGTGATGTCGCGGTTGCCACCCCGATGCACTGGAGGGATCGTTGGGCATTCGCGGCGACGAAGTACATCAGGTACCGGCCCGGCGAGAGCTCGGACACGTCCGGAGCCCAGGTCTTGCCCGGCAGCGCCCACGGGGGTAGTCGAGGCAGCGCATCGACGTCGGAGACAGTCCATTTCCTGAAGTCGTGCGACGTCGCGAACTGCACGTTCGCAGCCGCCGTGTTGGTGGCATAGGCGTAGTAGGACGTGCCGACCCGCAACACGTCAGGGTCTGGGAAATCCTGGTCGATGGCGAAGGCTGCTGGGACGACTGTATCTTCCTGGACAGGATCGCCGGTGGCACCAGGTGAGGTTGCGGCGGCGCATCCGGTGAGGACCATGGCCGCGCTCAAGGCCACGTTGACTGCGACAACGAAGGCTCGCCCATGACTCACCGTCTAGCCCTTGACGCCCGAGCTTGCCACGCTTTCGACAATCTGCCGCTGGGCCAGGGTGAAGATGATCAGCACCGGGATGGAGGCGATCACGGCACCGGCCATGACGATGCCGAAATGTGTCGAATAGGCACCCTGCAGCACTGACAGTCCTGGCTGGAGCGTGAGCTTCTCCGGGCTCAGCAGTACGTACACCGGCCACAGGAAGTCGTTCCAGTTGGCCAGGAAGCTCAGCACGGCAAGCGTGGCAATCGCGGGGCGGGATAGCGGCAGCAAGATCTGGAGGAAGATGCGGATGTCGCCGGCGCCGTCAATGCGCGCGGCCTCTTCGATCTCGGGGGGGATGCCGACGAAGAACTGACGCAGGAAGAAGATGCCGAAGGCCCCCGCAGCCCCTGGCACTGATACTGCCCACAGGGTGTCGAGCCAGCCAAGGTTCTGCACGATCAGGTAGTTGGGGATGAGGAAGATCACCGGCGGGACCAGCAGGGTGGTCACGATGGCGCCGAAGACGAGTCGCTTGCCGCGGAACTGCATCCGGGCCAGGGCATAGGCCCCCATCGATGCCGTCACCAGGATGATGACGGTCTGCAGACACGCCGCAGCCAGGCTGTTGAGGAACCACCGGAAGATTGGCTGCTGGCCACTTGAGAGCGTCTTATAGGCGTCGAACACGAACGGCTTCGGCCACGGGGATGCCGGATTGTTGATCGCGTCGAAGTCCGTCTTGAAGGAGGTCAGAAAGATCCAGACCAGGGGAACGACGATGACGAGCGACGTCAGGATGAGCACCACGTAGATGCCAATCCGGCCCGGACGTCTGCGACGTGAGGTCGTGGCAGGAGCCCGTCGCTCGGGGTCCCTGCGTTCAGGCTCGGGGTCCGACGACGATATTGGCCCGGTCGTGCCGGTGACTGTCGTTGACATGGGGCTCCTACTCGGCCTTGTCGCGCTGAAGGCGGAAGTTGATCACGCTGACGACAGCGAGAAAGGCGAACAACACGTAGCTCATCGCGGATGCCGCGCCCATCTGGTTCTGCGACAGTCCCTGGTCAGCGATGTACATGATCGCGGTTCTGGTCGAGTGGCCAGGCCCGCCTTTGGTGATCAGGTAGGACTGGCCGAACATGTTGGCCGACGCCAGAATTGTCACCGTGGTCACGAAGGTCATTACCGGACGCAGCCCTGGCAGGGTCACGCTCACGAACGTCCGGACTGGCCCGGCGCCGTCAACCGCTGCGGCATCGTAGAGCTCGGCATTGATGCCTTTGAGGCCGGCGAGCAGGATCACTGTGTTGAAGCCCAGCGTCCACCAGACGGTCACCCCCACCAGGGAGATCCACACCCAGGGTTCGTCAACGGTCCAGGCAGTGTCGGAGGGAAGACCAAGCAGGCCGAGCACATTGTTGACAACACCCATCTGCGGATCAAGCAGGTACTTCCAGATCACGCCGATCACGGCGACGCCAAGCACGTATGGGGCAAAGAAGATGGCCCGGAAGGCCGTGCCGCCGCGGATCTTCTGATTCAGCAGCACCGCGATCAGCAGCGGAATGGCCAGGAGGAACGGCACGCTGGCCACCGTGAAGATGGCGGTGCTCCGCATGCTGTCCCAGAAGTCAGCGGAGGTCAGCGATCCGGGAGTGACGAGCTGGACATAGTTCTCGAGGCCGACGAATGGCTGGTTCGGCATCAGCGGGTTCCAGGTGTGGAAGCTGATCCACAGCCCGTAGACAGCCGGCGCCAGCACGAACACGCAGAAGAGCGTGAGGAAGGGCGCAAGGAAGAGGTAGGCGGTGCGGTTCTTCCGATGAAACCCTGCGCCCCCGGGGCGCGAGCCCCGGGGGACGACGGGTGTCAGAGTGCTACTTGCCACCGTACTGGCTCTTGTTTTGCTTCAGGATCTGGTTGGCCTGAGCGACCGCGTCATCCAGGGCCTGTTTGGGAGTTTTCTTCCCCAGGATGGCTTCGTTGATCGCTACCGTGATGGTGGCGTTGGCCGCGTTGATACCGGGCGAGATCGTCTCGTAGTGGGCGTAGGGCAGCTCGTCAAGGAATGGCTTCAGGTTGGGGTAGTTGGTCAGCAGTGCCTTGTCGTTGCGAACCGTGTTCGCGGCCGGCAGCTCGCCGGTGGCGGCCCAGCCGGCCGAGTTGTCGTTCATCCATTTCACGAACGATGCTGCGGCTGCCGTCTTGTTCTTTTCCTGGGCCTTGTTGTTCATGAAGATCCAGTGGGTCGAGCTGGACCAGACGGCCTTCTGAGTGCCGATCTGCGGAACGGGTGCGGCAACCCACTTGACGGTGGTGAGCGCACTATTGGTCGTCTGCCAGACGCCATTCCAGTTGAAGGCTGTCTTGCCCCGGACCAGTGCGTTCCAGTTGCCGTCCTGAGCCACTTTTGCCGGGCTGTGCCCGTTCTTCTGGAGATCAGTCATCCAGGTCAGGGCTTTCACCCCGGCGTCGGAGTTGAAGGTCGCCGCTGAGACGTCAGCGTTGTACGGGGAGCCCCCGAACTGCCAGAGCAGCGACTCGAACTCGAAAGTCCCGGTGAAGACGTAACCATCGACCCACTCGCCCTGAACCCCGGACGACTTGAGCTTGTCCAGTGCCTTGAGATAGCCGGCCTGGTCGGTGGGCAAGGCTGCGGGGTCAAGCCCGGCCGCGGTCAGCACCGACTTGTTGGCGTACAGCCCGAGCGGCGTCACGCTCCACGGGATGGCGTACTGGGCGTCGTTATAGTGGCCCGCATCGAAGACGCCTTTGGGGAAATCGGTCGCGCTGTAACCGAGGGACTTGACGATCTGGTCGCTCTTGAGCACCAGACCCTGTGCCGCGTAGGTCGCGAGGTCGTCGCCGTGTGCCACTGAGACGTCAGGGCCTTTGCCTGCCTTCACTGCCAAGGGCATCTTGCTGGAGATGTCGCCCCACTGCATCGGCACGTCTTTGACGATGATGTTCTTGTGGGAGTCGTTGAACTTCTTGATGAGCTTCGGCACGAGAACCGGCGCAGCGCCACCGGTCCACCCGTTCCAGAAGCTGATCGTGACGGCTGGACCGGTGTACTCGCCGCCTGTCACCGCGGCTGCACCACCGCTGGCACTTCCAGTGCTACCACCGCAGGCCACGAGTGTGGCTCCCATTCCCACGGCAAGCATCGCCGCGAGGGCGCGCCGATCGAGTCTTGTATGCATTGAGCTCTCCTTTGAGCGTGATCGCCCGGACATTGCGACGGAGGTCGTCTCAGCCCGCGATGCCGCACCCACCAGGAGTCACTTCACCTTTGAGCTTGCCCGCAATTTACAGCGCTGTAAGTGCCTTGTCAAAACAGTTCGCGCAGCCGCTGCCTCGGCTAGAGTCGGGGTGTCTGGGCAGCCAGACAACCCCAGTGTGGACCAGGTGAGGATCGAGACGATGGGCAAGGTTCGGCTCCAGGACGTCGCCCGTGTGGCCGGGGTCTCGATGAAGACCGTGTCCAACGTCGTGCACAACTACCCCCACGTCAGCGCCCCGATGCGCGAACGGGTCCAAAAGGTCATCGACGAGCTCGGCTACCGCCCCAATGCGCTCGGGCGTCGGCTCGCGACCGGGAAGACGGGACTTCTGGCCCTGGCCTTCTCGGATGTCAGTCTCCCGTACTTTTCCGAGCTCGCCCGGATGGTCAGCTCAGCGGCCGAACGGCGAGGTTACCGACTCCTCCTCGAGCAGACCGATGGGACTCTGGAGGGCGAGCGCGCTGTCGTGGCGAGCAGCGAAGCCGGCCTCGTCGACGGCGTCATCTTCCAGCCTTCAGTGATGTCCTGGTCCGAGATCGCACAGCACCGCGGGGATGTCCCCCTCGTCCTTCTGGGTGAAGGTGCCGCGCCGGTGAGCGTCGACCATGTCATGATCGACAACACGGCGGCGGCCAGCGAAGCGACGCGTCATCTCATCGGCCTGGGAAGAACGCGAATCGCCTTCGTCGGCCACGAGGAGCACGGCCCGTCAGCCACCTCACGCCAACGTCTGACGGGCTACCAGGATGCGCTTGAGCGGGCCGGCCTGCGGCTCGACATGTCGCTCCTCTTCCCGAGCGAGGCCATCTCTTCGCGCGACGCCGCCCGAGCCGTGGGCGCAGCGCTCGACCGCGGTGCGACGTTCGACGGGCTCGTCTGCCGCGACGATCTGGCTGCCATCGGGGCGTTGCGTGCGCTGCACGAACGCGGTCTTACCGTGCCAGGAGACGTCGCCGTTACCGGGTGGGACAACATCTCGATGGCATCGTTCACCTATCCGAGCCTGACGACGATCTCCCCGGACACCCCTGCCCTCGCAGAGGCGGCGCTGGACATGCTTCAGGAACGAATCGCTGGATTTGACGGGCTGGGCCGCCATCGCCTGGTGGACTTCTCCCTCATCGTCCGGGAGAGCGCGCCGGCCCACGGCTGACACCAAACGCGTCAAGACAGCCCGCCGACAGCTAACTGCCGGCTCCGGCTAAGGACGGTCCGTTTTACAGCGCTGTAAGGCTGAGGCACACTGTACGAATGATCACGGATCTTGTCAGCAAAGACTTCCTTGAGGTGAGTGCAGCGACCCTGGAACTGCGTGCCAGCACTCAGGATGGCTCGTATCCACGTCCACAGTTGATGCGGACAGCCTGGGCAGACCTCTGCGGAGCGTGGACGTTCTGCTTCGACGACGAGGACGAAGGACTCGCCGCCCGCTGGCAGCATGCACCTCAATTCGGCAGCACCATCATCGTGCCGTTCCCCCCGGAGTCGCCCGCCTCGGGGATCCATGACACCTCACACCACACCATCGCCTGGTATCACCGTGAGCTGACCGCTAGCGATCTAGATTCGGCCGGTCCCCGTGCGATCGGTGACCGGATGATGCTGCATTTCGGTGCCGTCGACTACCGCTGCAAGGTCTGGCTCAATGGCATATTCCTGGGGGGCCACGAGGGTGGGCACACACCGTTCAGCTTCGATGTGACGTACGCCCTGGATCCGGATCTTGCCAACCAGTCACTCGTCGTCCGCGCCGAGGATGACCCTCTGGATGTCTCGAAACCGCGCGGAAAGCAGGACTGGCAGGCCGATCCGCACTCGATCTGGTACCACCGGACTACCGGTATCTGGCAGCCCGTCTGGCTGGAAGCGGTTACCGGCATCTCGATCGATTCGGTTCACTGGGTGCCGGACCTACCGGCCTCCTGTGTGCGCGTAGCAGTTCGCCTCAGCTCCCGGCCTCCGAAGGATGCCTCGCTCCGGATCTCACTGTCGTACCGAGGCGATCGGCTGGCCACGATGGTGATCCCGGCCCAGAAGGAGCGGCTCGAAGTTGTCATCCAGCTACCTGGTCAGCGCAACGGCCAGGCCTACGAAGAGCTGCTGTGGTCACCCGAAAACCCTCGACTGCTGGATGCCACCGTGGTGTTCGAGCCCCTTGAGGGCTCTGCCCAGGGCCGGGACACCGTCCACTCATACCTGGGGCTCCGCTCGGCTGCCGTCGACAGGGGCGCCTTCCTCCTGAATGACCGGCCCTACTACGTCCGGTCGGTGCTGAGCCAGGGTTACTGGCCGCAGTCCCACCTGGCCAGTCCCTCGGCCGGCGCCCTCCGCCGCGAGGCACAGCTGATCAAGGACCTCGGCTTCAATGCCGCACGGGTTCACCAGAAGATCGAGGACCCCCGGTTCCTGTTCTGGGCGGACAAACTCGGGCTACTCGTCTGGGGCGAGGCCCCTAGCGCGTTCGCGTTCACGCCAACAGCGGTGAACCGGATGATTGCCGAGTGGACCGCGATGATCAGCCGCGACCTCTCGCATCCGTGCATCGTCACCTGGGTACCTCTGAATGAGAGCTGGGGTGTCCAGCACATCGCCCACAACCCGGCAATGCGTGACTATGCCCGCACGCTCTTTCACCTGACCAAGACCCTGGACCGGTCACGTCCCGTTGTCTCCAACGACGGCTGGGAGCACCTGGAATCAGATATCTGGTCGGTTCACGATTACGAGTCATCGGCACCGACGATACGGGCGCGTTACGCAGATGCCGGCGCAAAGGAACGGCTGTTCGCTGGGATGGGCCCGGCCGGCCGGCGGATGAGGCTCTCGGATGAACCCGACCGCGGACAACCAGTGATGCTGACCGAGTTCGGTGGTGTCCAGTTCAGCGAACAGGATGCGGGCGTCGACGCCTGGGGCTACTCACGCGTCCGGACGGCACCGCAGTTTCAGGAACACCTCGCAGCGTTGATCGAGGCCGTGAAGAGTAGCGGCTTCCTCGCCGGTTTCTGCTATACCCAGCTCACCGACACGATGCAGGAGGCCAACGGCCTCTGCGACGAGAACCGCATACCGAAACTGCCCGCCGAAGAGATCGCACGGATGATTCGTGGACCTGAATAGGCCGGAGGACGCCCGGCCGATAGTACGCGACACGACAGGTGACCCCCAGTGCTGCGGACACGCTGTAACGCAGGTGCGCACCCAACCGCTTCGCTGGTCGGCCGGACGGGGCCACCCCACTGACCGCAGAAGACCTGGAAGGGCTCAAGCCCTCCTGGGTCTCTGCCCAGGCCGAGCTGAACCAGGCCGAGGCAGAAGACATCCTGCGCGGACGCCTGTGGGCCTCGCGTGCCCGGCGACCGCCGTTCTGGTACCTGCTCGATACCGGCCTCAAAGGCCTGCATCAGGCGATGTTCGGTGACGTCTGGGCGTGGGCAGGCCACCTGCGCCAGCGCGAGACCAACATCGGAATCGACCCGCACCAGATCCCCGTCGCAGTACACGCTCTCTGCCAGGACACCATCGCCCAGATCGGCGATGGCAGGCATCTCGCTTACCCGGCAGACGAGCTCGCGGTGCGCTTTCACCACCGACTGGTGCTTATCCACCCCTTCCGCAACGGCAACGGCAGACACGCACGCCTGGCCACCGATCTACTCGTCGCCGACCTGCACATCGAACCATTCACCTGGGGAGGCACCGAAGTCACCTCCCACACCAACCTTCGAAACGACTACCTCACGGCCCTGCGCCACGCAGACAACAGTCTCGACTTCACTCCGTTGATCGAATTCGTGCGGCGCATCAACTGAGGAGTCGGGCTTCAACGGTGGGACCGACAATCGCGGACGGCAGTCCAGCCCTCGAACTTTTCGTCCCAGCATGGCGGTCACTTCGGCTGACTGAGCACGAATCCATGCGCTTGAAAGCATGGTTGCTCCGGTGGCGTTCGATGGCGCTGCGTCATCGGCGGGGGTCGGGGAAGCCCAAGCTGGTGTATCCGGGCGCGCGCTTGGCGAGGGAGGATGCGAGTACGCCGGTGGCGATGTCGTAGTAGTCATGGACCTCGGCGGTGATCTTGCCCGGGTGGGCTCGCAGGATGCGACCGGCATACTGGACCAGTCGGCCCTTGAAGGCAATCGGGGCCGCCAGAAAGAGGGTGTCGAAGGGTGGCCGTGTTCAGAAACACCGTGGCGCCGCGCCGCCGGCATCGCCCCTGCAAGGGCGCCGCGATGAGGTTGCCGACCCCGGCGGAAGGGAGCACGTCAGATTGACCCCTATTTGCACGCTTCGGGCATGGCGATCACTCCGCCGCGTCTGAGCACGAATCGGTGCACTCCCGCGGGCGTGGTCAGGCCTTGACGGCACCCATTCGAGTGAGCAACTGCTGTACTTTGCTGCTGTACTTCTCCCCCGTCGTCAGAAAGGCCTCTTCCTGGATCGGGAGAGCGCCTCTGAGCAGCGGTTATGCGATCTATCAGTGGAGCTGAGGGGACTCGAACCCCTGACCCCCTCGTTGCGAACGAGGTGCGCTACCAGCTGCGCCACAGCCCCATGGTGCGGACGAAACGATAACACCGCGACACGCCCAGTCAGAAACGGGAGCAACCCAGAAGGCCCGTCAGGCAGGACTTAGCGCCCAGGCAGAGCAGCTCAGCTCAGGCGCCTGTCGCGCTGCGGCGTTGCACGAGGTCGTCCAGGTCGCAGTCGTAGACCAGTCCGTCGAGGCTCCAGGTCTCGGCACCGGTGAGCTCCTGGGCCTCGACCCTCACGGGCTCCGGGTCGGCCGCCCTGGCCTTCAGCGTGTACGTGGGGGGCGGCACCGGGACGGGGGCCCAGCCAGACGGGTCCACCTCGACGAACGGCTCGAGCCGCTGGGTGACCTCAGCCGGCTCGACCGTGCCAAAGACCTCGTCGACGTCTTCGGGATCTTCGTCGTCGTCTTCGTCGTCTTCGTCGTCGTCGTCGTACCCATACTCAGAATCCGACTCGGACTCGAACAACGGCTCGGAACCGGACTGGAAGTAGTCGCTGTGCCGCGCCTTTGGACGCGCCTGCCCGGCGACCGCCTCACGCGCCCGAGCCCGGCCCGCCACGCGTCCCGCGACGGCCACGTGCCGCAACCATCCAACGTCGACCGCCAGGGCCGCGACAACGACCAGGACGCTCCACCAGGGCAGCAGCGAGAACGCCGCCATCGGCAGGACGGCCAGAGCGAGCGACAGCGAGACCAGCAGTGTCAGGCCGCGAAGGCGCCGGGCCGACATGCCGGCCAGGATCCGGAAGGTCCGGGTCGGTCGCACGGACGCGCCGGTCGCCGCCATGGCGGACCGGTCCGGGACAGTTGTTCTCGGGGAGTGGGCACGCTTCACGACAGCCTCCGGTCGAGAGGGACGTGTGGGGCTGAGGGCATAGGACCGCGGGCGGGGTGTCGAAAAGTCGACGTCGGTCAGCGGCGCGCGGCGTTCCAGGACGCGCATGGCGGCCGAAAACCGGTCCACAGAACGGGCAGTGGCGAGGTGTTCCCGGCGGCGAACCCAGTGCTGGAGCAGGTAGGCAGCCCAAATGCCGATGAGGATGAGGAAGATCAGGCTGCTGGGCTGCACAAACCTACGTTAGGGGCGTCCGCCGCCCTTGCCTCGGACCTGCCCCGGTGTGTCGCTGATGTCACAGGCCGTTGTTCGCTATGTCACGATTTCGGACCAGGCAGGTCAGGATTCCTGAGAGCGGTTCCAGGTCTCCACAAGGGGTGAACTGCTCAGGTCTTCGCTGGTCAGGGCAAAGGATCGATGGTCCCTCCACTGTCCGTCGATATGCAGGTAGCGACGCCTCAGTCCCTCCTCACGGAACCCCAGCTTCTCGACGACCCGCAGGCTGGCCGTGTTCTCCGGCCGGATGTTGACCTCGACCCGGTGCAGCCCCAGCACGAGGAAGGCGTGGTCGCAGGCTGCCGCGAGCGCGGAGGGCACGATCCCCTGTCCGGCACAGGACTCGGCCACCCAATATCCGGCACTGGCCGACCGCAGGGAGCCCCAGGCGATGCCGAACAGGTGCATCTGGCCGACCAGGCGACCCTGGGTCTCGATGACGAAGGGCTGCAGGCGACCGTCCGAGGCCTCGCGGTCGAAGTGCCGGACCAGCGTCCGGAAGGCCATACCGCCGGCGACCGGCTCGGGCGAGGTAGCCTCCCACGGCCGGAGCCACTCGATATTCTCAGCCCGCAGCTCCTCCCACTGGTGCCGGTCCCGGCCACGCAGGGGCCGCAGGATGACAGGTTCACCGCCGACCCGTCGGGCGGTGAGAGTGACCGGCCACAGCCCGCCACTCAATGGTCACCGCCCTGGATCTGGGTCAGCGCATGCGAGATGACGGTCTCGAGCACCGCAAGACCGTTGGCCACGCCTCCCATCGACCCTGGCAGGTTGACGATCAGGGTTCGCCCGGCCACGCCGCTGATGCCACGCGACAACATGGCCGACGAGATGCCCGCGTCCACGCCGGCCGCCCGGATGGCCTCGGCGATCCCTGGCACCGGACGGTCGATCACTCGCGCGGTGGCCTCCGGGGTGCCGTCGGTGGGCGTCAGGCCGGTGCCGCCTGTGGTCAGCACCACCACTGCGTCGCCGGAGACAGCCGTGCGAAGCGCCGCCTCAACCCCCGGACCGTCGGCGATCACGACCGCCTTGCCCACCTCGAAACCCCAGCCACGCAGGGCGTCGACGATGATCGGACCCGAACGGTCCGGATAGACCCCGGCAGCCGCCCGGGTCGAGCAGGTGATCACCACTGCAGTGCCAAGCTCAGTCATGACTCCACCCAGTTCCCTGACCGGCCACCAGACTTGGCGGTCACCCTCACGTCGGTGATCCTGGCATGCCGGTCCACCGCCTTGACCATGTCGATCAGTGCCAGGGCCCCCACCGCCACCGCGGTCAGGGCCTCCATCTCCACGCCGGTCCGGTCAGCCGTACGCACTGTCGCGCTCAGCTCGACCCCCTCGTCAACGACCACCAGGTCGACCTCGACGGCGTGCACCCCGATCGGATGGGCCAGCGGGATCAGGTCGGGGGTTCGCTTTGCCGCCTGTATCCCGGCTATCCGGGCGACCGAGAGCGCATCGCCCTTCGGGACGGTCCCCCCGCGCAGGGCTGACACGGCCCGGGCCGACAGCAGGACCCTCCCGGCGGCGCTCGCCGAACGGACCGTCACGTCCTTGGCAGACACGTCGACCATGTGCGCCGACCCGTCCGCGCGCAGATGGCTGAGCCCGACGTCAGGCCGATCGGTCATGATGCCTCCAGGACCGGCCCTAGCGGGTGACAGCTCACCAGGTCGCCGACCCGTACCGAGGTGACCTCAGCCGGTATGACGGCCAGTGCGTTCGCGCTCCCGAGGGAGCCCAGCGCGTGCGAGCCCTGAAGGCCCGCGATGACCGCGGTATGACCGGACGGCTGCCCGGAACCATTGCGGGTCAGCACGACCCTGGCATACTGCGTCTTGCCTTCGGGCGCGTGCCAGTCATCGGCGGCCACCGCCGTGATCTCGGCGCTCTCCTGTTGCGGGCGACCCGCCATCAGGCGCAGCGCCGGCGCGACGAACACCTCGAACGAGACCATTGCGCTGACCGGGTTGCCCGGCAGGGTGAAGACCGGGACCTCGCCCTCACCGAGGACGCCGAAGCCCTGCGGCTTGCCGGGCTGCATCGCCACCTGGTCGAAGCGCATCGTGCCGACCGCGGAGAGCACTTCCTTCACGGTGTCGTAGGCGCCCATGCTGACTCCCCCGGTGGTGATCACCGCATCGGCACCCGGAAGCTGGGCCTCGATCGCGGACCGGAAGGTCGCCGCGTCATCCCGCACGCAGCCGACCCGGAAGGGCAGGCAGTCCAGGGCCCGCACGGCCGCGGTCAGCATCAGGCCGTTGCTGTCCACGACCTGGCCGAACCCGGGCAGCGTGCCCGCCTCGATGAGCTCGTCGCCGGTCGAGATGACCGCCACCCGGGGTCTGCGGGTCACCCTGACCCGGCCGATCCCGACCGCGGCCAGCAGGGCGATGTGCCGGGGCTCGAGACGGGTGCCCTCGGTCAGCACCAGGTCACCGGCCGAGACGTCCTCGCCGGCCCGGCGCACGTGCTGGCCGACCGGCGCTGGCGCTGAGACGACGACGCTGGTCACCCCTCCATCGGTGTGCTCGACCGGGACCACGGCGTCGGCGCCGTCCGGCATCGGGGCGCCGGTCATGATCCGCATGCACTCACCGGGCGAGAGGCTGAGCGCCCGGGTGCTGCCGGCGGCGATGTCAGCGACCACCGGCAGGGTGACCGGTTTCTGCGGGCCGGCCGGCACCAGATCGGTGGCATACACGGCATAACCGTCCATGGCGGAGTTCCGGAAGCCAGGCAGGCAGACCTCGCTGGTGACGTCCTGGGCCAGAACGCAGCCCTGCGCCTCGAGCAGGTCGAGAACGATCGGCGGCAGACGCTGCACCGTGTCGACGATACGCGAGAGGTGCTCCTGGACGGAGATCACTGCGCGGCGACTTTGCTGGCGGCAGCGTCCCTGTCGGCCACGAAACCGGTGAGCCACCCGGAGAAGTCCGCGCCAAGCTCCCGGTGCTCCACAGCCAGCCGGACCACGGCCTTGAGATAGTCCAGCCGGTCGCCGGTGTCGTAGCGGCGGCCGCGGAAGATCACGCCATGGACGCCGCCGCCGGGGGCCGTGGACGCGGCACACTCCTGCAGGGCGTCGGTCAGCTGGATCTCGTTGCCCCGGCCGGGCTTGGTACTGGCCAGGATCTCGAAGATCGATGGGTCCAGGATGTACCGGCCGATGACGGCCAGGTTGCTCGGGGCGTCGGCGGGATCCGGCTTCTCGACCAGTCCGGTGACCCGCACGACGGACCCGTCGGCCTCGGCCGCAGAGTCGGGGTCGATGGCGGCGCAGCCATACATCTGAACGTTCTCGTGGGGCACCTCCATCAGCGCGATCACGCTGCCGCCCTTGGCCTCCCGCACCGCGATCATCGCCTCCAGCAGGTGGTCGCGGTCATCGATCAGGTCGTCGCCCAGGAGCACCGCGAAGGGGTGGTTGCCGACGTGGTCGGCCGCGCACAGCACCGCGTGGCCCAGCCCCAGCGGCTCACCCTGCCGCACATAGTGGATGTTGCCGAGGTCGGAGGACTTGCGCACCCTGGCCAGCCGCACCTGGTCGCCCTTGGCCTCCAGTGCGCGTTCCAGCTCCCAGTGGCGGTCGAAATGGTCCTCGAGCGCGGCCTTGTTGCGCCCGGTCACCATCAGGACGTCTCGCAGCCCGGCCCGGGTGGCCTCCTCGACGACGTACTGGATGGCCGGCTTGTCGACCACCGGCAGCATCTCCTTGGGGGTCGCCTTGGTCGCCGGCAGGAAGCGGGTGCCCAGCCCGGCTGCGGGAATAACGGCCTTGGTGACGGTGCCGAGGTTCGGCGCGGATGAGGCGGGCTGCTCGCTCAGAGTCATGGCCCCGACATTAGTCGGCGCCGGCTCCCGGGTGGGCCGGGCCACCGCACGAGGACTCAGACGGGGCGTCGCGCCGGGGGTGGATGCTGACGCGACGGGACGTGAGGGTGCACAATTCCGTGATGAGCCCCGAGGCTGAACCCACCGCCACCCAGACCAAGCAGGCACTTCGGCGCGAGCTCCGGGCCCGGCGCCGATCGCTTCTCCCGCAACGTGATCGAGGCACCGACGGCGACGCGATCGCGGCCGCGGCCACCGCGCTCCTGGACACCATCTCGGCGCCCGTCACCCCCGCCGGTGAGCACCCGCGATACCACAGGCCGTGGTGTGTGGCGATCTATCGCTCACTGCCCCACGAACCCCCCACCCAGGCCCTGGCCACCGTGCTGCAGGCCCGGCGGACGCGAGTGATCGTGCCGGAGACCCTCCCCGACCTGGATCTGGAGTGGCGCGAGCTGTACGCCGACGGCAGCGAGGGCCCGCGGCTGGGTCTGGACGGGATCGCCGGCGCCCAGCTGATCCTGACGCCGGCACTCGCGGTGGACCACCACGGCACCCGGCTGGGGCAGGGCGGCGGCTGCTACGACCGGGCACTGGCGCGCCGAAGCCCGGAGGCGGTCATCGTCGCGATCGTCAACAACGAGGAGTATGGCGGGCCGAGGCTGCCGCAGGACGCTCATGACGTGAGCGTGCAGGGCGTGATCACCCCGGGCGGCTATTCGCCGATCCCGCCCCCCGGGTCAGTTGCCTGACGCGTCCGGACTCAGGATCAGCTCGTCACCGCCCGCGGCGCGAACCGCATTCTTGGAGAAAGGCCAGGGGAAGGTCTCGTTCCTGACCCACGCATCCGTCTGGTCGACATAGTGCGGGTCGTACGGGTGGCCGGAGCTGCCGGTCTGGTTCACCCAGCGCGAGGCATCCAGATCGCCGAGGTTGACGACCATCCTCATCGACGGGGCCCAGTTGACGTCGTAGCCCTTGCTCGCGTCCCAGCCATTGGCGTTGACGATCGACGAACCGCCGGGCATCTGCCACGGGCCCCGGTTGAACACCGAGCGCACCGGCCCCGGCACCGAGTCCCCGCCCAGGACCGGGTGCTCGAGGGTGAGCTGGTGCAACCGGCCCCACTGCCAGGTGACCGGGGTCTTGCCGAGCTTGGTGGTCAGCTCCATCCGGGCGGCGACCATGGCCTGACGCAGGATCTCGTCGCGGCTCTCGATCACCCCGGGGGTCAGCTTGTTGTCCCACCAGGAGTCACGCGGCTTGGACAGCAACCCGGAAAGAGCCTGCATCCACTGCGAGCCGCCGTCGGCCTTCATGTCGCCGAGCTCGTCGTCGAAGGTCAGCCGAAGGACGTTGCGCCAGACCGCGTTGTAGTACGCCGCGGCCGCCGATGAGGACGACTTGCCGCTCGGCTGGGTGAAGTTCCAGGTGCGCAGCAGCTCCTGGCTATCCTCGGCAAACTTGTCGTGGTCGAGACTGACCGCCAGCAGCGACTTGACCAGCACGGGCGCGAACCCGTTGTAGGTGTCGCCCTGGATCTGGGCCATCCGCGCCGGGGTGACCTTGGGGGTCGCCGTGATCAGGGCGCGGATGCGCTCGCTGCGGAAGCCGTAGTCCCACTCAGTGGTCAGGAAGGGGGTCTTGCTGGCCGTGACGGCCTGGTTTGCGGCAACGATGAACCCCTCGGGAGGGTCATAGGCCGTCGGCATCGTGGAGAACGGGACGTAGCCCTTCCAGTCGTACTTCCGGTCCCAGCCGGGCGCGGGCCAGTACCCCGGCGGCGACCCCCTGGTCGAGGAGGCGCGGATCGGCACCTGGCCGGGCGCCTGGTAGCCGATGTGGCCCGCGGTGTCGGCGTACAGCAGGTTCTGCGCCGGGACCGCGAAGTCCTTCGCGGCGGCCCGGAACTGGGTGAAGTTCTGAGCGGTATTCAGCGCGAAGATGGCATCTGCGGTATGCCCGGGAATCAGGCCGGTCCAGGCCAGCGACACGTCGTAGCTGGCATCCTGCGGTTTGCCCTCGACCAGGGCGCTCTTGCCGGCCTGGGCCACCTCGGGGATCACGTCCGAGAGCAGCGGTCCGTGACCGGTGTGACGAACCGTCGTGGTCACATCGGGGCCACCGGCCACCTTGATCGTCTCGGTGTGCACCTCCATCGGCAGGTACTTGTCGCCCCGCAGGTAGGAGTTGCCCCGGACCTTCTCGAGGTAGAAGTCGCTGACGTCCGGTCCGAGGTTGGTGAAGCCCCAGGCGACGCTCTGGTTGTGCCCGATCACGATGCCGGGAAGACCGGCGAAAGAGAAGCCGGCGACGTCGAACGGGCAGGCCGCCGAGACGCTCCGGCAGTGCAGGCCAGTTTGGTACCAGACCCCGGGGATGCTCACCCCGAGGTGAGGATCGTTGGCCAGCAACGGTTTTCCGGTGGAGGAACGCTCCGGGCCGACCACCCAGGAGTTGGACCCGATGCCGTCACCACGCCCGACCATCACCGGGAGCTCGCTGAGCACCGTGGCCACCTTGGCATAGACGGCACGAGCCGACTTGTCGCCCAGCGCGACCCGCGCCGAGGCTCCGTTGGAGTTCTGGAGGGCAGAGGCCGCGGACTGGGCCGAGCCGGAGGCACCAGGGGTCCAGTCCGCCGAGGACAGGATCGGGCTATGCGCCGCCGTCGGGTAGGGCGGGAAGATCTCGGCGAGCCTGGCCGGGGTGATGCTGCCCGAGAGCCGGGCCCGGGTCAGCTCGTTGGTGTAGTCGCCACGAAGGTCCCAGGCCATCGCCTTGAGCCAGGACAGTGAGTCGGCCGGCGACCACGGCTCCACCCGGTAGTCAGGGAACTGCTGTCCGAGGACCGAGTACTCCACGCCCATCTGGTCCGGGCTGCCCGCCTTCGTGATGTAGGCGTTGACCCCGTCCGCATACGCCTGGAGGTACTGCCGGGTCGAGGA
This sequence comes from Actinomycetales bacterium, assembly GCA_038236535.1. Lineage (GTDB taxonomy): Bacteria > Actinomycetota > Actinomycetes > Actinomycetales > Dermatophilaceae > UBA4719. The sequence goes on from JBBRZQ010000061.1 coordinate 19,280, forward strand.
CGCCAGGGTGGGCAGCTCCTTCTCGGCCACCTGACGCCAGCCCATGGCCCGGATCACCCGGTCGGTCTTCAGGCCGTCCTTGCCGACCAGCTCGGAGAGGCGGCCAGCCGTGATGTGCCGGCGCAGGTCCATCTCGAAGAACCGGTCCTGGGCCGCCACGAAGCCCTGCGCCCGGAAGAGGTCCTGCGCGTTGTCCGCATAGATCTGCGGGACCCCCCGGTCGTCCCGCAGCACCGTGACCTTCGAGGTCAGGCCCGACACCGCCAGGTCGCCCGCGGTCTGCGGGAAGGACCGGCGAACGAGGCTGACGCTGACAACCGTGGCAACCACGAGAGCAACAACGACCAGAACAACGACGGATAGCGAGATACGGCGGACCAGTTTGGTTCTAGACACCCTGCGAGAATAAGACACATCAACTCCATCTCTGCTTTTACGGTGTCCAACCTCGACCTGGCCCTGCTGGTCGGGACCCTTGTGCTGCTGGCCGCGGTGGCCGCAGTACGGCTTTCGCTGAGCTCCGGCCTCCCCTCGCTGCTGCTCTACCTCGGCATCGGCGTGCTGATCGGCGAAGCGGGCGGCGGTATCCGCTTCGACAACGCGCAGCTGACCCAGGTCCTGGGGTACAGCGCACTGGTCCTGATCCTGGCCGAGGGCGGGCTGACCACCTCCTGGGACGACATCAGGAGCTCGGTCGCGCCGGCCGCGCTGCTGTCGACCCTGGGGGTGGTCGTCTCGGTCGTGATCGTCGGGCTGGCTGCCCATCTGGTGCTCGACGTCTCCTTCACCACTGCCCTGCTGGTCGGCGCCATCCTGGCCTCCACGGACGCTGCGGCGGTGTTCTCGGTCCTGCGCCGGGTCCCGATCCCCCGACGGCTCACCGGCCTGCTGGAGGCCGAGGCTGGTTTCAACGACGCCCCGGTGGTGATCGTCGTGGTGGCCCTGGCCAGCCAGGCCGCCCAGTCGGGCACCGGCGCCGGCAGCTCCCCCATCTGGTGGCAGCTGGTGCTCATCGCTGCGGCCGAGCTCGCCGGCGGCGCCGCCGTCGGACTGCTGATCGGGTATGCCGGGGGCCACTTCATGCGCCGGATCGGCAGCTCGTCCTCGGGCCTGTTCTCGATCGGCGTGGTGGCACTGACGATCCTGGCCTACGCGACCGGGGCCCGGTTGCACGCGAGCGGCTTCCTGGCCGCCTACCTCTCGGCGCTCGTGCTTGGCAACATGCGCCTTCCGCACCGGGCTGCGGTGCGCGGGTTCGCCCAGGCACTGGGCTGGCTGGCCCAGATCGGCCTCTTCGTCCTGCTGGGCCTGCTGGTCACTCCCTCCCGGCTGCCGGCCCAGATCATCCCTGCCATCGTCATCGGCCTGGCGCTGCTGCTGGTGGCCAGGCCGCTGTCGGTGATCGTGTCGCTGACCCCCTTCCGGGTGCCCTGGCGCGACCAGGCGTTCCTGTCGTGGGCGGGGCTGCGCGGCGGCGTGCCGATCGTCCTGGCGACCGTGCCGCTGACCACCGGGACTCCGAAGGCCCGGCCGCTGTTCGACCTGGTCTTCGTGCTGGTCGTGATCTTCACCCTCGTGCAGGGCCCGGCCCTGCCCTGGGTGGCACGCCGGCTGGGGGTCACCGACACCGACCGGGCACTCGACCTTGAGGTCGAGTCCACTCCCCTGGAGGAGATCGGCGCGGAGATCCTGCAGATGAGCGTGGGGATCACCTCCAGGCTGCACGGCGTCGAGGTCTTCGAGCTGCGGCTGCCTGCCGGCGCCAACGTCACCTTGATTGTGCGCGGCGGCAAGGGCTTCGTGCCGTCACCGCGGACCGCGCTCCGTCACGGCGACCAGCTGCTGATCGTGGCGACGGCGGAGACGCGCAAGGCAGCCGAGAACCGGGTCCGCCAGGTCAGCAAGCAGGGCCGACTCGCCGGCTGGAACCCCGGCTGAGCGGCGCTACCCACCGCCGACCCGGTCAGCGGGCCCGAAAGCAGCCGTGCGCCCCAGGCCTGCCCGGGCGCGCTTGCCGTACACTTGGCAGTCAGACCCTGAGAGTGCCAACCGGAGGAACAGTGCCGACGTACGGCTATGCGTGTACTGCATGTGACCACCGTTTTGAGATCGTCCAGTCTTTCACCGAGGACTCGCTGACCGAGTGCCCGCAGTGCCAGGGCCGCCTGCGCAAGCTGTTCAATGCGGTCGGAGTGGTCTTCAAGGGCTCGGGTTTCTATCGCACGGACTCGCGCAACGACTCCCGCCGCAGCTCTGGCAAGCACTCGGGCAGCCACTCAGGCAAGGACTCCACCTCCGGCACGACCGCTTCGAGCGACTCGTCCGGCTCGACCTCGTCGGCCCCCGCCGGCTCATCCCCGAGCAGCACCGGGACCAAGACAGCGACCAAGTCGGCCGTCACGTCCGAGGGCTCGGCAGCCTGATTCTGCTGTCCGGCCGACGCTTCTGCACAGCCGTCGGGCAGGCCGGCGCACCACCCACAGACCCTTGACAGGGTTCTGGCCGCCGCTGACCTCCCGGCTATTCTCGGCGGTATGACACCCAGTACAGAGACCTCCAGCAGCCCCTTGTCAGGCACCGGCCCGGCGCGGGCCGAGATCGGCGTCATCGGCGGCTCGGGCTTCTACACGTTCCTGACCGACCCGGAGCACGTCAGGGTCGAGACGCCCTTCGGGGAGCCGAGTGACGACGTGGTGATCGGTGAGATCGAGGGTCGTCGGGTCGCCTTCCTCGCCCGGCACGGCCAGGGCCACCGCTTCCCGCCGCACCGGGTCAACTACCGCGCCAACCTGTGGGCGCTGCGCTCGGTCGGCGTCAGGCAGGTGCTGGCGCCGTGTGCCGTCGGCTCGTTGAAGCCCGAGCACGGACCGGGCACCATCGTCGTTCCTGACCAGGTCGTCGACCGCACCGGATCAGGTCGTGACCACACGGTCTACGACAGCATCGGGCCGGTGGTGCACGTCGGGTTCGCCGACCCGTACTGCCCGCGAGGCCGCAAGGCGGTCCTGGCGGCCGGGCAGGCAGCCGGCACAACCATGGTCGACGGGGGCACCATGGTGGTCATCAACGGCCCGCGGTTCTCCTCGCGCGCAGAGTCCCTCTGGCACCAGCAGGCCGGCTGGGCCGTCGTCGGCATGACCGGCATGCCGGAGGCGTCCATCGCCCGCGAGCTGGCGATGTGTTTCACCACGATCGCCCTGGTCACCGACCACGATGCCGGGGTTGAGGGTGGTGAGTCGGTGACCCATGAAGAGGTGCTCAAGGTCTTCGCCCGCAGCCTGGACGGGCTGAAGGCGGTCCTGCGCTCGGCCATCGGCGCCATGCCTGCCGCAGAGGATGATGTCTCGGCCGGGTGTGCCTGCCGGCGGTCCCTGGACGGGCTGAGACTGCCGATCATCCTGCCGGTATGAGAACCGGCCTGGCCGCCGGGCCGGGAGATGCCGATGGCCCCGGTGGGCCGACTGAAGGCGGTGGGCCGACTGGCGGCATCGGCCGCCTCCAGCGTCTCGTGCCGACCGCACTGAGGGGTCCCGGCCGGCGAGCGGCCTGGCAGCGGACCCGGCTTCGCAGAGTGCTGGCCGCCGGCCTGGTCGCCAGCGCCGTCTGGCTGGCTGTGAGCGCCTTTCTCCCGCAGCCGGTTGCCCGGGGCGGCCCGGTCGTCGTGGTGGCCCAGGACCTGATGGCCGGTCACGTCCTGGCCCGGGGCGACCTGGCGATCACTGACTGGCCGGCTGATCTGCGCCCGGCGGGCACCGTTGCCGATCCCGGGCCGCTGGTCGGCCGGGCGCTGGGCGCGGGGATGTCGCACGGCGAGGCGGTCACCGAGGCCCGCGTCCGGGGTCCGGGTTTGCTGGGCGGTGTCCCGGACGGGTTCGTAGCGGCCCACGTCCGGCTGACCGACCCTGCCATGGCGGCCATGACGACAGCCGGTGACCACGTGGACCTGATCAGCCTGGCGGGCAAGCTGGTGGCCTCGGACATCACGGTGCTGGCCGTTGACGCCGCGCCGGGCGGCAGCGGCCGCTGGTCAGCCAGCGCAGAGCCCGGGTCGCCCGGCGGGGTGATCGTGGCCGTGACCAGAGAGGCTGCCCTGCGGCTGGCGACAGCCGAGCCCTCAGGTTTGTCCGACGGCACCTTCAGCCTCGTGCTGAGGGCACCTGCCACCTGACAGACGCCACATCGTGGCCTTTCGGTCGGCTGCCCGCTACTTTTGGCTGGTCGTCACACCTACCCGGAGGGACTGGCCAGTGCTCAAAGGCTTCAAGGATTTTCTGATGCGGGGGAACGTCATCGACCTCGCCGTCGCGGTGGTCATCGGCGCTGCGTTCGGCGCCGTGGTCAAGGCCTTCACCGACGTCCTGATGTCGCTCATCGGCAAGATGTTCGGAAAGTCCAACTTCAACAGCATCCAGCCTGGCGGCGTGCCGGTGGGCGCGTTCATCACGGCCTTGGTGACCTTTCTCATCGTGGCCGCTGCCATCTACTTCGTCGTGGTCCTGCCCCTGAACAAGCTGGCCGAGCGTCGCGCCAGGGGTAGCGAGCCCGAGACGGCGGCCCCGAGTGAGGAGATTGCACTGCTCACCGAGATCCGAGACTCGCTGCGGGCCCGCGGCTGACCGCAGCCCGCACCAGCCCAGCGCAAAGGGCGCCGACCCCATGGGGCCGGCGCCCTTTGTCGTTCCTGATCCGAAGAAGTGCCTCAGATCCGGCAGGTGATTCTGGTCAATTGACGCTTCTGGTCAGGTGACGCTTCTGGTCAGGTGACGCTTCTGG
>JBBRZQ010000062.1:0-23985 GCA_038236535.1 Actinomycetales bacterium
GGCGACGTCGTGGCCGGGATCCTGGACCGCTTCGACACCACGATCGCCCGGGTCCTGCTCGACGAGCGCACCGGCGTGCTGATCGAGACCGGCACCGACACCTACCGGCCCAGCGCGCCGATGCGCCGCTTCATCCAGTACCGCGACGGGCACTGCCGCTTCCCCGGCTGCGCCCGGGGCGCGACCCGCTGCGAACCAGACCACATCATCCCGTTCTCCCGGGGCGGGCCGACCACCATCTCGAACCTGGTCAGCCTGTGCACTCACCACCACCGGGTCAAACACCAGGCCGGCTGGACCCTGACCATGACCCCCCGACGGCCACTGCACCTGGACAGACCCCCACCAACGCCAGTACGCCACGGACCCCGTCAACCACCACCAGATGGCCGCCTGACGCTGCCGCCGGGCTTGCCCGTCAACGCTCGCTGCTGAAGTGCCGCCGTCCGTTGACCGGTGCAGTACGCCGACCCGATGCTGGCTGTTGACCGGGCAGTCCGCAGACCTGGCGTCGTCCGCAGACCTGGCGTCGTCCGCAGACCTGGCACACAGGGGGATGAAGGTTGACGCCGCGCAGGCCAGCTCCCCGGGGATGTACATCCAGGATGTGGCGCCCCTGATCGTCGCGCCCGAGCGAACGCGGCGCCCCTGAGAAGCCGACGTCAGCCAAGTGGTCCAGCAGCGCCTCGACAGCCGGGGTCGCAGCAGTTGCCGGCTTGCGCACGGTGGAGCCGATCCGGACGACCGACTCCGCGACGTTCCCGCCCTCAAGAACGTGTTCGGCGGAGGAGGTCATGTGCCACATGGTCGCTTGCGCTGGCCTTCGCCGTGCTCAGGTCGGTGAGCGCACTGGTCTTCCGAGAGCCCACTTCGGTGAGCGCACTGGTCTTGGAGAGCCCCATTTCGGTAACTGCGTGCTTGCCCCTGGGCAGCCCAGCCGGGTGAGCGCGTGCAAGACCTCGGAGAAGCCGACATTGGTGAGCGAAGGATCCTTAGTACCTCTGCACCGAGGATCCTTCGCTGAGTCCAGTCTGAAGGGCGGATATCCTGAATGTCATGTCATCCGAGCGCGTGTCGCAGCCTTTGCGCGCCCGGACCCCCAGAAGGCGTCCGTCCAAGCACAGGCCGAGCGAGTCGCCGCAGGCCCGCACGGCCCGGATCGCGCGTCGTCTGGCCGCTTTGCCGACCATCACCTACCCGGATGACCTGCCCGTGGCCGCCCGCCGCGCTGACATCGCCGCAGCCATCCGGGGCCACCAGGTCGTCATCGTGGCGGGGGAGACCGGCTCTGGCAAGACCACCCAGATCCCCAAGATCTGTCTCGAGCTCGGCCGCGGCATCGAGGGCCTGATCGGTCACACCCAGCCCCGCCGGATTGCGGCCAGATCGGTGGCCGAGCGCATCGCCGAGGAGCTAAAGACCGAGCTCGGGACCACCGTGGGCTATCAGGTGCGTTTCGCCGACCACTCCAGCACCAGCACCCTGGTCAAGGTGATGACCGACGGTATCCTGCTCGCCGAGATGCAGCGGGACCGCGACCTGCGCCGCTACGACACGATCATCATCGACGAGGCGCACGAGCGCAGCCTCAACATCGACTTCATCCTGGGGTACCTCAAGCAGCTGCTGCCGCGGCGCCCGGACCTCAAGGTCATCATCACCTCGGCCACCATTGACCCGCAACGGTTCTCCAAGCACTTTGGCAACGCCCCCATCATCGAGGTGTCCGGGCGTACCTATCCCGTCGAGGTCCGCTACCGGCCGCTGGTGGGCGAGACCCAAGATGACGACAGGGACCAGGTCACCGCCATCTGCGAGGCCGTCGAGGAGCTGTGGACCGAGAACCGCGGCAGTCAGGCCGGGGACGTCCTTGTCTTCCTGTCCGGCGAGCGCGAGATCCGGGATGCTGCCGAGGCGCTCAACGGGATGGCCATGCCGCACACCGAGATCCTGCCGCTGTACGCGCGTCTGTCGGCGGCCGAGCAGCACCGGGTGTTCGGCCACCACACCGGCCGCCGGGTGGTCCTGGCCACGAACGTCGCGGAGACCTCGCTGACCGTGCCTGGCATCCGATATGTCGTGGATGCCGGCACCGCGCGCATCTCCCGGTACAGCCAGCGCACCAAGGTGCAGCGCCTGCCGATCGAGCCGATCTCCCGGGCCAGTGCCAGCCAGCGGGCCGGGCGCTGTGGCCGGGTCGCGGACGGGATCTGCATCCGGCTGTACTCCGAGGAGGACTTCCTTGCGCGGCCGGAGTTCACCGACCCCGAGATCCTGCGCACCAACCTGGCCTCGGTCATCCTGCAGATGACCTCCCTGGGCCTCGGTGACATCGCCCGCTTCCCGGTCCTCGAGCCGCCGGACTCCCGCCAGATCACCGACGGTGTCCGGCTGCTGGAAGAGCTCCAGGCGATCCATCCGGCCTCTGAACGGGCCAACGACCCGCGCAAGCGGCTCACGGCATACGGCCGGAAGATCGCGGCGCTGCCGGTGGACCCGAGGCTGGCCCGGATGGTGCTGGAGGCCGAGGGCAACGGAGCGGTCCGCGAGGTGCTGATCATCGTGTCGGCCCTGTCCATCCAGGACCCGCGTGAGCGGCCGATGGACAAACGCCAGCAGGCCGATGAGCAGCACCGGCGGTTCGCCGACGAGAACAGCGACTTCATCGCGTGGCTGAACCTGTGGAACTACCTCAAGGAGCAGCAGCGGGAGCTCTCCGGCAGCGCGTTCCGGCGGATGTGCAAGCGCGAGTACCTGCACTACCTGCGGGTCCGTGAGTGGCAGGACCTGCACAGCCAGCTCAAGAAGGCCTGCAAGACCCAGGACCTGCAGCAGAATGCCACCGAGGCCGGCCACGACGCGATCCACCGGTCGCTGCTGTCGGGGCTGCTGTCCCACATCGGGCTGCGCGATGTCGAGAAGCGCGAGTACATCGGGGCCCGGGGTGCCCGCTTCGGTATCTCGCCGGGCTCCTCGCTGTTCAAGAAGCAGCCGCAGTGGGTCATGTCGGCCGAGCTGGTCGAGACCACCAGGCTGTGGGCCCGGTTCAACGCCCGAACCGACCCGGCCGAGATCGAGCGCCTGGCCCAGCACCTGGTCAAGCACAGCTACAGCGAACCGCACTGGGAGAAGAAGCGCGGCGCCGCGGTGGCCCTGGAGAAGGTCACCCTGTATGGCGTCCCGCTGGTGGCCGGCCGCAAGGTGGGCTACGCGAAGATCAACCCTCAGGAGTCGCGAGACCTCTTCATCCGGCATGCGCTGGTCGAGGGCGACTGGGATACCCATCACCAGTTCTTCCGCGACAACCGGGCCCTGGTCAAGCGCCTCACCGATCTCGAGGCCCGGGCCAGGCGCCGTGACATCCTCGTCGACGACGAGGCCCTGGTCGACTTCTATGACGCTCTGCTTCCCCCTGAGATCGTCTCTGCGCAGCACTTCGACTCCTGGTGGAAGCAGACCCGCCGCGTTCAGCCCGACCTGCTCACGCTGACCGAGGACCTGCTGGTCAAGGACGACGCCGATGCGGTCAGCGCCAAGGACTACCCGCAGGTGTGGGAGCAGAACGGGATCACCCTGCCGGTCACCTACCAGTTCGAGCCGGGTGGCGACGCCGACGGGGTCACCGTGCACATCCCGCTGGAGATCCTCAACCAGGTGGATGATGCCGGGTTCGACTGGCAGGTGGCCGGGCTGCGCCAGGACCTGGCCGTCGCCCTGCTGAAGTCGCTGCCCAAGGTGACCCGCCGCAACTTCGTCCCGGCGCCGGACCGCGCGCACGCCGCGCTGGCCCTCGCCGATCCCGCAGGCGGGTACCTCACCGACGCGCTGGGCCTGTCGCTGTTAGAGATGACCGGGGTCCGAGTCCCGGCCGACGAGTGGGACTGGTCCCGGGTGCCCGACCACCTGCGCATCACGTTCCGGGTCGAGGACCATGGCGGGCAGGTCGTTGGCGAGGGCAAGGTGCTCACCGAGCTGCAGCAGCAGCTGGCGCCCCAGCTTCGCCAGACGATGCGCACCGCGGCCAGGTCCGTTGAGCGCAAGGGCTTGCAGCAGTGGAGCTTCGGGGCGCTGCCGGCGACCTTCGAGCACGCCGTCGGCAACCAGGTCATCCAGGGCTTCCCGGCAGTGGTGGACCACGGCGACAGCGTTGCTCTGGAGGTGCTCGCGTCCGAACAGGAGCGGGATGCGGCGACCCGGCTCGGGGTACGTCGCCTTCTCCTGCTCAACACCACTGCCCCCTGGAAGCGGGTGCTGGCGCTGCTGACCAACGCCCAGCGGCTCGCCCTGGGTCACAACCCGCACGGCAGCGTGCCCGACCTGTTGCAGGACTGCCTCGCCGCGGCGGTCGACTCGATCGTGGCGCAGCGCCCTGGCGGCGAGGTGCTGGGGCCGCAGGAGTTCGACGAGACCCTGCGGATCGTCCGGTCCCAGGTCGTGGCACGGGTGATGGACGTCATCGACCTCGTCGAGCCGCTGATGGTCCGGTCCCGGCAGGCCGAGCTGGCCCTGGCCGCGATGACCAGCCCGGTGATGGCCGAGGCCAAGGCCGATATGCAGAAGCAGCTGAAGGCCCTGCTGTATCCGGGGTTCGTCGCGGACACGGGGGTCCCGCGGCTTCGTCATCTCGAGCGCTACCTGCGCGGCATCGTCGTGCGCTGTGAGCGCGCGCCCTCGCAGGTCAGCCGCGACGCGGCGCTGATGGACACCGTCGCCCGGGTGCAGGCTGAGTACGACACCCTGGTCGCGGCACTGCCGGTGGCGCGGCGTACCGGCGGTGACGTCCAGGACCTTCGCTGGATGCTCGAGGAGCTCAGGGTCAGTCTCTTCGCGCAGACCCTGGGGACGGCGCGCCCGGTCTCTGAGAAGCGGATCTACAAGGCGATGGACCAGCTGGAGGACCAGGCCTGAGCCGCATCCCGGGTCTGGAGCGGGGCCTTCAGACGTGATCGGGGCGCTCTTGACCGGCCGGCGCGGGCCGCAATGACAGCCGCCAGGCCACCTCGGGCACCGACGTCAGAGGTTGTCAGTTCGGTGGACCAGCCCCAAGGTCAGTAGACCAGCACCGAGGTGCCCACCTGGATGCCACCGACGCCCCACAGGTTGTCCATCGCCTTCAGGCTCACCCGGCAGCAGCCGTGGGAGGCCGGCGTGGACGGGACCGACGTGTAGCCGTGGACGGCGATACCGCCGTTGAAGTACTGCGGCCGGTACAGGCTGCCCAGGGGTCCGCTGTCCCAGGCGTTGACCCGGCGGAACACCCTGAAGCTGCCGGAGGGGGTGACCGCGATGTGCCACGTCCCTGACTGGAGGTACCGCTGGCCTGACCCTGTGCTGGTGTTGTAGATGCGCTTGACGACGCCTGAGTCGACGATGAGCAGCGTCTGGGTCACCTTGCGGACCTCGACCACGTGCCCCCTGGTCGATCGGGCGCGCGGCCTGGTGCCCGCGTCAACCCGGGCCCAGGTGACCGGTCCGCAGATACCGTCCCGAGAGAGCCCGGCAACCTTCTGGATAGCGACGACGGACTGCCGGGTGAGATCGCCGAATTCTCCGTCGGCCACGCCGAGCCAGTAGCCGAGCAGGGTGAGCCTTCGTTGCAGGGCGAGCACCTGTGGCCCGTGCGATCCCACCCGCAGCGTGGGGTGGGTGGCCGCGGAGGCGGGTCCCGCCCCGGTGAGAATCGTCAGTGACCCGGCAGTGGCGACCGCTGCTCCCTTGAGCACGTCCCGACGGTTGATCTCCATCACAGTCTCCCCAGGCATCATTGAGCTGTCCGGTTATTGAGTTGTCCGGTACGCAGAGCATCGTAGAGGTCCGGGACGATCTTGGCCTGTCGAGTTCTGCCATCCGGCCGATCGGGGGTCCTCGGCCTCCGGGAGCATCTGCAGCCCGTTCGTGGCAGCCGTCACCGGGGGCGGCCTATCCGGTCTCGGCGACCCCTAGCGTGCCGATCCGCCGGAAGCCCACGGCCTCGTATACCCGGGCCACCTCGGTGCTCTCGGCGCCGCAGAAGACGGTGGTCACGCCATGGTCCAGGGCGTGACCGGCGAGCAGGTGCGCGATCGCGCCGGCCAGCCCTCGCCGGCGAAATGCCGGCAGGACGCCGACGCCGACGATCTCGCTGACCGCGCCGCGCGGGTTGTGGCTGCCACCCCCGACGGCCCCCTCGCCGCCGACGAACGCGCCGGCCCGCACCGTGCGGCCGGACCGGAGAGCGTCCATCGTGAACTCCAGCCGCTGAAGGGCTGTCGGCGCGCCGATGGCCGCGTCGCGGGCCGCGGCTCCTGCTGGCCCGACCGCTGTGCCCGGGACCTCGAAGGCCACCTCGAGGGCTGCGTTCACCCGGCCCAGCTCGTCGTCGTCGGCCCCAATCAGCCGTACCTGGCCGCCGGCCGTGCGCGGAACGCGGGCGGAGCCGGGCGCCAGCGGAGCCGCCGGGGATCGGAACTCCAGCAGCGGGCACTCGTGGACGGTCAGGCCGGCGGACCGGGCGATGCCGGTGAGGGTGGGCGCCGTCTCGTGGATCCACTCGATCGCCCGGGGCACCCCGAGCTCCGTCTGCCGGGCCAGGACCGCACGGATCTCCGCGGTCGTCGGCTCCGTGTCGCGGCCCAGCGCCGGCCGGGCGTAAAAAGGCCACCCTCGCTCAGCCACGAACAGCACCATCGAGCCGTGGGTCTCGACCCGGGCAGTGGCCCGGGGGACGGTATCGCAGTAGGTGTCGACCAGGCTCAGCAGCGGGTCGCTGGTGGCTGGCCCAACACGGGGGCGGGCCGCCAGGGGCCCGGGGCTCTGCTGTGCGCTGTTCACCCGGCGGAGTCTGCCATCCGGCGGAGTCTGCCTGGTGGCGGGAGTCCGCCTGGTGGCGGAAGTCCGCCCCCTGGCCAGAAGCGGACTATGTTGCACAGGGAGTGTGGGTTGCCGAGGGAACGTGACAAGGAGCGGGTGGCCCCGGTGCTGAGGTCAGAGACCGAGGCAGGATCGGAGGCCGGAAGGCGACCACCAAGGAATCCCTGAGCTGTCGCGTGCGTTGAGACCGTCATGGGAGAGATCGTCTGAGCACGACACACCCTCCGACAGAAGTTCTTCTGACCGAAAGAGGCGAATAGCCGTGCAAGACCCATCCGAGCTGTACTCGTTCGAGAAGGACACCGCGTTGGGCGACCTGCGCGCTTCGGTGTTGCTGGTCTCGCTCGGCGGGTTCGTGGATGCCGGTCAGACACAGCGACTGCTGACCGACCACATCCTCGCCACGCTTCCGCACACCGCAGTGGCGTCCTTTGACGTCGACCAGCTGATGGACTATCGCGGCCGGCGTCCGGCGATGACCTTCGACAGTGACCGCTGGGCCAGCTATGCCGACCCAAGCCTGTTGCTGTACCGCGTCACCGACGCCGACGGGCAGCCCTTCTTCGTCCTCTATGGCCCAGAGCCGGACTACCAGTGGGAACGTGTCATCCAGGCGATTCAGAAGCTGAACCGGATGCTGGGCGTGACCCTCACGGTGAGCATCCACGGTATCCCGATGGCGGTTCCGCACACCCGGCCGATCGGCCGCACCGCCCATGCCACCTCGCCCCAGCTGATCGGCGAGCACGAGTCCCTGTTCGGGAACGTGCAGGTGCCCGGCAGCATCACCGCGCTGCTGGAGCTGCGCCTGGGCGAGTCCGGCAACGACGCGCTCGGTTTCGCGATCCATGTCCCGCACTACCTGGCGCAGGCCCAGTACGCCGATGCCGCGGTGCTGGGGCTGGAGTCCTTCGTGGCCACGACCGGTCTCAACGTTCCTGCGCAGGACCTGGTCGCCACCGCCGTGCTCAACCGCGCCGAGATCATCCAGGAGATCGCCGGCTCCGAGGAGGTCAGCCAGGTCGTCGAGGCGCTGGAGCGTCAGTACGATGCGTTCATCCAGGGCCGCGAGAAGCCAGGCCTGCTGGCCACCGACGTCCGGGACCTGCCGACCGCGGACGAGATCGGTGCTGAGTTCGAGGAGTTCCTCCGCGCCCAGACCGACGAGTAGGGTCTGGGCGCACCAAGGCTTGGGCCACCTAGCCCTTGGCCTCGGACCAGCGCCCGATGATGCTGGTGTCGCAGACGAACCGGACAGCGCCTGAGCCGGCCCACCGGCGGGCGCTGGCAGTCAACGCAGCATCAACCGCCGCGGCCGTCTCTGCAGCTGCCGATGCCGGCACGTGGACCAGCAGCTCGTCATGCAGGCACAGGACGATCCGGGCGTCCAGATGGCGGGTGGTGAGCCGCACCGTCGCCGCCCAGGCCTTGAAAAGCTCGGCGGCCGCACCCTGGATCACGGCGTTGCGAGCGAACCGCCCCCGGCCGGCGATCATCGCGGGCAGCGAGTCCGCTGGCGCGTTGACCGGGTTCTCCCACATCGGGATGCGCCGCCCGCCATAGGTCCTGATCGCGCGCGAGGCCACTCCCGAGTCGTAGGCCCGCCGCAGGTAGGCCATGGCCGTGGGATAAGTGCGCTCAAGGTCTTTGAGAGCCTCGCCGGCGGCACCGCTGGTCTGGCCGTACATCGCTGCCAGCAGCGCGATCTTGGCCACCGGACGCTCCACCTTCAGGGCGGCGCCGACGGGAGCGTAGAGGTCGTCCGCCCGGGTGGCCCGCGCGAAGTCCCGGTCACCGGAGACTGCGGCAAGGACCCTGGGCTCGATCTGTCCCAGGTCAGAACGCACGAAGACGTATCCCGGGTGGGCCGCGATCGCCGGCCGCAGGGGTGTCGGCAGGTTGTGCAGGCCGTTCTGAGCGGTCATCCGGCCGGCGGCTCCGTCGCAGGCCGTCCAGGCACCCCGCAGCCGGTCGTCGGCTCCGATGTTGGTGTCCAGCCAGTGCCAGCCGTACGTCGTGGCGATCCGTTCGGCCTTGCGCCAGGTCAGCAGCGCCTCCACCAGGGGATGGGTATCGCGGAACGGCTCCAGCCGCCAGGCCCGGGTGTCGGGTACCAGCACGCCGACCGATGCCAGGAGCTCTCTGACCTGTACCGGGTTGCGCAGGTCGGTGGACTCACGCCCGGGAGCCCGGGACAACACCACCTCATCGCGGTCCGCCCGCGTCTGCCGGGCCTGTGCCTCGTCCTCTGGCCGCGGCCCGGCCGAGTCCTGGATCAGCCGCTCGAGCACCGGGCGGTCCACCGGGAGCCCGGTGGCCGCGAGCTCGACACACAGCAGCGAGGCGGCCGACTCCGAATAAGCCGTGCTGACCGCGCGCGGTGAGATCTGCGAGAGGGCAGCGATCTGCCGGGCGGCAGTCTCCACGGCGGCGGCCGCCCAGGCCAGGGCGCGCGCCGGAGAGCTCTGCCAGGTCCCGGCGACTGCCTCGGGACGCAGGTATCCGTCAGAGCGAACCGGGCTGTCCGGGTCACCGCGGTCGCCGGGGGAGTGCTCGGCGGCGAAGTCGAACAGGTCGTCGCCCGAAGCCCTGGGCAGCTCTGCGGCACTCAGCCCGGCGCCTTTGGCCCAGGCCAGGGCCGGGCCGGCCTCGCGACCACCGGCCAGGATTCGGTGCGCCTCGGCAGTGTCCCAGCACCTGTCCAGGTGAATACCCTTGAGTACCAAGGGATCTGCATCGGTCTGGGCGGACCAGAACACCCAGCGCGGATGCCGGTCGGCTTCGATCCGGGCGACTTCCCCGGCAAGCTGGTCAGGGCTTCCCGCCAGACTCACGCCCTCGCCGGCGATCGCGGCCATCCGGCCGGCGACGCAGATGGCGACGAGGTCGCCAGGAGGTGTTTGCGGGGGCATCCACCCATCCAACAGCAGAACAGCAGGCGGGGACCTGACTTCTTCGACAACGGGGCCGGCAGACACGGGCACGCTTTCCGGTGGAGACGTCGCGGGTGGTGGACGTGGCAAATTCCCGCCGGATGCGACATTGCTCACAGGACATTCGAGGAAGCCTCTCCCCGACGGCTGGTTGTACTACGAGCACCCCAAACCAGAGGAGTCAGCATGACAGACCTTTTTGCCCCGTATCAGCTCGGGACCCTTAAACTCGCCAACCGCTTCGTGATGGCCCCGCTCACCCGTAACCGGGCCGGCGCCGGCGAGGCTCCCACCGAGCTCGCTGCCGAGTACTACGCCCAGCGGGCCGGCGCCGGACTCATCATCAGCGAGGGCACCCAGCCCAGCGCGGTCGGCCAGGGCTACCCGCACACCCCCGGCCTGCACACCGACGAGCAGGTCGCTGGCTGGACGCTGGTCGCCGATCAGGTGCATGCCAGGGGCGGCCGGATCATCGCCCAGCTCATGCATGCGGGACGGATCAGCCACCAGGCGATCACCGGCCTGCAGCCGGTCGCACCCTCCGCCGTCACGCCTGACGGCGAGGTCTACACCGAGCAGGGCATGAAGGCGTTCGAGGCTCCCCGAGCCCTCGAGTCTGTTGAGCTCCCCGGTGTCATTGCGGAGTTTGTGGACGCCGCGCGCCGCGCGATGTCGGCCGGTCTCGACGGCGTCGAGCTGCACGCGGCCAACGGGTACCTGCTGCAGCAGTTCCTCGCCGATGGCAGCAACACCCGCACCGACGGGTATGGCGGTTCGCCGGCCAACCGCGCGCGTCTCGTGGTTGAGGTGGCCACTGAGGTGGCGCAGGCCATCGGCGCCGACAAGGTAGGCATCCGGATCTCGCCCGGTGGCACGTTCAACGACATCACCGAGACAGAGCCCGAGCAGACCTATGCCGCGCTGCTGGACGGCCTGAACCCGCTCGGCCTGCTCTACCTGCACATCCTTGAAGGCCCGGACACCGGATTCCACGAGACTCTGCGCAAGCAGTGGCGCGGCACGGTCATCCTCAACACCGGGTTCACCGGGCCCTCGGAACTGGCGACCGCGCAGGAGTCCGTCGACACCGGTGCCGCGGACCTGTTCTGCATCGGTCGCGGCTTCCTGGCCAACCCGGATCTCGTCGAGCGCCTGCGTACCGGTGCCGAGCTCAACGAGCCCGACGTGGAGACGTTCTACAGTGGCGGAGCCAAGGGCTACACGGACTACCCTGTGCTATCCGCCTGACAGCCCGTTCCGCACCGACCTCAGGAGAAGCCAGATGACCATCATCAAGATCAACGCGATCACCGTGCCTGCCGACGGCGGCGACGAGCTCGCTCAACGGTTTGCGGCCCGCGCCGGCGCGGTGGACGGTCAGGCTGGTTTCGAGGGTTTCGAGCTGCTCAAGCCGACCGACGATCGCCTCACCTGGCTGGTGATCACCCGCTGGGCCGACGACGCGTCGTTCCAGGCCTGGCTGAGCTCGCCGGCGTTCGGGCACGGTCACCGCAGTGAGGCACCCCAGCGCGACAAGCCCGCCGCGCCGCCGGTGGGTATGAGCAGCGAGCTGTGGAGCTACCAGATCGCCGGCGGGTCGGCCCGTTGAGAGTCGCCGTCACAGGTGGGTCCGGCAAGCTGGGGCGCACCGTCGTCGCCGTGCTCGGCAAGGCTGGACATCAGGTGGTCACCCTTGATGCGGCCGGGCCGCGAGGCCCGGGTTTCGTCCGGGTCGACCTGACCAGCTACGGCGAGACGGTCGATGCGATCTTCGGCGAGAACGATCCCTCGGCAGGGCCCGACCAGGCTTCCCGGCCGGCCTTCGACGCCATCGTGCACCTTGCCGCGATCCCGGCCCCGGGCATTCTCAGCGATGTGGCGACGTTCCACAACAACATGCTCAGCACGTTCAACGTGTTCCAGGCTGCGCGACGGGCCGGAATCCGGAACGTCGTGTATGCCTCGAGCGAGACGACCCTCGGGCTGCCTTTTGATGTGCCGCCGCCATACATCCCGGTCGACGAGGAGTACCCGGCCCGCCCCGAGAGCGTCTACTCGCTGGTCAAGCATCTCGAGGAGCAGATGGCCATCGAGCTGGTGCGCTGGGACCCGGCGCTCAAGATCATCGCGCTCCGCTTCTCCAACGTGATGGACCAGGAGGACTACGCGGAGTTCCCCGACTTCGACGCCGACGCGACATTGCGCAAGTGGAACCTCTGGGGCTACATCGACGGCCGGGACGGCGCGCAGGCGGTGCTCAAGGCTCTTGAGCTGGACACGACAGGCTTCGACCGCTTCATCATCGCCGCGGCAGACACGGTGATGTCACGGTCCAACGCGGAGCTGGTGGCTGAGGTCTTCCCCGGGGTGCCCGTGGTCGGCGACCTCGGCGAGCACGACACGTTGCTGTCGATCGGGAAGGCCCGCCGGGTGCTCGGCTACGCCCCGGAGCACTCCTGGCGGGGTTGAGCACCGGCGGGGTTGAGCACCCGGGTCTTCCGCTATTCGAGGAGCGCGCCGGCTTTCTTGAGGGCCTGGTCGAGGTCGGCGCAGAGGTCCTCGGCGGACTCCAGTCCGATCGAGATCCGAAGCAGGCCCGGGTTGGGCCGGGCCTCGGCTGCCACCGGCCGGTGGGTCAGCGAGGCGGGATGCTCGATCAGCGTCTCGGTTCCTCCCAGGGAGACCGCATGGCTGACCAGCCGGCAGGCGTTCGCCACTGCGGCCGCGGCCGGGTATCCGCCGGCGACCTCGAACGCCATCACTGACCCGGGGCCTGCCATCTGTCGACCGAGGATTCCGTCGGGGTCCCCGCCGGGCAGTCCGGGGAAGTGCACGGCGTCAACGACCGGGTGGGTTGCGAGCCACTCGGCGACCAGCTGGGCGCTCGCCTGCTGGGCCCTGACCCGCACAGGCAGGGTCTGCAGCCCGCGGTGCAACAGGTAGCCCGCCAGCGGATGGAGAACCGCTCCGGTGATGGCCCGCACCCGTCGCAGGCTCGCGGCCCACTCCGGACCGGTTGCCACGACGCCGGCCATCACGTCTCCGTGGCCGCCGATGAACGTGGTGGCACTGTGCAGGACCAGCGTGGCGCCATGGCGTAGCGGCTGCTGAAGGACCGGGGTGGCAAAGGTGTTGTCGACCAGGACCGGGACATCGCCGGCCTGTGCGCACACATCGGCCAGGTCCAGCAGCGCAAGGGTGGGGTTCGCCGGGGTCTCGACGATGACCAGGCCGGTGTCGGGTGTCAGCGCGTGCGCAATCTCCTTGGGATCGACCCAGCTGACCTCAACGCCGAGCAGTCCGTTGTCCAGCAGGTGGTCGGTGCCTCCGTAGACCGGACGGACCGCCACGACATGTCGCTTCCCGGACGTGGTCATCGCCAGCAGGCAGGCGGTCAGCGCGGCCATCCCGGAGGCGAAGGCGACGGCCTCCTCGCTGCCCTCCAGCTCGGCCAGCGCCTCCTCGAACCGCGCCACGGTGGGGTTCCACAGCCGGCCGTAGACGTGGCTGGTGCCAGGGGACGGGCGCCCGCCTGTTGCCAGAGCCTCGTAGGCGTCACCGCCGGACTGGACATCGGCCAGCGGGTTGGTGGTGGACAGGTCGATCGAGGGCACATGGATGCCGAGACCCGCCAGGTCACGTCGGCCAGCATGCACTGCACGAGTCTCGAGGGTATTCATGGCGCCTCCTGGAGAGTTCCCTGACTACCCTTAGTTTCGAGACTCCACGAGCCATCGTGCAAGCATTCCGTATGACATTCGTTCCAGAGACTCTCTGCCGTCATCTATTCGGCTGGAGCAGGAGGGGAGGAGGCCCCGGTGAACAACGTTCGACGTCCTGTCCTTGACGAGATCGACCACGAGATCCTGAGGCTGCTTGCCGCCGATGGCCGGATGGCCAACCTCGCGCTGGCCTCCGCTGTGGGGATTGCCCCTTCGACCTGCCTCGGCAGGGTCCGCGCCCTGCGCGACAGTGGCATCATCCGCGGCTTTCACGCCGACATCGACCTGACCGCCGTCGGCCTGCCCATCCAGGCGATCATCGCCGTCCGCCTGCAGGCACATCACCGCGACCAGATCGAGGCCTTTGTCACCCTGGCCCCCCACCTGCCCGGCGTGGTCGAGGTGTTCCACGTCGCCGGGGGGACGGACTACCTGCTGCATGTCGCGACGGCCGACACCACGGCCCTGCACGACTTCATCCTCGAGTACTTCGCCGCGAGCCCGGCAATCCAGCATGCCGAGACCAGCCTGGTCTTCCGGCATCTGCGCGGCACCAACGTGCTGCCGGGAGACTGACCTGAGCTGCACCGACTTGCTGAGCTAGCCCCGAGCTAGCCCCGAGCTAGCCCCGAGCTAGCCCCGAGCTAGCCCCGGTGTCACGGGAGGATCAGCGAGCCGGGCTTTGCTGGTGTCCGCGGGCACGGTGCCGCTCCGCGGTTCGCCGGCCTAACAGCAGCGGGCCTGTGGGCGTTTCTCGCTGTGCTCGCTACGGTGACGCTCGAAGTCCCGGCGTGAGATCGGCTGGATGCCTTCCCGGCGACACCGCTCGAGGTACTCGTCCCACTTGGCCTCGCCGGTTGCCTGCCTGAGATACCAGAGAAACCCGCGCCTCACCTCTGGGGCTGGGCTCCCAGAGAGTCTCACCTCCGCTGCTGAACCCACTGAGAGCTTCATCGCGGCCTTCCGGAGCCAGCCAGCTCACGCTGGGACTCTTCGTGCTCACGGACGGCCTGCTTCTCCACCTTGGTGGCAAAGAAGTCCGACGGGGCGACGAGATGCGAGGTCACATGGGGGGTCTCGACCGTCGGCAGCGCACCGAGCTTTGCCGCCTTGATCCAGACGGGGATTGCGCTGCCGATCACCGTGAGGGTGAGCAAGGCGAAGACGGCCGCCAGGACACCGTCCACCGTCGAGTTCGTGACGATCTGGTGCATCTCGTCCATTGTCTTTGCGGGCTTGAGCAGCAGACCCTTGTCGATTGCCGCCTGGAAGGCCGACCGCTGGGAGAAGAAGCCGATCTTGACGTTGCCGGAGAACACCTTCTGCCAGCTCGCGGTCATCGTGATGATCAGGTCCCAGGCCAGGGCTATGCCGGGAACCCAGACATACCTGGCCTTGCCGTGCTTGAACAACAGGGTCACGCACAGGGCAAGCGCGATCGCCGCGAGCAGCTGGTTGGAGATGCCGAAGAGCGGAAAGAGCTGGTTGATGCCGCCGAGCGGATCGTTCACCCCGACATACAGGATGTAACCCCACAGACCGACGACCACGGCGCTGGCGGACCAGGAGGCCGGCTTCCAGGAGATGTCGGCGTACTTGGGCCAGATGTTGCCGATCGTGTCTTGCAGCATGAAGCGGCCGACCCGGGTCCCGGCATCAACGGCGGTGAGGATGAACAGCGCCTCGAACATGATCGCGAAGTGGTACCAGAACGCGGCCAGGCCGCCGCCGAAGGCCGTGCTGAAGATCAGCGAGATCCCGAAGGCCAGGGTGGGCGCGCCTCCGGTGCGGGAGATCAGGGTGATCTCGTGGATGGAGCTGGCCGCGTTGGTGAGGACGTCGGGGCTGATCGTGAAGCCGAGGTTGCTGACGAAGGCCGCGGCCTTGGCCGGTGTGCCACCCGTGGCACCTTTGGGGCTGTTGATAGCGAAGTAGAGCCCCTGGTTGATGACCGAGGCGGCAATGAGGGCGCTGATCGCGACGAACGACTCCATCAGCATGCCGCCGTACCCGATCATCCTGATCTGGCCTTCCTTGGCGATCATCTTGGGTGTGGTGCCCGAGGCGATCAGCGCGTGGAACCCGGACAGGGCACCACAGGCGATCGTGATGAAGACGAACGGGAACAGCTTTCCGGAGAAGACCGGGCCGTTGCCCTCGAGCGCGAAGTTCGTGATCGCCTGGCTCTGCAGGTCCGGCCTGGCGATGATCAGGCCGACCGCGAGCAGCACGATGACGCCGATCTTCATGATCGTCGACAGGTAGTCACGCGGGGCCAGGAGCATCCACACGGGCAGGATGGACGCCACGAAACCGTAGATGACCAGGGCGATGACCAGCTTGTTGGGGGACAGGGTCAGCGCGTCGGCCACGCCCATCTGCTCGACGTAGTTGCCGCCGATGATCGCCAGCAGCAGCAGTGCGACACCGATCCCGGTGACCTCCGAGACACGACCGGGGCGAAGGTAGCGCAGATAGAACCCCATGAAGAGGGCGATCGGGATGGTGAGCCCGATCGAGAAGACACCCCAGGGCGACTCGGCGAGGGCGTTGACCACGACGAGGGCGAGCACGGCCAGCAGGATGATCATGATCGAGAAGACGGCGATCAGTGCGGCGATACCGCCGATGGTGCCGATCTCCTCGCGCACCATCTGGCCGAGGCTCTTGCCGTCGCGACGCATGGAGAAGAAGAGCACCACCATGTCCTGGACCGCGCCGGCGAAGATGACACCGACGATGATCCAGATGGTGCCCGGCAGGTAGCCCATCTGCGCGGCCAGGACCGGTCCGACCAGCGGTCCGGCGCCGGCGATCGCCGCGAAGTGGTGCCCGAACAGGACATGCCGGTCGGTCACGTCGAAGTCGGCGCCGTTCTCCAGTCGTTCGGCCGGTGTGGCCCGGGTGTCGTCGACACCGAGCACCCGGTAGGCGATGAACCGGGAGTAGAACCGGTAGGCGATGGCGTACGACGACAGCGCAGCGAACAGGATCCACAGGGCGGAGACGTTCTCGCCGCGGAACAGAGCCAGCACCGTCCAGCAGAGCGCGCCGACCAGGGCGACCGCCCCCCAGACCAACATGGACTTGGGCGACATCTTCCGCCCGGTTCGATCTGGAGCCGTGACCGTTGACATGGGGTCCTCCTGGTGGGAGCTGGTGCCGAGTGGCTTGGAATCTACGCCAGTGCGCAATATCACATTTCGCTGGGGGTGGGATCGGAATCCCCGACCTGCTCGACCTTGCGCGGTGGCGACCTGACCGGGGCTGCTACGACTGGCGGAGGGCTTCCACCATCTCGATCGTGTCGGCCTCGTCAGCGTTCTTGTCCGGCCGATGCCGGAGCACCCGGGCGAAGCGCAAAGCGACCCCGGCCGGGTACCGGGGCGAGGTCTGCACGCCGTCGAAGGCGATCTCCACGACCACCTCCGGGCGCAGCTCCATCAGGTAGCCGTCGGTGGGACCGGCCGCATGCCGGGGGAGCTCGGCGCTCTGCCAGCGCAGCATCTCATCGGTGAGCCCCTTGAACGTCTTGCCGAGCATGACGAACCCCCCCTGCGGGCCGAACCGCCCGCCGGGGTCCCGCGCCCCCAGGTGGAGGTTGCTCAGCCATCCCTTCCGCCGGCCGTTGCCTCGTTCGACGGCCAGGATGACAAGGTCGAGCGTGTGCACCGGCTTGACCTTGAGCCAGCCAGCCCCGCGGCGCCCCATCTGGTAGGTCGCGGTGTCGGCCTTGACCACCACTCCTTCGTGGCCTCGTGCCACCGCGTCAGCGGCAAATGCGGTGGCGTCGCGGACCTGGCCGGGATCGGTGGGGTCGCTGACCCGCAGCCGTGGCGTCAGCTGGGAACGGGGCACCGCACTGTCCAGGATCTCGCGGCGGACCCCGGCCGGCTCCTGGATCAGGTCGGAGCCGTCCAGGTGCAGGACGTCGAAGAGGAATGCCGTGAGCGGGGTCCGCGCCCGGGCCACCGCGGGGTCAATCCGGCTGGCAGTTCGCGAACCCGTCTCCTGGAACGGTCTTGGCCGGCCGTCGGGTTGCAGTGCGATCAGCTCGCCGTCGAAGATCGCGCTCGTGACCCGAAGTGAGGACATCGCCTCCACCACCTCGGGCACCCGTTCGGTGATGTCGTCCAGGGACCGGGTCAGGATGCGGATGTCATCGCCCTGCTTGTGGATCTGCGCCCGGATGCCGTCGAGCTTCCACTCCACGCCGGCCGGCCCCGACCTGGCCAGCGCCTCGGCGACGCTCTTTGCCGAGCCGGCCAGCATCGGGCTGACTCCCCGGCCCACCGTCAGGCGGTAACGGCCCAGCGCAACGGCACCCTCCAGGAGCAGGCTCTGGGCGACCGCCGGCAGGTCGCCACAGGCGGCCACGGCTCGACGTACCTCGGCCGCGGGGGCGCTACCGGCGTCGGCGAGCGCGGTCATCACCACCGACTCCAGTGCTCCCTGACGCAGTCCGCCCCGAAGCAGTCCCAGAACGAACACCCGTTCCGGGGCGGTCAGTCTGCGGACCAGGCCCGCGAACAGGTCGGCGCGCTCGCGGGAGGAGCCGGGGCCGGCCAGCCCGGCTGCCTGCTGCATCACGGTATCCAGCTCCGAGAGGGTCACTGCCGCCTCGGTCGGTGGCGGCAGGCCGGACCAGAGCTCACTGCGCGAGGACAGCTCGATGCCGGTGCGGCGCTGGCGCAGCGAGCCGGACAGGTAGGAGGCTGCCAGGGCGACCTCGCTCGCCGGGGCGGTGCCGTCGGCAACCTGGCCTGAGCACTGTCGCAGCAGGCCGGCGATGAGCGAGACTTTGGACAGTCGTGAGCTCGTCCCGGACACCTGGTTCGAGCAGCGCGCCACATCATCCAGAAGCATGATCCAATGTTGGCAGGCAGGTCTGACGGCCATTGGGAGGACGCTCATGGTATTTCTCGGCAACGAACTTCTCGGCGACAACGACGGTTCGGCGGGCGACTCCGCGGGGTGGGCCAGCGTTGGCGAGCGCCCGAGGGTCGGTGCGGCCGCCCCCATGATCGAGCACCTGATGGACGTCGGCATCGACGGCCGAGGGCCGTTCCGGTCGGCCCAGAGCGTGGTGGACTTCGCGTTCGCCGAGCATCGCGAGGTCGAGCCGACGATCGACGCGATCGTGCGGTCGCACCTGCGGCTTGCCGCCGCCAACGGGTTCGTCACGAGTCTGGGTGGGTTTGTCGTGCTTCCGATCGCGTTGCCGGCCAACATCGCGGGGTTCTATCTGGTCGCGACACGGATGGTCGCCGGCATCGCCTCGAGCAGGGGTCATGACATCAGCCAGCCGGATGTGCGCTCGGCCGTCCTGCTTGCCCTGGTGGGCGCCGACGCCGACGACCTGCTCTCGAAGGCAGGCGCGGCCGGCAGCGGGCATCTGGTCAACCTGGCTGCCGAACGGCTGCCCGGTCCGGTGCTGATGGCGGTCCGCAAGGGCGTCATGTTCCGCCTGCTCACCCGGATCTTCAGGAGGTCGTTCTCCCGTTTCGGCAGGGCCGTGCCAGTGGCCGGAGGACTCGTCGGCGCCGGGCTGGACACCTACCTGCTGAGGCGGATCGCCGACCACGCGCGTCTGGAGTTCCCCTGGAAGCCGGGCCCGTCTTCCTGAGATAGTGGGACTCGAGAGAAGGGAGTGACCATGGCTGCCGCCACCTCCGTGCGCTGGGGCGCTCTGCGTTCACTGGCCACGGCTTTTCGTACCGCGACCCGTCCGGGCACCCCGGGGGTGGGAACCCGCCTGGCCGCCCTGCCGCGGCTGGCCTGGGCGACGTTGCGAGGTGAGTATCACGGGACGAGCCGCGGGCGCCTGCTCGCCCTCGTTGCTGCCCTGCTGTACGTCGTCTCGCCGGTTGACCTGGTCCCGGAGCTGGTCCTGCCCTTCATCGGGCTGGGCGATGATGCCGTGGTGATCAGCTGGATCGCTGTGTCGCTGATCAACGACACCGAGTCGTTCCTGCACTGGGAACGCGACCGCGATCTGTCTGTGCCCGGAGATGTCATCCGCGGAGATGTCATCCGCGAGGACGTCGTTCGCTGAGCGGCTGATCCCCATCTGTCGGGCCGCCCTCGTGCTTGTCCACAGGGCCCGCCGCCGGGGCATCGTGACACCGCGGCGGACCGCAGAGTCGATCCATGACCACAACGATTCACCTGTCCGGGCCCGCCGACGTGCTGACCGTGCTTCCCTACCAGCTGGGATTTCACCCCCATGACTGCCTCGTGGTCGTCTCCCTGGACGGCACCCGGCTGGGTCTGGTCCAGCGCATCGACCTTCCGCCACCCGAGCAGGTGTGCGAGGCCATCTCCTCGATGATGGCGCCCCTTCGCCAGGGCCGACCCGGGTCGGTCCTGCTGATCGGCTTCGAAGAGCGTGAGGGGCAGAGCCGCGCGATGCTGGACGAGATGGCGGATGCCTGTCTGGCCCACGGTGTCGAGGTGGCCGACCGCATGGTCGTCCGGGCCGGGCGCTGGTTCGACCTGGACTGTGTTCAGAGCTGCTGTCCACCCGAGGGCTTGCCACTGCCGTCCCCCAGCGCGGTTCCTGCCGTCGCGGAGTACGTCGGACGGGAGATCTGCCCCCTGCCCGACCGCGCGGCACTGGCCGATCTGCTCGAGCCCAGCAGCCCGTTGCTGAGCACTGCGGTGCGACGTCTGGCCGGTGAGTGGCTGCAGCTGCGGCAGGAGGCGACCGGCGACGAGGTGGCGGAGGCTCGGGAGTCGGAGCTCCAGGAGTTTCGGACCAGCGAGCTCGCCGTCTGGGCCCTGGTTCTGTGCGACCGGGATGATGCCCAACCGATCCGGGACCTCACGCCGCAGGATCTGGCCATGCTCGCCGTCTCACTGACGGACGTGGACCTGCGCGACGGGCTGATCGCCTGGCTGTGCCCCGGTACCCTTCCCTTGCACCTGATCGACCCGACGCTGTGCGCTGGGCTGAGCGAGGCGCTGGCCGAGCCGCCGTGGCTGGATGAGGACCTCCCCGAGACGGGCCGGATCATCGGCCAGCAGCGGATCGAACGCAGGCTGTGCGAGCTCAGCGCCGCCCTGCCGGACGTGTGGGCGGCGTCGACGCTGACCGTGCTCGCGTCGTTCACCTGGTGGCGCGGCGATGGTGCGCTGACCCGGATCGCCCTCGATCGTGCGCTCCGGATCGATCCGGGGCTCCGGCTGGCTCAGCTGCTCGAGCGATTGGTGGATCTCGCCATCCGGCCAGCCCGGGCATCCGCCTGACCCGCTGGTCGCGGTGGCGGGTGTTCAGGAGGTGGACATTAACTCCCCTGCCGGGCGCAGATTCCGTATAGTTGATGCAGGTCATGAGTCCCAGCGACAAGCCCCGGCTTGCTGGGCGGCAACCCTCCTCCGCGGTGGGGTGCCCCGGGTGATGACCCGGCCGGCTTGAGCAAGAGCCGGCAAGCGCGGGTCCTGACCATCACGGCAGGCCCATACCCTCCGGGAGCTTTTCGTGACCATTACCTCACGTCGTCACCGAGTGCGAGCAGTGAAGCCCTTGACCCAGAAGCAGATCCAGCCTGACGGGCAGCCAGGCTCCTGGTCGACCGGAGCCTGGCGTGAGGGGACTGACCAGGGATCGCGGAGCAGCATGGACATCGGCAGTCTCCGGTTCGAGGCCGGCGGGGCACTCCCGCAGGTGCGGATCGCCTACGAGACGTGGGGGACCCTCAACCCGGCCCGCGACAACGCGATAATGGTCGAGCATGCGCTGACCGGTGACAGCCACGTCTGCGGCCCGGCTGGTGCCGGGCATCCGACGCCAGGCTGGTGGGAGGGCCTGATCGGCCCTGGTTGCCCGCTGGACACCGACCACTGGTTCATCGTCGCCAGCAACGTCATCGGCGGTTGCCAGGGCACCACCGGACCGTCATCCCAGGCCCCCGACGGACAACCATGGGGGAGCAGGTTCCCGTTCGTGACCGTCCGCGACCAGGTTGCCGCCGAGGCTGCGCTGGCTGACCGGCTGGGGATCTCCGTCTGGGCTGCCGTGCTCGGCGGCTCGATGGGCGGCATGCGTGCCCTTGAATGGGCGGTGACCTCTCCCGAGCGGGTCAGCCGGTGCATCGTGCTCGCCTCGTCGGCGTATGCATCGGCCGAGCAGATCGCCTGGTGCCAGCCGCAGCTGCTCGCCATCCGACAGGACCCCGACTTCGCCGGCGGGGACTACTACCACCGTTCCCGCGGTCCTGACCTCGGGCTGGGCCTGGCCCGCAGGATCGCTCATGTGACCTATCGAAGCGAGCCCGAGCTCGACTCCCGTTTCGGTCGCGCTGCCCAGGGCGACGAGCAGCCGCTCGGCGGGGGTGGTCGGTATGCGGTGGAGAGCTACCTCGACCATCATGCGGACACGCTCGCGGCCCGGTTCGACGCCAACTCCTATCTGGTCCTGACTGAGTCGATGAACTCGCACGACGTGGGCCGCGGCCGCGGCGGCGTGCAGGCCGCCCTGCGCCGGGTGACTGCGGATCTCGTTGTCGTGGCCGTCGACTCTGACCGGCTCTACCCGGCCAGGTTGTCCCATGAGATCTCCTACGCTGGCGCCCGCCCGGGTCCGGCTCACGTCATCACCTCGGATCATGGCCATGACGGATTCCTGATCGAGATCGAACAGGTGGGCCAGATCGTGCGTGAATCGTTGTCTCGGACTCCCCGGGACTGAGACCTTTCGGGTCATAAATCGGATACCGTTGCGAGGCGTGGCAGTGTGGCCGCGACGCGTGGTGATCAAGGAGGTTTCTGGTGTCCGTTGTTGTGGGTTACGTGCCGACCAAGGAAGGCCGTGCGGCGTTGCGCCGTGCTTCCGAGGAATCACTGTTACGGCGCACCAAGCTGATCGTGATCAACTCCAGTCGTGGTGGCAAGGACTTTGATGCCGATGAGGCCCGGCGGTTCGAGGCTGAGCTCCTCTCGGTGCAGAACCACCTCGACGAGGCCGGGGTTGAGCACGAGGTACGGCAGCTCGTCCGCGGTAACGAACCCTCACAGGACCTCATCGAGGTGGCCAACGAGGTCAATGCGGACTTCATCGTGATCGGGCTGCGTCGTCGCACTCCGGTCGGCAAGCTCATCCTGGGGTCCAACGCCCAGCGCATCCTGCTCGACGCCTCCTGTCCCGTGCTTGCGGTCAAGGCCGGTGTCAACGACTGACCTGTTCGCGACAACAAGCCCCGGACACGCTCGAGCAGGTCCCTAAGGGCTCACCGGGCGAATCCCGCTCAGCAGAAGCTCTCTGGGCGGCAGGATTCCTCTGCGCCTGATCCCCGGGAGAACCGGGGGAAGGGTTCCGGCGAGCTACGCGTTGTCCCCATTGAAATGCCATTGCAGGCATGCGGGAGCGTCCTGTCGGGGCACCGAGGCGGTAGCATGTCATCTGACGTTTTACAATGGTCATGAGCACGACCGGAACTCTTCCCGCCGGACCCGGTCGCCGCAAACTTCTCCCGCCCCCATCACTGGTCACCGTTCGCGCTTCTGCGTCGGCGACTGACCCACGCGTTGCAATGGCCTCGCGACGAAAGGTAGTCGGTGTCGACTGTGTCTAGCGTTTCATCCTTGTCTGCGACAGTTCCCCCCACCAAGGTGCCAGCTGAGTTCGCCCACCCCGCTCTTCAGGAGCTGGTGCGCATCGGCACGACCCACGGCTCCGTCGACAGCGAGCAGCTGCGGTCCGCTTTGGTGCAGGCCGAGATCAGCCCCAAGCGGATGAAGGTCGTTCTTCGTTCGCTGGAGCATCAGGGGATCCGCGTGACCCTTGATGCGGCGACGGCACACCGGGCAGTCGCGGCTACCTCGGTGCGCTCGACTGCCACGGCCCCCGCCACGAAGAGAACCGCGGCGAAGAAGTCAAAGGCAGCGGCCAAGCCGGTGACCAGGACGACCACGGCGAAGAAGTCCGCGGCCACCTCCGCAGCGGAGCCGGCAAAGACAGCCGCTGCCCCGAAGGCCCCCGCCAAGAAGGCCGCGGCGAAGAAGACCGCGGCCACGCCAGCGGCATCGACGGCCACGACGACCAGTGCCGGGAAGACCACGGCGAAGAAGGCCACGTCGCAGACGGCCACTGCGGCTGTCGATGCCGAGTCCGAGGCAGAGGCACCGAAGGGGCGCGCCCGCAAGCCTGCAGCCAAGAAGACAGTCGCCAGGAAGACTGCCAGGAAGGGCAGCACGGCTGACGCCGACAGCCCTGAGGTCGCCGTCAGCGGGGTCGAGGCCAAGGCCAAGGCCGGTGAGGAAGAGAGCGAGACGGCCGGCTTCGTCATCCGCGACGATGACGAGGACGATGCGCCAGCCCAGCAGGTTGTGACCGCTGGTGCGACGGCCGACCCGGTCAAGGACTACCTCAAGCAGATCGGCAAGGTGGCTCTGCTCAACGCCGAGCAGGAGGTCGAGCTCGCCAAGCGCATCGAGGCCGGACTGTTCGCCGAGGAGAAGCTCAACGCCGGCGGCAAGATGGA
>JBBRZQ010000063.1:0-23955 GCA_038236535.1 Actinomycetales bacterium
AGGGCCGAGATCGCGGTGGCCGAGACCGCACCCGACCCGGCCGACGAGGTCGCGCTCGCCGAGACCGTTGGGGTCGCCCTCCAGGTGGTGCTGGATCGGCTCACGCCCCTGGAGCGTGTCGCGTTCGTGCTGCACGACAGCTTTGGCTTCGAGTTCTCCACGATCGCCGCGGTCCTGGACACGACGCCGGTGGCCGCACGCAAGCTCGCCTCCCGCGCCCGCTCCAAGATCGGCCAGCCCTCTGCGGAGGACCAGCTGGCCGACTGGGAGGTCGTCGACGCGTTCATGGCGGCCGCGCGAGAGGGCGACTTCGATCGGCTGTTGCGGCTGCTTGCCCCCGATGTGGCCGTCACGGCCGATGAGGCCGCGATCCTGGCCGGGACCCCGGAGCGGATCGAGGGCCGGCGCGAGGTGGCGACGTTCTTCAACGGCAGCGCCCGCTCCGCGCTTTCGGTGTTCTTCGGCGATCGCCCCGGCGCCGCATGGTTCCAGCGTGGCGAGCCGATGGTCCTGTTCGACTTCACCGTCGTCGACGGCTTCGTGCGCGGCATCACATTCCGCTCCGAACCTGACGCGCTGGCGCATGTGGCGCGACGCGACGGGCAGGAACGACGAGGCTGATCCGGCGTATGGTCACACCCGCCGTGCGCCGATCGTCACACAGTCGTACCCAACACCCACACCGGGATCACAGAAAAGGAAAGCGCATGAAGACGATGAACTGCCGCCAGCTCGGAGGGCCCTGCGACCTTGAGCACCGCGGCCAGAGCGCCGACGAGGTCATCAAGGCCCAAGACGGCCACCTCAAGGAGACGGAGAAGGACGGCGATGCGAGCCACCAGGAGGCACGCGACGCGATGAAAGGCCGCTGGCGTCATCCCAAGAAGTCTCTGGGCTGGTATCGCGACGTGAAGAAGGCCTTCGCTCAGCTCCCCGAGGACTGACCCGACCCGGCACCACCCCCGCCAGATAAGAGACGGAGAGTCACACGACAACCACGACCCATTCCGGCTGCTTCCCGGACGAGGAGTCTGCCGGCGTCAAGAAGGGAAGCACGAGAATGGCCGCTAAGAATGTCATGACCGAGTCCGACGGCTTCAGCGCCGCAGAGCGTGCCGCGATGAAGGAGCGCACTGCTGAGCTGCGCGCCGAGGGCAAGAAAGGCGCCAAGAAGGCCGACGGGTTGCAGGCGGTCCTCGACAGTATCGCGAAGATGGCGACGCAGGATCGTGCGCTCGCCGAACGCGTGCATGTGACGGTGACCGCGAACGCCCCCGAGCTGTTGCCGAAGACCTGGTACGGGATGCCCGCCTACGCGAACGCCGACGGCAAGGTCGTCGTCTTCTTCCAGGACGCGGGCAAGTTCAGCTACCGGTACTCCACCCTGGGTTTCCAGGATGCGGCGAACATTGACGACGGTGACATGTGGCCGGTGTCGTACGCGCTCCAAGAGTGGAGCCCCGTGGTGGAGGAGAAGGTCGTCGAGCTCGTGAAGGCTGCGATCTCCTGACCGCTGTGTCCGCAAACGGCTGGGACCCGGAAGTGCGCGAGGTGGCCTTCGACCGCCGCGAACCTGAGGCGATCGCGTTGGAACGGGAGGCTGGTGCGTCCGGTGATGACCACGACGTCGTCTCGGCCCATGCCTCAAGGCTGAAGCGGCGAGCGGTGTCCCCTACGAACGTTGCTATCTGTGGGAAACGGGAGTCAGATGAGTCTCGTGGAGGACACCTCGGCGGCGGACATCGCCGCCGTGCTCGACCGGGTCGGGGCCCGGCTCAAGCGACTGCGCACACAACGCCGGATGACCCTGACCGGTGTGGCGGAGGCGACCGGCATCTCCAAGAGCACGATGTCGCGGCTGGAGACCGGGCAGCGTCGGCCCACCCTGGAACTGCTCCTTGCGCTATCGCATGCCTATCGGGTGCCGCTGGACGACCTCGTCGCCGCGCCCGAGGAAGGCGACCCGCGCATCCGGCTCAAGCCTGGTCGCCTCAAGGGCAGGACGGTGATCCCGCTGACCCGCCAGCCCGACGGGATGCAGGCCTGGAAGATCGTCATCCCGACCAGCAAGGTCACCCCAGAGCCACGGGCGCACGACGGCTACGAATGGATCTACGTTCTGTCCGGGCACATGCGTTTCGTTCTCGGCGATCAGGACTGGGTGCTCGGGCCCGGCGAGGTCGCCTCATTCGACACCAAGGTGCCGCACTGGTTCGGCAGCACCGGCGTCGAACCCGCAGAGATCCTCAGCATCTTCGGACGACCGGGCGAACACATGACCGTCCGAACGCGTTGAGCACTCGACAGAAAAGAAATTGGCGGGAGGCTGCCGTGGATGGTCGGATGAAGCATGGCTCACGACCTCGTGCATCCCCGAAAAGCACATCCCGGTGACAAGGTGGCGGTGATCTCGGCGTCGTTCGCGGCTCCCGGTGTCGCTCCGGCGGTGCACGAGCAGGCGATGCGGCGCCTCACCGCTCTCACCGGACTCGTCCCGGTCGAGTACCCGACGACCCGCCGGGTCGGCGCCAGCCCGCAGGACCGGGCCACTGACCTCAACGCGGCCTTCGGCGACCCTGACATCCGGGCCGTCCTTGCCACGATCGGCGGGGAGGACCAGATCACGGTGGTGCCTCATCTGGATCCCGGGCTGGTGCGCGCTGACCCCAAGCCGTTCCTCGGTGACAGCGACAACACGAACCTTCTGTCATGGCTGTGGACACAGGGCGTCGCCGGGTTCTACGGCGGCTCGACGCAGGTCCAGCTTGGTCCGGGCCCGGCGGTCGACCCGTGTCGCCGGGCGGCGCTGCGAGCCGCCCTGCTGACCGGCGAGCGGCTCGAGGTCACTGCCCCGGGCGAGTCCGAGGACACGGGCAAGGACTGGGCCGACCCGGCGGCGCTGACCCACTACGGTGACCGCGCGCCGACCGAGCCGTGGACCTGGGCCGGCCCGGCCCGCACCGTGACCGGACGGACCTGGGGCGGCTGCATCGAGGTCGTCCAGTGGATCCTGACATCGGGACGCTTCCCGGCAGACGCGGCGGTGCTCAACGGCGGGGTGCTCCTCCTGGAGACCAGCCAGAAGATCATCCCGGCTCAGGAGTTCCGATGGATCCTGCGGTCCCTGGGCGAGCGAGGGCTGCTCGCGGCGGTGGAGGGGGTGCTGGTCGCGCGCCCTCCGGCATCGAGCTTCGAGAAACAGCCGTCTGAGCAGGAACGGGCTGCCCACCGCGCCGAGCAGCGCGACGCCGTGATCGAGGTGGTCGGCCGGTACAACTCCGAAGCGGTCGTCTGCGTCGGGATACCGTTTGGCCACACGCGACCGCAGTGGATCTTGCCCTATGGCGGGAAGGTCACCGTTGACGGCGTCGGCCAGAAGGTCTGGGCCGACTACCGCTGAAACCCCCCAAAGACCGTAGGGGGTGATGCCGTGCACGAGAGCATGGATCGCGACCTGCAACAGGTTGTCATCCTCATCGGATCCCCGACGGCCGCTCCCGGACACACCTCGCCTGCCGAGCGCCCCTACGAAGACCTGAACTGCGACGCTCTGCGCGCCCCCATCACGGGCTTGCGGCCATCGACCAGCCAGCCCCGACATCGCTGCGCACGAGCGAGTCACGGGAATATTGCTCTCACTCGAAGGCGTTGGAGGTATAGACAGACCCTAGACAGACATTAGACTGACCTTAACCTCGAGTGCCACTCAGTGATCAGTCGCTCCGTATCCGCAAAGGGGAGAAGCCGTGGGGATCCAGACAGCTCTCGACGAGGTGCAGCAGGCCGCATCAATCCTCGACGGCATACGGCGCGCCGACCGCCTGACCATCGCCGCGAGCCGCGACGGCAGCACGAGC
This sequence comes from Actinomycetales bacterium, assembly GCA_038236535.1. Classification (GTDB taxonomy): domain Bacteria; phylum Actinomycetota; class Actinomycetes; order Actinomycetales; family Dermatophilaceae; genus UBA4719. The sequence continues at coordinate 3,858 of JBBRZQ010000063.1, forward strand.
ACGGTGCGCCTCCTCACTGCTGCGACGGACTCCGCCGACCAGCTCAGCGCCATCGCCGCGGTCCACGCGCTCGGCCACGTGGCCGGTCAGTCTGCCGATGAGGTGCTCATCGCCCTGCTCGGGCACGACTCGCTGTTCCTTCGGGAGCACGCAGCCTGGGCGCTCGGCGCTCGCCCAGCACAGCGGCGCGGCACCCCCGATCTGGTCAGGATGGTCGAGGCCGGCGGATTCCCCGGAATGCTTGCCCAGCGCACCCTGGAGCAGTGGGGTCTGACCGCGCCTGAGCAGGTCACCCCCTTTCTCGCGGCTGCCCTGAAACGGGTCGCGGATCCGGACGTCAGGGCCCGCCTCGTCGAAACCGTCGGACGCGCTCCCGGACCGATCCCCGAGCAGCTTCTGCGTCGCGTTGCGGTCGATCCGCACGAGGGCGACGCAGCCCGCGCCGCCGCGATCGAGGCCCTGGGCGACCGCCGCCCGAGCGAGGCGATCATGTCCATCGTGACGGACCTGGGGCACGGAACTGGCGCGCTCGCCGACGTGGCCGGCCTGGCACTCTTCGACCTGACCGCCCAGCCGTATCCGCACGCTCGGTGGCGCCGGGGGTCGGCGATCGCGCAGGTCTTTCTGCACGCCGACATCGACCGGGACCTCTCGCAGGTCGGTGCCGGAGACAACGGCGGCATCGCGACCCTGCTGGTGCGCCTTGGCGACGCGCTCGTCTCGGAAAGCCAGACGGCCGGGGAGCGCGTCCCGGACGACGAGCCCGGGCGGGTCAACCGCGTCGTCACGATGTCCCGCGGAAGCCATGCCGAAGCACTCTCCTCCCTCTCGTCTGTCGGTTCCGCAGGGGATGGGCATGCCTTTGCGCTGGTTCCCTTCCTGGGCGACCCGGTCCCCGCCGTCGAGGCCTGGCCCCGACGGATCGCCGCGCAGCGCGGCATCCGCAGGGTCCTGCGGGCAGCCGGACCGATCCATGCGATCCATCTTCGGATGGCCGACGTTGGTTCCCTGGCGGCCGCCACGGTCGCCCGCGAACGGGGTATACCGGTCGTGTTCACCGTGGCACCGGACCCCCACGCGGTGATCGACACGCTCGACACCTCCGGGGCACTGACTCGCGAGACCTTCGGTACCGTCGACACAGAAGAGCATTTCTGGTTTCGCGCACGCCTCGTGCACCGCCTCGCCGCAGATGCCGCGCACCTCGTGTTGTTCCCCCGGCCGGAGCTGCAGCGGGACATGCGCAGACTCCTGGACCTCGACATCGCAGCAGACCCGCAGCGGCATTCCGTCCTTGCGGAAGGGATCGACCTCACCGTGATCGATCGATCCTGCGCGCAGGCACGAGCGTCCGCCGATCTGGAGATGGATACTGCCACAGCCGTCACCGGCGCCTCCGTGGCCCCCGTGAGCCCGAACGCCGCACGGGCACTGGACGAGCTCGACGACCTGCTCCGCTCGCTTCCGAGGGCTCGCAGGGGTCTGCCCCTTGCCATCACCATAGGTCGGCTGCACCAGGTGAAAGGCATGGCGACCCTGGTGGAAGCGTGGGCTGGCAACCCCGGACTTCGCCAGCGGTGCAACCTTCTCGTCGTCGGCGGCGACCTCGAGCAGCCGTCAGCTGACGAGCAGGAGCAGCTCAGCCGGATGGCCACTGTGTCCCCGCTCGTGGAGGCGCCAGCCCTCGGCCTCCTTCTCGCGGGGCACCGACCGAACGCGACAGCCGCCTATTGGCTCGCAGCCGCCCGGTACGGTCGTCCTGGTCTGGCAGCCCCGCACGGCGCCTACGTGTGCGCCAGCGTCAAAGAGGAGTTCGGCCTGGCGCTGCTCGAAGCGATGGCGACGGGACTTGTGGTGGTCGCGCCGTGGTCGGGTGGTCCGGCGACGTACATCAAGAGTGGAGTGACGGGATTCCTCGTTGACACCCGCGACACGGTGGAACTGGCCGGGGCAGTCATGGACGCCCTGGACCTGGCGGCCGGCCCGGGGGGCAAGGAAATGGCAAGACGTGCCCGGGACACGGTGGCCCGGAGCTTCACGATTCAGGCGATGGCGGCCAGCCTGTCAGAGATCTACGCCAGGGTCGAGACAGCTCGACTGTCCGCGACCTCGCCGGTGATGGTCTGATGACGCTGCTGATCATCAGCCCCGACTACGCCTCGCACCTCTTCCCCCTGGCGACCCTGGGAACCGCGTGGCGCGACGCCGGGGAGCGGGTGGTCGTGGCGACCGGGCCTGCCACGGCTGACATCGTGAGCCAGTTCGGGTTCGAGCGCGAGAACCTGCAGCTGGGTCGGGGTTCGAACCCTGGCGTGATCCGGGCAGACCAGCAGCCGCGCGGGGAGGACGACGCGCTTCGCGGGTTCTTCGAGTCGACTCGTCGCGGCATGGTGGAGACCCTGCTCTTCCAGGCTCACGCCCGCAGCAACGACCTCCTCTGGAACCCGGTCGAGATCGCAGGTGAGGTGCAGCGCCTCGTGGAGCGGGTGCGGCCCGTTGACGTGATCGTCGACCACCTCGCCTTCAGCGCCAGGCTCGGACTGAAGAGCGGGGGGATCCGGCATACCGACGTGGTGCTTGGTCATCCATCCACCCTCTCCGTCGGCGAAGAGGTGTATGGCTACCCGACCGCGTGGCCGCCCGCGCTTCACCCTGACCAGGCTGACCTGGAATCGCTGAAGAAGCTGTGCGAGGAGGTTCGCGACACCTTCACCGCCCAGTGGAACCACGCACTTCGCCAGCTCAGCCCGGGGGCCACCGCGAGCGTCGACGCGTTCGCGGAGACCGGAGATGTGCTGCTGCTCAACTACCCGGCCGCGCTGCATGACCAGAGCCGTGCCCGACTGTTCCCCCCGCATGCTTTCCTGGGCTCCGCGGTGCGCGAGGAAGGCGTCGACAGCGAGGTCCAGCAGTGGCTGGCCGCCGAAGACAGCAGGCCCATCGTGTATGTCAGCTTCGGCAGTTTTCTCTCCGTCCGGGGGGACGTGCTCGCGCGGGTGGCCGGGGCGCTGCAGGGTCTTGACGTTCGCGTGGCGATCGCGACCGGATCGACCGGCCCGGAGGCGCTCGGCCCGGTTCCCGCCTCGTGGCTCGTGAGAAGCTTCTTGCCGCAGGTCACCCTGCTGCGCCGAGCCGCCCTCGCCGTCTCGCACGGCGGGAACAACAGCGTGACCGAAGCGCTCACCTCAGCAGTCCCACTCCTTCTCCTTCCCTTCTCGACCGATCAGTTTGCAGGCGCCGCAGCCATGGAGACGGCGAAATTCGGCGTTGCCCTCGACCCGAACTCGGCATCGGTCGACGATCTCCGGGAGGCGGCGAACCGCCTCCTTTGCCTTCGAGCCGAAACGCGTCGCCGCCTGGACCGGCTCGGCTCGTCATTGACGGTTCACACCGGTCCCCGGCGAGCGTTCGAGGCACTGCGGGGGGCCACCACTCGTTAGGTCACACCTGGGCTGAGGATCTGGTCCCGAACTCGGCGGCAGCCAGTGGCACCGCGACCTGACCTGATCCCTGCTCAGACGGGATCGCACACCAGCGAGCGGCGCGCTGGACCATTCGCTGTCTGCGCCTCCGACTCGGAGTTCGTTCACCGGTTGCTTCGAATGTCGTGCCTGCGGCGCTTTCGGCAATCAGAAGTTCGTGGCCATGTTCGTGAAGCGGGAGTAGTGCCCCTGGAACGCGACGGTGATCGTGTCGGTCGGGCCGTTACGGTGCTTGGCCACGATGAGATCGGCCTCCCCCTCGCGCGGTGACTCCCGCTCATACATCGACTCGCGGTGCAGCAGGATCACGAGGTCGGCGTCCTGCTCGATGCTGTTGTGGACCGAGATGCCGTTGGCGATGAAGTTGTGGGTGCCCAGCACTGTCGCGTCATAGACCTCCTCGACACCATCGGGCTCGATGGAGACGACGGAGTCCCACAGCACGTCGTTGATGGCCGCGAGCTCGAGGTCGGACTCATCCAGCACCTGCACCACCTGCTCAAGGCTCAGTTCGTTGACCTGCCCGCTCTGCTTCGAGGCGAGGCTGGTGGCCGAGAACGCGTCGCAGATACGGCGCCACACCGGAGCCGTCGACTCGGCACCGGACCGGTTGCCCGAGCGGCCACGGACCAGGTCAAGCAGTCCGGCGGCCTCGTCATCACGGTCACCATGAACGTCGATCTCCTGGAGGAAGCGCCGCTGGTCGTCGACCCCGATGACGTCGAGGGTGAACCCGTTGCGGGCGTGGTGAATTCGGCAGGAGATGCCGAAGCGCAGCAGGAGCCGGGACACGTCATCCAGCAGCCGGCGCGACTGTGACGTCAGGTAGACCCGGCCGCCACTGCCGGACCGATGCAGGCGAACAGCCCCGTCCAGCGCCCACAGATGCTTGATGAAGATGCCGATCTGGGTCTTGGAGGACAAGAACACGCGGGCCGGGACGAAACGCTCGGCCGCGGGGAGATCCAGCAGCCCCAGCTCCTCCAGCCACCGGGCGATCGCCGACCCGGCAACCGGGGCCCGCGAGGTGCCGCTGAGGTGGTGGGCGAGCAGGGCGATCTCGCTCTCTTCCTGCCAGTCCCCCAGCTCATGCGGCGCCGGTACATGGCGCGACACCGCCACCCGCGACCCGGTGCGCAGGTCGCCCAGCGCCGTCCAGCCCTGATAGGCCAGGAAGGGGTGGTTCTCGGTCGCCCGGAGCGTCTTGCCCGACGCCAGAGTCAGCCGGAAGACGGGTTTGACCCCGGTCGGGAACACGTGGGTCAGATGCCTCTGCACGTATCGCAGGGAGTCGTCCAGCGCCCAGACCGGCACGTCGGTGGCACCGGCCGCATACAGCTCGCCCAGGGTGCTCTCGGAGCCGGTGTCCGCCCGCAGGATCCGGGTGTCGGCGGTCAGGCAGCCCGACTCGCGCAGGTCGCTCATCTGCGGGCGCTTGTCGGTGCGCTGCTCGCTGCCACGGTTCAGCTGCGAGATGGCGATGACCGGGACCTCAAGCTCCTTGGCCAGCAGCTTGAGGGCACGGGAGAACTCCGAGACCTCTTGCTGGCGGCTCTCGACCCGCTTGCCGGAGCTCATCAGCTGCAGGTAGTCGATGATCACCAGGCGCAGGTTGTGACGCTGCTTGAGCCGCCGGCACTTGGCCCGGATCTCCATCAGCGACATGTTCGGCGAGTCGTCGATGAACAGCGGCGCGTCCGAGACCTCGCCCATGGTGCGCGCCAGCCTGGTCCAGTCCTCGTCGCGCATCGTGCCCTTGCGCATGTTCTGCAGCTGGATCGAGGCCTCGGCCGACAGCAGCCGCATGGTGATCTCGGTCCGACTCATCTCGAGGCTGAACAGCACGGTGGCCATCTTGTTCTTGATCGCCGCCGACCTCGCAATATCCAATCCCCAGGTAGATTTTCCCACCGCTGGACGCGCCGCGACGACGATCATCTGGCCGGGGTGCAGGCCGTTGGTCAGGTTGTCGAAGTCGGTGAATCCCGTTGGCACACCGGTCATCTCACCGGTCTTGCCCGAGGCGGCCTCGATCTCGTCGACGGTCGCCTCGAGCACATCGCCGAGCACCGTGTAGTCCTCGCCGCCACGTTTGTCCGCCACCGCGTAGATCTCTGCCTGGGCCGCGTTGACGATGTCGACCACGTCGCCGCCGCCCTGGCCGTAGCCCATCTGCACGATCTTGGTGCCGGCGTCGACCAGCCGCCGCAGCACCGCCCGTTCCGCCACGATCTCGGCGTAGTAACCGGCGTTTGCCGCGGTGGGCACCTCGGAGATCAGCTGGTGCAGGTACGCCTGCCCACCCACCCGGGCCAGCTCGCCGCGCTTGGTCAGCTCGTCCGAGACGGTGATTGCGTCAGCCGGCTCGCCGCGGCTGTAGAGGTCCAGGATCGCGTCATAGATCAGCTCGTGCGCCGGGCGGTAGAAGTCGACGCCCTTGAGCCCCTCGACACAGTCGGCGATCGCGTCCTTGGACAGCAGCATGCCGCCGATGACGCTCTGCTCGGCGTGCACGTCCTGGGGAGGAAGCCGGTCTTCGGCCGACCCGTAGGAGGACTGTGCTGGCGCGTCATACGACTTGATGTTCAGCTCCGCGAGCGACACGAGCCTCCCCCTTCACTACCGACCCTGCAAGCGGACTGTGACCAGCACACCACCCGGGTCTGACAACCCCCGTCACACCGTCTGGGAAGTCGCCCCGCGCAGTGATCGGTACGAATTAGCAACCGTAGATCCGGACGGCTGCGTACTCAACCGAGGCCTGTGGATAACATGGGGACAACGTGTGGGTAACAGGCTCCGGACTTGTGCACACCTTGGGGATGAGCCTGTGAACTGCGGAGTACGGTTCTCCCCGGCAAGCTCCTGACCTGCGCAAACGCTATGCACCCCTTGTGGACAAGAAATAGTTTGGGCGCAGTTTCCCACGGCTCTCTATGCACATTCGGCCTGCTCGTGCAAGGTCCTATCCTGAGCCGGTGGCCACCGTTCGTAGTGATCTGGTCGATGCCGTACGCCGCGTTCTCGAGCAAGCGGGGGACCCGGAGAGGGCGGTGGGGCAACAGGCATACATGAAGTCGGCAATGCCCTTTCGTGGCCTCACCTCAGCGACCCTCAAGGCCGCTGTGCGACCCCTGCTGGCCGACCCCGCGTACCGGCTGCACGGGCCAGAGGAGTGGGAGAGCACTGTCTGCTTGCTCTGGGACGCGGCGCAGTTCCGCGAGGAGCGGTATGCCGCGCTGGCCATCGCCGGCCACCGCCTGTACACGCCCTGGGCCCGGGAGCGCTCGGCCATGCCCCTCTACCGGCACCTGATCGAGACGGGCGCCTGGTGGGACCTCGTGGATGAGATCGCCGCCCACCGGGTCGGTGACGTCCTGCGAGCCCACCCCGGACCCGAGTCCGCGAGGATGCGTTCCTGGGCTACCGCCGACAGCCTGTGGGTACGGCGGGCCGCCATCCTCAGCCAGCTGTCGAGCAAGGACCAGACCGACCGGGCTCTCCTGATCGACTGCATCACGGCGAACCTGACCGACCGCGACTTCTTCATCCGCAAGGCGATTGGCTGGTCGCTGCGCCAGTACGCCCGCTCCGGCACGGACGCGGTCGACTGGGTCCGCGGCACGGTGGACGAGCTCGGGTCCGGGCTGTCACCGCTGTCCCGCCGGGAGGCCCTCAAACACCTGGGCTGAGCGGCGGCTCAACCAGGGCGGGCCCAGCTCGGGGTCGGCACCCCGCTCCAGCGTCGGCACGGTCAGCAGGTCCCCGCCGATCTGGATATCGCCGGACACGTAGGCTCGTGCGAAGCGCCAGCCGGTTTGGTGCCCACAGCAATCGACGCAGGCCCGAGGACTGGTGATGGTGAACGAGCCGCGGCCGCCGCGTGCTGAGCAGCCAGTGAGCCAGCGGCGTGAGATCCTGCGGCTTGCCGTGCCGGCGTTCCTCGCCCTGGTCGCCGAGCCAGTCTTCCTGCTGGCCGACTCCGCGATCATCGGCCACCTCGGTACCACCCAGCTGGCCGGGCAGGGGGTGGCCAGCGCAGCCCTGCTGACCGCGGCCAACCTCTTCGTCTTCCTCGCCTACGGCACCACCTCGATCGTGGCCCGGCAGGTGGGCGCCGGGTCGCAACGAGCAGCGGTCTCAGCGGGCGTGGACGGACTCTGGCTGGCCATCGGGATCGGCCTGGTCGTCGGTTCGCTGGTCGCGATCTTCGCGGCCCCGATCTGCGGCCTCTTCGACGCCTCCCCGGCGGCACTCACGCAGGCGGTAATCTATCTGCGCGTGTCAGCCCTGGGGATACCGGCGATGCTGGTGGCCCTGGCGGTGACCGGGGTGCTGCGCGGACTGCAGGACACCCGAACACCACTGGTGGCGTCCGTGGCCGGCTTCAGCGCGAACATCGTGCTCAACCTGTTCTTCGTCTACGGCCTGCACCTGGGCATCGCCGGCTCGGCCCTGGGCACCGTGCTCTCCCAGTGCGGTATGGCGGCCGCCCTCGTCTTCGTGGTGACCCGCCGCGCGCGCCAGCTCGCAGCAAGCCTGCGCCCCCACCCGGGGCGTGTGCTGAGGGCAGGCCTGGACGGTATCCCCCTGCTCATCCGCACGCTGGCCCTGCGCACGGTGCTGCTCGTCACGGCCTGGGTCGCCGCCGGACTGGGCGACGTACCGCTGGCCGCCTACACGGTGGCAGCCACCGTCTGGACCTTCCTGGCCTTCTCCCTGGACGCCCTGGCCATCGCGGCCCAGGCTCTGACCGGGCGCGCGCTGGGCGCCGGCGATACCGCGAGCGCCCGGTCAGCCACCCGGACCATGCTCCTGTGGGGCGTTCTCGGCGGAGGGGTGCTCGGGGTCCTCGTGCTGGCAACGCACACGGTGCTCCCCGCCCTGTTCACCCCCGACCCCGCCGTGCAGTCGGTGCTGGCCGCAGCCCTGGTCGTGGTGGCGCTCTGCCAGCCAGTAGCCGGGTTCGTGTTCGTGCTGGACGGGGTGCTCATCGGCGCCGGCGACGGCCTGTGGCTCGCCGTGGCCCAGGTCGTGGTCCTCGCGCTGTACCTGCCCGTGATCCTGGCTGTCCGGGCCGCCGGACCCTCCCTGCTGGCGGGCACGGACACCGTCGCCGGGCAGGGCCACGCGATGACCGTGCTCTGGCTGGCCTTCGTCGTCTTCATGGCCCTGCGCGGACTCGCCCTGGGCTGGCGCGCCCGTGGTGACTCCTGGCTGGTCACCGGTGCCACCCGCTGACGCCGCTGATCAAAGGCGCAGTCCAGCGCCGACGCTCACCTTCCCCAGCAAAGCAGTGGCCACCAAAGCAGTGGCCATCAAGGCTTCGCGTCAGCAAGGGAGCGCGCATGAATACATCGGTCGGCCATCCTCTTCGGAGTCCTGGCCCTGGGCCTGCTCACCGCCTGCGGCGCGGACAAGAGCGCCGGCAGCGTCCCGGTCAAGAGCGGCACCTCGACGTCCGCGGCTGACCAGCGCGGTGCCGGTGACCCCGCAGTCAACGGCGCCAGCGGGATCGGGACCGACGAGCCCGGCCCGGCGGAGCGCCAGACGGCTCCGCGGTCAGCGGCTGCCACCGAAGGGAAGGCGGGGGTCGACCTTCTGGGAGGCCCAGGTCTGGCGCACCCACGCGTGATCGGGGTCATCGTGGATCAGCCACTGGCGGTGCCTGCCCGGACCGGCCATGACATTCAGGTAGTACATGTCATAGCCGGGCGGCGCCATCGCGGGGCCGTGATAGCCATGCGGGACCAGAACGACATCACCGCTGTGAACCTCGGCCAGCAGGTTGATCGGCCGGTCCCGGGTGCCATAGACCCTCTGGTAGCCGAAGGTTCTGGCCGAGGCTGGCGCGTCGCCCTCAGGTCGCAGCTCGAAGTAGTAGATCTCCTCCAGCTGGCTCTCCCGGTCCTCATGCTGCTCGTCGTGCTTGTGCGGCGGGTATGACGACCAGTTGCCGGCCGGCGTCAGCACCTCGCAGGCCATGATCGACCGGGCGTTGAGCACCGACGGCGTCGCGAAGTTGTTGACCTGGCGCGAGCAGCTCCCTGCCCCGCGCAGCTCGACGACCGTCTCCTCGGCGGGGATACGCCTGAACGGCAACGGTTCTGACGCCCTGGCGTGCGGGAGGGCGATCCGGGCGCCTTCCATGCTGGTGAGCGTGAAGCTCGACCGGACCGGCACATAGGCGTAGTCGGTCGTCCCGGAGAAGGGCCCCTCGCGCCCGAACAGGAACACCAGCGCGCCTGCACACTCCACCCTGACCTGGCCGGACAGCGGCAGCACCAGCCACTCGAACTCCCGGCCGGTGATGACTCTCGACTCACCCGGGGCCAGCGTCAGGACGCACAGGCCGGTGTGATCCCAGCCAGCCTCCAGCGGCCCGATGGCCACCTCGAAACCCGCCTTGCTGGCCGAACCCGCCTTGCGATGCCACTCACCCATGACGTACCTCCGTCGACCGGTTCGGCGGCCACGCGACCCGCGGCCGAAACCTCGTTGTGGGTTGTCTGCTTGGTCTATGGCATGGCATGGCGAAAGTCCACCCTTTCCCGGAACCACCGCGGGCAGAACCACCAAGGGCACGAATCCCTCATGGATTCGCGCCCTTGGAGTAGTACTTCTCGACGTGTCAGCCTGCGACGACGTCCAGCTTGATCGTGGCCTGGACTTCGGCGTGCAGCCGCACCAGCGCCTCGAACGAGCCGGTCGACTTGATCGCGCTGGACAGCTCGATCTTGCGACGGTCGAGCTGAGGACCGCCGGCGGCCTTGACGGCGTCGGCGACATCACCCTGGGTCACGGCGCCGAACAGACGGCCGGACTTGCCCGCCTTGGCGACGACCTTGACCGGCTTGGCCTCAAGCTGGCCCTTCATGCCCTTGGCCTCGTCGAGGGTCTTGACCTCGCGGACCTGACGGCCCTTCTGGATCGCGGCGACCTGCTTTGCCACACCCTTGGTCCAACCTGTCGCCAGACCTCGACGCAGCAGGAAGTTGCGGGCATAACCGTCCTTGACGTCGACGACGTCACCGGCGGTGCCGAGGCCAGTGACCTCGTGGGTCAAAATAACCTTCATTGTGCTTCTCCTTCTCGGTCAGCTAGCTCAGCGAGCCGAGCTGGAGTAGGGCAGCAGAGCCATCTCGCGGGCGTTCTTGACAGCCTTGGCGATGAGACGCTGCTCCTGTGCGGACACACCGGTGACCCGGCGGGCGCGGATCTTGCCGCGGTCAGAGATGAACTTGCGCAGGAGCGCAGTGTCCTTGTAGTCGATGTTCTCGACCTTTGCCGCCTTGAGCGGGTTGGCCTTCTTCTTGGGCTTTCGCACTACGGGCTTGGCCATCGTGGTGCTCTCCATTCTTGAGAGGAGCCCAGGATCGTTACTCCTGGGATGGCATAACTAACGGGATTCTTCGTATGTGTTCTGTTGTGCTGGTCGACGCCGGGGCCGGCTCCTAGAAGGGAGGCTCGTCATAGGACGGGCCGTTGCCCCAGCCGCCCTGCTGACCGGACTGCTGTCCGCCCTGCTGACCGCCGCCTGCGTTGGCTGCGGCCGGCGAACCGGTGGCCCATGGATCCACAGCCGGAGTGCCCTGGCTGCTGGCACCACCTGTGGAGCCACCGCCCTGACCACTCTGACCGCCCTGACCGCCTGAGTTGAAGCCACCGCCTCCGCCGCCCCGCTGGGTGCGGTTGACCTTGGCTGTGGCGTACTTCAACGACGGACCGACCTCGTCCACGTCCAGCTCGATGACGGTGCGCTTCTCGCCTTCCTTGGTCTCGTAGGAACGAGACTTCAGTCGGCCAGAGACCAGAACGCGGGTGCCACGCTGCAGCGACTCGGCGACGTTCTCCGCCGCGTCACGCCACACCGAACAACGCATGAACAGGGTCTCGCCGTCCTTCCACTCATTGCTCGTCCGGTCAAACTGACGCGGGGTCGAGGCAACGGTGAAGTTGGCCACGGCCGCACCCGAAGGTGTGAACCGCAACTCAGGGTCGCCGGTGATGTTGCCAATGATCGTGATGACGGTGTCGCCAGCCATGTGCAGTCCTTACTTCGGGAAGGCGTCGGAGATTCAGGCGCCGGGGCGCAGGAGCTTTGTCCGCAGTATGGACTCGTTCAGCCCGAGCTGACGGTCCAGTTCCTTTGCCGTGGCCGACTCCGCGCTGAAGGTGACGACGGAGTAGATGCCCTCGGACTTCTTCTTGATGTCGTAGGCCAGACGGCGCTTGCCCCACAGATCGACGTTGTCCACAGTGCCTTTGTCCTTGGTGACAACGGACAGGAACTTGTCGAGCGAGGGCTGAATGGTGCGTTCCTCGAGATCGGGGTCGAGGATGATCATGAGTTCGTACTGACGCATGCTGATAACCCACCTCCTTCGGTCTAGTGCGGTCACGGTCCATCCGTGACAGGAGGGTTGCAGCGTCCCACCTCGAAAACCATGTCATGGACCACCGACAAGGGTCGGGGCCAACGGCGTGGAGATCACGAGGCGGACTGGACGAGCGTACCGGCAACTGGCCCCACCCGGGAAATTACGGCCCAGGGCCGCGTCTCAGGAGATGCGGACGAGCACCTGATCCGGGGCACCGGCCATCGGACCGGCCAGCGAGTCGACCTCGTTGTCCCTGGCGAGGTCCACAAGGTCGGCGGACTCGTCCGCCGGGTCGAGGACGGCGACCTGGTCGCGGGAGCTGGCCACCCGCCACACCTGCACCAGCAGGTAGATCCAGGCGGCCACCCGAAGCACGGTCAGCAGGCTGTAGAACTGCGACGGCAGACCACGGTCGGGCTTGGCCTGCCCCGCGATGTACAGCCACACCCCCACGAAGTAGGTCGCCTCGAATCCGGCCCAGATCAGATGGTCGCGCCACTTGAGGCCGACCAGCGCGATCAGCGGGAGCAGCCAGAGTCCGGCCTGCACGGGGATCGACTTGCCGGTCACCACGACGATCACGAGCATCACCAGGGAGACCTCTGCGACGGTCGGCCGCCGGTCCGTGCCGAGGGCGAAGAACGCCCCGACCAGGAGGGCGGCCAGCCAGCCCAGGATCACGAGGGTCGTCACTGCGCCCTGCGCCAGCGCGTGCCCCCACAGCCCCCGAGCCAACCACACCGAACCATAGCTCGCCACGATCACCAGCATGAACAACGAGATCTCGGCGACCGTTGGGTACCGGTCGATGATGAGGGCGAACAACGCGCCCACCACCACCGCGACCAGACAGCTCAGGATCACGAGTATCGTCCCTGCGCCCGGCGGCAAGGTGCGCCCCCACAGGCCCGACACCATCCACAGCGAGCCGTAGCCTGCCGCTCCCCGCCACCAGGTGCGATAGGTGGAGAGCAGGGCGTCAGCGTTCAGGATGAGGAAGGGCAGACTCACCACGAGCCAGGCGACCAGCGCCGTTCCGGCCATGACCGCCCAGGCCCGTACCCTGCCCGAACGCACCGCGAGCAGGCCGATGGCGACCAGCAGGACCAGGGGGTAGCTGCGCGCCGAGATGGCCAGCCCCATCACCAAGCCCGCCAGCACGATCTTGTTCCGCCCCCAGGCCCACAAAGCCACCGAGGCGAGCAGGATGCCCAGCAGGTCGACCGAGACCAGGCCCGCCAGGACCAGCACCGGGCTCAGCGCCACATGGGCGGCCCGCCACGGTGCCCGCGGGACCGACGCCGCTGTCACGGCGACCAGGGCCATCACGATGACGGTGACCAGCACCGCCCACAACCCGAAGTACCACTGCTGGCGCACCAGCGCGGAGCCGTCCGGCACGGCGAGCCCGACCAGCCACATCACCAGCCCCGAGATCAGCGGCTGGTCCAGGTGGGCGGCGCCGGGCAGATAGGGCAACGAGTGCCCGATCCCGGCACTGACCGGCAGATCCGAGTAGCAGGCGTGCCAGAACTGGTCCGGGTTGCTCCACCCCTTGGTGAGGCAGTGCCCCTTCTGGAGCACGCCCAGGGCGACAGTCAGGCTCGAGAGCCCGACCAGGACTGCGGCGGCAGGCTGCCAGGCAGAGCGTCCTGCCCGCCGGGCCACTGCGGCATACCGGCCGAGCGGTCCTCCGATGATCTCGCTGGCCGAGGCGGCGACCGGGTCGATGCGGGTGGGCGCGACCGACTCCGGGGCGTAGGGCGACATGGTGGTCAGACTACGTGCCGGGGCCGGTCTTCCTCATCGACGGAGCCGTCTACGGCGCAGCGCTGGCCGGCGGAGCACTCGGCCCCGGCCCCGTGCTGAACGTCGGGTTCGGCCTTGTCGGGCGAGTCCTGGTCGGGAGAGGCGACGTCGAAGGAGGCGTGAAAGTGGGCCTGGTCTGGGTCTGGGTCGGGGTGGGGGTGCTGGTCGAGGTGGCCGGGGCCTGGGTGGTCGGCGGGGGTGGCGGCGGGGGGAGCTTGGCGTCACCCACGCCTGACCTCGGCGGGAAGTCGATCACCTTGGTGCCGGCGAGCGCGCCCTTCATGAAGGCGGTCCAGATCTCGGTCGGGTAGGTCCCACCGGTCACCTGGCCGAAGTTCTGGACCTCGATCGTCTTGGTGCCCGTGCCCTGGTAGATCCCGACCGCAGCCGCAAGCTGTGGGGTGAACCCGTCGAACCAGACCGCCTTGTTGTCGGTCGAGGTGCCGGTCTTACCCGCGGCGGGGCGATCCAGCGACTGAGCCTTCTGACCGGTTCCCTCGGTCACCACGTGCGTCATCGCATCTGTGGTGTCCGCAGTCACGCCCTTGTCGAACGCCGGCACGAGCTCTTTCTTGACCTTGTAGTCGATCGTCGCCGAGGTCACCGACGTGATGAGGTACGGCGTGGCCTTCTGTCCCTGGGCGGCAACGGTGGCGAACGCGTTGGCCATGTCGAGGACACGGGGCGAGGCAGTGCCGAAGATGTTGGTGATGTCGGTCTTCAGACCGGTGGTGCAGCCGCCGCCGGGCGGAGACGTGTTCCCCGGGCAGCCCTTGGGAAGCCCGGCCAGGACCGCCGCGTCCCTGACGCCCGTGGCGACAGTGCCGGGTGCGGCCAGCTGGATGTTGAGCTGGGCGAAGACCGTGTTCACCGAGTCCGCCAGGGCTGTGCGAAGGTCGATGCGACCAAACTGCTCGCCGTCGAAGTTCGTGACCCGGCCGCGGGGATTGCGCTGACTGCCGTCCTTGCCCCTGGTCGTGTCAACGAACTCCTTGAAGTACTGCGGGCTGTAGCCGTCGAACTCCGTCTTGGTGCTGATCTCCTTCTGCAGCGCGGCCAGCATCCCGAACACCTTGAACGTCGAGCCGCCCTGCAGCTTGGCATCGGTCGAGGTGTTGAAGGGGCGCGTGCCATAGTCCTTGCCGCCATACATCGCCACGATGGCACCGTTGCCAGGCGCGATGGCGGTGAGACCGACGTGCAGGGCGTTGCCCTTGTTGGCGCCCACCGTCGCGTACTCCGACGGCATGTTCTCATTGACCGCCCGCACGGCGGAGTCCTGGGCCTTCTTGCTGATCGTGGTGATGATCCGGAGGCCGCCGCGGTCGATGTCGGTGGGCTTCAGGCCCAGCTTATGGCTGAGCTCTTTCTTGACCTCGTTGATGATGTAGCCCATCGGGCCCGACCGCACCACCCTGGCCTTGACGATGGTCTTGGGGAAGGTGGCCCTGGCCCGAGCCTGCGGGGTGAGCCAGCCCTGGCTCACCATCCCGTCCAGCACGTACTTGACGCGCGCCTCGGCATTGGCCTTCTGCGAGGCCCCCAGGCCGGGGTCGTAGTACGACGGTCCGCGGATGACGGAGGCGAGCAGCGCGCCCTCGGCGACGGTGAGCTGGGAGGCGTCGTGGCCGAAGTAGGCCCTGGCCGCGGTCTGGATGCCGTAGGCGCCACGGCCGTAGTAGATGGTGTTGAGGTAGTTGGCCAGGATCGTGTCCTTGGACTCCTGCTGGTCGATCTTGATCGAGATGATGAACTCTCTTGCCTTGCGGCTGATCGTCTGGTCCTGGGTCAGGAAGTAGTTCTTGACGTACTGCTGGGTGATCGTCGACCCGCCCTGGGTCGGCCCGCCCTTGAGCGCGACCACGATCGCCCGGCCGATACCCGAGGGCGAGACGCCGTTGTTCGTGTAGAACGAGCGATCCTCTGCGGCCAGCAGCGCGTATCGGACGTGCGGCGGGATCTGTGACAGCGGCACCGACTCGCGGTTCACCTCACTGATCCGGCCCATCTCCACCTTGCCGCCGGCGTAGTAGATGATCGATGCCTGAGCGTTGGCCAGGTCGTTCGGCTGGGGGACGGCGACGGAGGCGAAGGCGAAGGCCAGGGCCCCTGCGCCGAGCAGGAACAACCCGAGCAGGACCAGCAGAACCCGCTTCACCGAAAAGATCCGGTGCCGCTCTCTCTTCCGAGGCCGGTGCGCGAGCCCGGGCTCAGACCCGTCAGGAGGTGTGCCGGGATCGGACGGTGTGCTCAATTGTCTTCCTTCGTCGGCCCAGGCTCACTGTGCCCGTGTCTCACCACTGTATGACGCCAGGGCACTGTGCCGCGTGTCGGTGATCGGGCGCGCACGGGGGCGATCCCGGTGCCCGCTCCCTGACAAGGCGATTAACACGTTCAGCCTAAACCGGTTTAGTGTTAAGTCAATGTCAACGACACCGACCACCATCACCGATGTCGCCCGCGCCGCGGGCGTCTCGAAGGCGGCCGTGTCGTTCGCCCTCAATGACAAGCCAGGGGTCGCTGCGGACACGCGGGCCCGGATCCTGGCCGTCGCCCGCGAGCTGGGCTGGACCCCGAGCCTTCGCGGCAGGGCGCTCTCGGTCTCCCGCGCCCTTGCCGTCGGACTGGTGATCGCCCGTCCCCCCGAGACCCTCCGCGCAGACCCCTTCTTCGGCTCCTTCATCTCCGGCATCGAGACTGTCCTGTCGGAACGCGGATACGCCCTCATGCTGCAGGTCGTCAGCGATCAGGACAGCGAGCTCGAGAGCTATCGTCAGCTGGCCGCCAACGGGCGCGTGGACGGCGTCTTCCTCACCGACATGAGGGTCGACGACCTTCGCCCGCAGCTGCTCGACGACCTCGGACTGCCCACCGTCGTGATCGGGCGGGCACCCGGGGACGGCCCCTGGTCTGCGGTGTACATCGACGACCAGCTCGGGATCGCCGCCGCGGTCGAGCACCTGGTCTGGCTCGGCCACCGGAGCATCGCGCACGTCTCCGGCCCGACCGAGCTCGTGCACAGCGTCTCTCGCCGGGCGGCCTGGGCACGGGCCGTCGCGGACGCCGGCCTGCCCCCGGGCCCCTGCATCACCGCTGACTTCTCCGCCCAGGGCGGCGCCAGCGCGACCGACGCGCTGCTCAGCCTGGAAGACCCGCCGACGGCGATCGTCTACGCGAACGACCTGATGGCCATCGCGGGCATGTCCACCGCAGCCAGCCGCGGGGTCGAGGTCCCCGGCCAGCTCTCGGTCACCGGGTTCGACGACGCTCCGCTCTCGGCATACATCCAGCCTGCGCTGACCACGGTGCGCACCGACGTCGTGGGCTGGGGCAGCGCAGCCGCCAAGCAGCTGCTGGCCATCATCGACCGCGAGGGCGACTGCGAGATCGACCTGCCGGCTCCCGAGTTTGTCATTCGAGCTTCAACCGCGCCGCCCAGCCATCCAGGCACCGACGCACCCAGCAAGGACCGCCGCGGATCCGCGCCGATCCGCCACCGGAAAGAGTCACGATGAAGAAGAAGGTTTGTGCAGTTGCCGTCATCACGTTGGCGATGGGCACTACAACGGCGTGCGGGAGCTCTGGCGGCACTGCCGCCGGCGGCGCAGCGCTGACCGCCCACGGCCCGGTCAAGGTCTGGCTGTCCAACAACAAGGAAGAAGTCACCTGGGGCAAGGACATGGTGAAGGCCTGGAACGCAGCTCACCCCAAGGAGCTGGTCACCGCCCAGGAGATCCCCGCCGGCAAGACCTCCGAAGAGGTCATCGGCGCGGCCATCACGGCCGGCAACGCCCCCTGCCTGGTGTTCAACACCGCCCCGGCAGCGGTTCCCGGTTTCCAGAAGGCCGGCGGCCTCGTCGCGCTGGACAGCTTCAAGGACGGCAAGGCCTACATCGAGGCGCGCACCGGCACCGCGGCGGATCAGTACAAGTCGCCTGACGGCAAGTTCTACCAGATCCCCTGGAAGTCCAACCCCGTCATGATCTTCTACAACAAGGACATGATGACCAAGGCCGGGATCAGCCCGATCGCCCCACCGCTGGCCACCTACGACGAGTTCCTGGCCACCAGCAAGAAGCTCGTCTCCAGCGGCGCGGCCAAGGCCGCCATCTGGCCGGCACCCACCAGCGAGTTCTTCCAGTCCTGGTTCGACTTCTACCCGCTGTATGCGGCAGAGACCGACGGCAAGCAGCTGGTCGAGAACGGCAAGGCGACCTTCGACACCGACGCGGGCAAGAAGGTGGCCAACTTCTGGCGCACCATGTATGCCGAGAAGCTCGCCCCGCAGGAGAAGTACCCGGCCGACTCCTTTGGCGACAAGAAGGCCGCCATGGCGATCGCCAGCACCTGGGCCATCCCGGTGTACAAGGACAAGGTCAACTGGGGCGTCGCACCGGTGCCGACCTCGACTGCCAAGACCCCCGACAAGATCCACACCTTCTCCGACGCCAAGAACGTCGCCATGTACACCGCCTGCAAGAACCAGGGAACTGCCTGGGACGTGCTGAAGTTCGCCACCAGCACTGAGCAGGACGGCGCGCTCCTGAAGACGACGGGGCAGATGCCGCTGCGCAAGGACGTCTCCACCGTCTACGCCGACTACCTGACCGCCAACCCGGCGTACAAGGTGTTCGCCGACCAGGTCTCACGCACGGTCGAGGTGCCCAACGTGGCCAACTCTATCGCCGTCTGGCAGGCCTTCCGCGACAGCTACTCCTCGTCGGTGATCTTCGGCAAGACCCCGGTTGACTCCTCGCTGACCAGTGCCGCCGCCAAGGTGACCACGCTGGCCGGACAGAACTGACCGGCGCACTGACATGCCCACCGCGACGGCAGCTCACGACCTGACAGGTCACCACCCCGGTGCAGACCAATCCGGTCCCGGCAAGCCGCCGTTGCGGCGCCACTCCCGGCGGCTGACGACCATCTTCGGCCGTCAGCCGCTCGGGATCGCACTGGCAGCGCCCTATGCCGTGTTCCTCGCGGCCGTCTTCGCCTACCCGCTCGGTCTGGCCGTGTGGATCAGTTTCCACGACTACTTCTTCGCCGCGCCGGGAGCGCAGGTGGCCCGGCCTTTCGTCGGCCTGGACAACTACAAGACTGCGCTGACCGACCCGGCGGTGCGACAGTCCTTCCTGAACGTCATCGAGTTCCTGGTCATCAACGTCCCGTTGACTGTCGTGCTGTCCCTGGTGCTGGCCAACGCCCTGAACGGCGCAATCCGCGGTCGTGCCTTCCTTCGGGTGGCCTACTACGTCCCCTATGTCTCGGCCAGCGTTGCGGTCGTCGCCGTGTGGCTGTTCCTGTTCAGCAGCGACGGGATGGTCAACCAGCTGCTCGGCCCGCTGGCGCCCGACCCCTCGTGGCTGGTCAACAGCGGCCTCGCGATGCCGGTCATCGCCATCTTCGTGACCTGGAAGCAGCTCGGGTTCTTCATCCTGCTGTACCTCGCCGCGCTGCAGAACGTGCCCAAGGAGCTGTACGAGGCCGCCTCGGTCGACGGCGCCGGCAAGTTCCGCTCCTTCATGAACGTCACCGTGCCCGGCGTCAAGCCGGCGACCACCCTGGTGGTCATCCTCGCGACGATCACCGGCGCCAACCTGTTCACCGAGCCTTATCTGCTCACCAACGGCGGGGGGCCCAACGGCGCCTCCACCTCACCGGTGTTCGTCATGTACCAGAAGGGCATCGAGCAGGGCAGCCCGGACGTCGCCTCCGCGATCGGCGTGATTCTCGTCATCGGCGTCCTGGTGATCTCGCTCGTCAACCGCTACCTGCTGGAGAGGGACTGACATGTCTGACACGTCGAAGACGCACAACTGGCCACGCATGGTCGTTCTCATCATCGGGGCCTTCGTCTTCCTGTTCCCCTTCTACTACATGATCGTCGGCTCGCTGCAGGCAAAGCCGGACACCTCGGTGGCCGGAGCCTTTCCCACAGGCGGGTTGACCCTGGACAACTACCAGCAGATCAACGAGCGGGTGAACCTGCTGCAGTCGCTGGTCAACTCCGGCATCTTCACCGGAGGCGTGATCCTGTTCACCGTCTTCTTCGGGGTGCTGGCCGGCTACGCGCTGGCCCGGCTGCACTTCCGCGGCCAGGGCAGCCTGTTCGCGCTGATGCTGCTGGTGCAGGTCGTCCCCTTCCAGCTGCTGATCATCCCGCTGTACGTGATGATCGTGCGCAACTACGGGCTGGCCGACAGCTACATGGGGATGATCCTGCCGTTCGCGATCAACTCGACAGCGGTGTTCATCTTCCGGCAGTTCTTCCTGGCGCTGCCCGAGGATCTCTTCGCGGCAGCCCGCATCGACGGCGCCAACGAGCTGAGGATCCTCTGGTCCATCGCGCTCCCACTGGTCCGACCTGCCCTGCTCACGGCCACACTGATCACCTTCATCGGGCCCTGGAACGAGTTCCTCTGG
>JBBRZQ010000064.1:0-23770 GCA_038236535.1 Actinomycetales bacterium
ATACCCGCAAAGCCCTCATTGCCGACCCGCCACAGCTCGGACGGAAGCTTGGCCAGCTGCTCAACCGCCCCGGTCAGGAACCCGGCAGGACCCAGAGCAGGATCCAGGGCAGGACCCAGCACAGGATCCACCTCGTCACCGACCACCCCACGTTCGAACATACGTCCAGTCTACCCGAAAACAACCCAGGAGACAAACCGTCCAGTCGGCGAAAACCACTGCTACCAAATGAGATTCGCTCTTTCGTCCACGCGGGCCATGGTTCCTTTCCGTGCTCAGACATCGCCCTTCCCTGAGTCTTCAGGCCGGCGCCCGGCTCCCTTTCGCGACCCTCAATTCCTCGCCTGGCCCGGCAACTGTCACCGAGGCATCAGCTCCGGGCCGGCGTCCGACTCCCTTTCGCGGCGCTCAGTTCCCACACAGAGAAAGGTGCCTGCACGGACCGCCCAGCAACTGGGTCACCGCAGAGGCGATGGCGGCCCGGCCCAGCGCGATGACGATGCCGAAGCCGACAGCTCACCACCGCCTGACCCATCGACGTGATCCGCATCCGCAGGACCGACCCGGTCGCGCGAGAGCCAGCTGCCAGGAGAGTGACGCCAGGGCGACCCCGAGGATGAACGGCCCGTGCGCGACACCCCACCTCTCGCTAACGGGAAGTGCCGTGGCCAGCGCCAGGAAGTAGATGACGGTCGCCGGGTTCACCATGGTCAGCCCCGCGAACGTTGCGAAAGTGCGCCAGCGCGAGAGCCGCAGGAGCGCCGGATCAGCTGCTGCGGGCGCCGCGCGTAGCTCCACCAGGCCACGAATCCCCAGACCGATCAGCACGGCTCCGGCCAGAAGGACGGGATGGGAGCCCAGCGACTCGAGCCAGGTGCCGGCAGCCACGCCCAGACCGGCCACCACCCCGGCACCCAACAGCCCGCCCAACGTCACATCCGCCAGCAGCCCAGGCCGGGCAGTCAGTCGATCCGGTCCGCTGCGACGACCCCTCGCATCACCCCGTCAATGGCGCGTCTAGCGGTCACCGCCAGCGTCCGGTCCGGAGCCGCGTCACCGATCTGGCCGAGCAGGTCGACCACCTGCTTGCAGCGCCGGACGAAGTCGCCCGCGCCGATCTCGCTGTCCCGGAGGACCACCTCGAGGCGCTGGCCGCTGGCCCAGCGGTGCATCATCCAGGCCATCCCGGCATCCGGGGAGCCGGTCGTCGGCAACATGTGCGAACGCTCACTGTCCTCGAGCAGGCTCCACCGCCGGAGCATCTCCTCGTGCGCCTCGCGGACGTCATCGTTGGGCATCCGGGGCGAGACGTCAGCCTCATCACGTCGCGGCTCGTGAAGCAGCGTGGAGACGATGGCGGCCAGGCTCGGCGCATCGAGGCGCTTCCACAGGCCAAGACGCAGACACTCGGCGGCCAGCAGGTCCTTCTCGGTATAGAGCCGCTTCAGGTAGCTGCCCTGATCGGTCACCGCGGCGCCGCCCTCGGTGAGATAGCCGAGATCCACCAGGAGCTCGCAGACCCGGTCGAACGTGCGGGCCACGGAGTTGCTCCGGCCCTCGACGGTGCGGGCGACCCGGTCGGTCTCACGGCGCAGCCGCCACCAGCGTTCCGCCCACCGGGCATGGTTCTCACGGTCCGGGCAGGAGTGGCAGGGGTGTGCCCGCATCTGCCGGCGCACCTCACCGATCCGCTGCTCCTCCGCCGAGCCCGCCACGCCGTTGTGCCTCTCGGCCGGAGTGTCCGGCGGCACCTTGATCCGCATCGTTGCGGCCAGCTCCTTGCGGGACTTGGCGTTGCGGGCGTTGAAGTGCTTGGGCACGTTGAGGTTGATGACCGGGTCGACCGGGTTGGGGATGTCCGTGAGGGTGAGCCGGCGCACCTGTGCGTCCGAGGTCAGCACGGTCGGCGAGGCGCTCTCCTTCTTGCCACCGGCGTTGCCCTGGATGACGATCGCGTACCCCGAGCGCCGGCCGCCCGGGATCTTGATGACGTCGCCGGTCCGCAGCTTCTCCAGGCTGACTGCGGCTGCGGCCCGGCGACTGGCCGACCGGGCCTTGGCGGCCTCCTTCTCGAGGTCGCGGATCTCGTTGCGCAGGGCGGCATACTCGGTGAAGTCCCCAAGGTGGCAGGTCATCGACTCGGCGTACCCGGCCAGCGCCTCCTCGTTGCGCTTGACGGTCAGCGCCATCCCGACCACGGCCCGGTCCGCCTGGAACTGGGCGAACGACGTCTCCAGGATCTCGCGGGCGGTCTGCCGTCCCACCTGCCCGACCAGGTTCACAGCCATGTTGTATGTCGGCCGGAAGCTGGACTTCAGCGGGTACGTGCGGGTGGAGGCGAGACCGCCCACGGCAAGCGGGTCCAGCCCCCGGTTGTAGAGCACGACCGCGTGACCCTCGATGTCGATGCCACGGCGCCCGGCCCGCCCGGTCAGCTGGGTGTACTCGGCGGGGGTGATGTCCGCGTGCGTCTCGCCGTTGAACTTCACCAGCCGCTCCAGGACCACCGAGCGGGCCGGCATGTTGATGCCCAGCGCCAGGGTCTCGGTGGCGAACACGGCCTTGATCCGGCCGGCAGTGAACAGCTCTTCCACGATCTCCCGGAAGGTCGGCAGCATCCCGGCGTGATGGGCTGCGAACCCGCGGGTCAGGCCCTCGACGAACTCCCAGTACCCCAGCACGTCGAGGTCCTCGTCGGCCAGCCCCTGGATCCGCTCCTCGACGGTATGGCGGATCTTCTCGCCCTCGCCCGGCGGGATCAGTCGCATGCCACTGCCCAGCAGCTGGCTCACCGCAGACGTACAGCCGATCCGGCTGAAGATGAAGGTGATGGCCGGCAGGAGTCCGTCGCGGTTCAGGCGTTCGATCACCTCGGTGCGGCTGGGCCCTCCCCCAAACCGACCGCCCTGCCGCACCGGCGGCCCGCCGCGCCCGCGATCGCGCCCGTCGGAGCCGCCCTTGCGGCCCCGTCCGTATCCCTCGCTACCGCCTTCCCGGCCACGTCCCCGCCCTTCGGCGCCACCCTCGCGGCCACCGGCCCGGTCCCCGTTACGGATCCGGTCGAGCAGGTCCGGGTTGACCCGGCTGGGGTCAGAGATCCCGTTTGGGGTGACCTCGTCGGTGAACAGGTCATACAGCCCCTGGCCGACCATCATGTGCTGCCAGAGCGGCACCGGCCGGTGCTCCTCGACGATCACCGTCGTGTCTCCGCGGACCTCGCCGAGCCAGGCGCCGAACTCCTCGGCGTTGCTCACCGTCGCCGACAGCGAGACCACCTGAACGTCCCGCGGCAGGTGGATGATCACCTCTTCCCAGACCGCCCCGCGGAAGCGGTCGGCGAGGTAGTGCACCTCGTCCATGATCACGAAGCCGAGCCCGCGCAGGGTGGCCGACCCGGCATACATCATGTTGCGCAGCACCTCGGTGGTCATCACGACCACCGGGGCCTCGCCGTTGATCGAGGAGTCACCGGTCAGCAGGCCGACCTTGTCGGCGCCGTGGCGGGCCACCAGATCGGCATACTTCTGGTTCGACAGAGCCTTGATCGGCGTCGTGTAGAAGGCCTTGCGCCCGGTCGCCAGGGCCAGGAAGACCGCGAACTCCCCCACGATGGTCTTGCCGGCACCGGTGGGCGCGGCCACCAGCACCCCGTCCCCGGCAGCCACGGCCAGGCACGCCTGCACCTGGAAGTCGTCGAACGGGAAGTCGAAGCTATTGGCAAACGCGTCCAGCTGGGGCTGCGCGGCGCCGGTTGAGGTGGCCATGCCGATCAGGCTACGTCAGAGACCCGGGACAAGGACGTGCAACGCGGCGGGCACGATCTCGGCGCCCATCGGGAGAGCCGCAAAACGTTCGCCGTCGGCGTAGCTGACGATCCCGGTGGCCTCGAGCCGCACCTGCCTGCCCCGCAGGATCTCCACCGCGGGGTGTCCGACGTGCTTGCCGCTGAACACCTTGGGGAAGACCTTGAGGAACTCGAACGTCGAGATCTGGTGCACGATGAGGATGTCGAACAGCCCGTCGTCGAAGCTCGCCTCGGGGCAGACCCGCATCCCGCCGCCGTACGACTGCCCGTTGCCCACCGCGACGAGCATCGCCTGGGTGCTGTGGCGCACCCCGTCGACCTCGACCACGTAAGGGATCGGCTTGAACACCGGAAGCTCGCGGGCGATGGCCAGGTTGTACCTCATCCGGCCCTTGGGCCAGCCCCAGGTGTTGGCGCGCTCGTTCACCAGGGAGTCGAACCCGGCGCCCAATACCCCGGCGAACCAGTGCTGCACGCCCTGACCGTCCGTATGCCGGCCCGCGTCGATGACGCGCACCCGGCCGTTGGCGATGACCTCGGCGGCCGCCACGGCGTCGTGAACCGGCAGCTCCAGGCCCCGGGCGATGTCGTTGCCGGTCCCGGCCGCCACGATCGCGAGCACCGTGTCGGTGCCAGCGCAGAGGTTCACGCCCAGGTTGACGGTGCCGTCCCCGCCGGTGACAGCCAGCACGTCCAGCCCCGCGGCGATCCCGGTCAGGGCGCTGGCGCGCGCTCCGTCCGCAGTCTCGCTGGAGAGGTCGATCACCTCGTGACCACGCGACCTCAGCTGCTCGGCCACGTCCCGGCCGAGCGCAGCACCACGCCCCTTGTCCGCGGTGGGGTTGACGATCAGCCCGATCCGCCTGGTCACCGCACTCACTGGAGCGGGCTGGCGTCGTCGTCCAGCGGGCTCGCCCGGTGGTCCAGCGGGCTGGCCTCGTCATCCAGCGGTCTGGCGTCGTCGTCCAGCGGGCTGGCCTCGTCATCGGAGACCTTGGCCCAGTCGGGGTCGCGGCGCGCGCGCCGTCGGTCCAGCAAGGTCGCCACGCCGACCGCGGCAAAAAACAGGAGAACCATCGGGAAGGCGAGGGCGAGCATCGTCCAGGCATCCGGGGTGGGCGTCATCATCGCCGAGAAGACGAGGATGAGCAGCACGGCAACCCGCCAGCCCTTGAGCATGATGCGGGCCGGCAGGACGTGGGCGACGTTGAGACCGACCATGAACACCGGCAGCAGGAACGCCAGTCCGAAGGCCAGGATGAAACGGGTCACGAAGGTCAGGTAGAGAGCTGCATCGGGCAGGTTCACGGCGCCCTGCGGGGTGAAGCCGAGCAGCACCTCCACTGCCTTGGGAACCACCCTGGTCGCCAGGTAGCAACCCGCCAGGAACAGCGGGACGGCCGCTGCGACGAACAGCATGGTCGTCCGCTTCTCACGCTTGGTCAGCCCCGGGACGATGAAGCCCCAGATCTGATAGAGCCAGACCGGGCTGGCCACGATGACACCGACGAAGAGCGCCACCTGCAGCTGCACGGTGAACGGCTGGGTGATCCCGCCGAAGTTGATGTTGACCAGCCCGTGGCGCTCGGCCGCCATCTTGCGCAACGGAGCCATGATCTGGTTGAACAGCCAGTCGTACCCGACCCAGCCGATGATGCTGCCCACCGCGATGGCTGTTGCAGAGATGACAGAGCGCCGCCGGAGTTCGCGCAGGTGATCACCCAGCGACATGCGTCCGTCGGTCTTGGGCTTACGCCGCAGTGTCGCCATTTGTCAGTTGATCCTCAGGTAACAGCAGGTATGTCGCTGCTGGCCCCGATCAGGCCGGCGGCTGGTCGTGTTTCTGGCGCTCCGCGCGTTCCGGCTCCGGCCGCCTGGCCGGGTCGTGGATCGGGTCGGCAGTCGGTGCCGTTTCTGGACGAACCGTCTCGCCCCTGACCGTGTCACTGCTCGCGGCGGACGTCGGCTTGCCGTCCTTCTTCATCTCCTCGACCTCGGACTTGAAGATACGCATCGAACGCCCGAGGCTGCGGGCGGCGTCCGGAAGCTTCTTCCAGCCGAACAGAATCACCACGACCAGGATCAGGATGAGGATGTGAACAGGCTTTATCAGACCGCTGCCCATGGTGTGTAGGCCTTTCGTCATCGTGAGGGGGCGTGCTCATGGATCGTGACACTGACACTCAACGGCCCTCAGGGAGAGAAGCTGATCCGCAGCAGTTTTCAGTCTACGTGTTTTGCCCACGCCGGGCGGGACTTGGCACGACGTTGTTGGCGCGCACGACGACGACCGGCCTTGACCCGCTCGCGCTCCCTGCGGGCCACCCCCGGATCTGCGAAGACGGCCAGGTCCTCCACGGTCCTGATCTTCTCCCCGAGCAGCTCCAGCTGACCATGCACCTCATCGAGGCGACGCTGGGCAGTGGCTATCTCGGAACCAAGCTCCTTGGTGTGCCCCCACAACCCCCAGGAGAGCACGCCGAGGTACACGCCCGACCCGACGAGAATCAGAATCCAGATCATCACCCACCACATGAGACCGGACTCTATCGGCTGAGCGGTGCGAACCCGGCGGGACCGGCATACGCGTCCAGGGCCACCCTGGCACCCCGGCGCACCTCGCCGGCGAGCGCGGCGGGCTCCAGCACGGTCGCCTGGGATCCCAGCTGCCAGATCAGGCGGCACAACCAGGCCGTATCCGCGGTCCGCAGCTCGATGACCGCTCCCCCGTCTGGGGTCGCCTCGATGCGCTCGACGGGATAGTAGTCGCCGACCCAGACCGCCCCGGGGCCCAGCTCGAGCCTGACCAGCTGGTCCTGCGCCCGGGGGGTGAACACGCCGGAGTCAAGGTCGCGGGGCCGGGCGGCCGGCGGCGGGGTGCCGTCCTCGTCCAGGATCGTCAGGGCCTCGACCCGGTCCAGCCGGAACAACCGGACATCGTCCGCCCGGTGGCACCAGCCCTCGAGGTACCAGTGTGCGTCGAAGCTGATCACCCGCATCGGATCGACGTCACGCTCGGTCGACTCGTCCCGGCTGGGGACCAGGTAGCGCAGGTGCACCCGCCGGTGAGCGGTCAGCGCCTGCTGGGCCAGTGCCAGGAACTCCTCACCGGTGCCCTCGTCGATCAGCACCTGGATCCGGGAGGCCCCGGCGGAGGCCGAGCCGGTGGCTGCCTCGAGCTTGGCAAGCGCCCGCACGACGGCGTCCCGCTCGCCGATCCCGGGGACCGCGGCGAGGGCACGCAGGCTGACGATCAGCGCCAGGGCCTCATCGACGCCGAGGCGCAGCGGCCGCCCGATCGTATCGGCGTTGCCCAGGTAGACATGGCCGCTCTCCCACTCGGCCTCGATCAGGTCGCCGTGATAGCCGCCTGGGGTGCCGCACAGGAACAGCAGTGCCAGATCCGACTCGACCTGGCCTGGCGTCACGCCGAACTCCTGCGCGGCCTCCTCGATCTCGACCCCCTGCCGGTTGAGCAGCCACGGCACCATCGTCAAGAGCCGAGACAGCCTCGTGGTGGCGGACTCGGACGGCTGACGACCCGTCCCCGGCGTACCGGCCTTGTCGGACCCCTGCCGGGCTGCCCCCGGCGCACCTGCGTTCCTGGCACTCATCGCGTCACCCTGCCGCTGCGCTGCTCAGAGCTGACCTGCCCCGGATCAGCGGTCCCGGAGCCGAGCACTCCGGTCAGCCTGCGGATCACCGACTCCCTGAGCTCTTCGGGACCTGTCACGACGACATCGGGGCCGAAGCTGCAGATCTCGCCGCAGAAGGCCTCGGTATCGGTGAAGTCGACCTCGACCAGCGACCAGTCGTCGTTCAACGCCCTGTCCGTCGCGGCCCGCCGGCGCAGGCTGTGCCCGGCGCCCGCGCGCACCCGCAGGACGGCCCGCCGGGGGTCGCTCTCGACGGCCACGGTGCGGATCATCTGCGACGGCTGATGGTCGGCCGGGACCTCGTACGACGCAGGCTTGCCCTCCGCGGCGACCTCGCCCTCGATCCGGCCCAGCCGGAATACCCGCGGAGCCTGCTTCTCGGTGTCGAAGCCGGTGAGGTACCAGTGGCCGTGCCACGAAGCCAGCGCCCACGGCTGGACGTGCCGGGTCGTCCCCTCACCGGTCCCCGACTTGCGGTAGGCGAAGGACACCGGAACGCGTGCCAGCACGGCGTCCTTGACCGCTTCGAAGGACGGCTCCACGGTCCGGACCCTGGGCACGATGCCGATCAGCGACGAGTCGTCCCGCTCGACCCCGGCAGCCTCGAGCTTGCGCAGGGCCTGGGCCGCGGGACCGGCCAGGCTCGCCTGGGACCAGGCCCGGCTGGCCAGGCCGAGGACCGCGAGCTCGTCAGCGGCAAAGGAGATCTCCGGCAGCGCGTACTCGCGGCGGTCGATCCGGTAGCCGGGCTCGTCGTCGAACAGGATGTCGTACGCCTCGGTCACCAGCGGGATGCCGAGCTCGCGCAGCTCGTCCTTGTCGCGCTCGAACATGCGATCGAAGGCCTCATCGGACCCGCTGGTGCCGTACTGCGGCACCGCACCCCTGATCTTGGCCTTGGACAGCGGCTTCCTGGTGTAGAGCAGGCAGATCACCAGGTTGAGCAGACGCTCGGTCTTGTCGGCTGCGTTGAACTTTGCGCTCATGGGGGTCGACGCTACCGGAGCGCCGGGGCTGAGGTGACGCTCGGCCGCACTACTGTTCGTGGCGTGATCCACTGGCGCGAGGCAACGGTCGAACGACTACGGGAACAGTGGGCAGGAGCAGCCGTCTTCGAGGTGACCCTGGCCGATGCGAGCGAGACGATCCGGGCTCTGGCCTACACCGACCTGGTCGGCACCCCCCGTCCCGGTGATCGGGTCCTGCTCAACGTCAGCGCGCTGGAGCGCGGTCTGGGAACCGGCGGGGTGGCCCTGATCGTGGCTCTGCCTGACCGCCTGCCGGCTGACCCGGCGGCCGCCGCCGGCCACATCGTCAAGGCCCGGTACACCCCCCTTCAGACGATGGTTCTGGGCGTCGACGAGCAGGAGAGCCCGCACCATGACGTGCTGCGTCACGCCGCCGGGATCGACTCCATGCCCGTCATCATGGCCGACCTGCACTCCGCCCTGCCGGCGATCCTGGCCGGGCTGCGACTGGCCAGACCGGAGGTCAGGGCGGTCTACGTGATGACCGACGGCGGCGCGCTGCCGATCGCGTTCTCACGCACCGTCGCCGGCCTGGCCCAGGCCGGCTGGCTGGCCGGCACGATCACCGTGGGCCAGGCCTTCGGCGGTGACCTCGAGGCGGTCAACGTGCACACCGGCCTGCTCGCCGCGGCCCATGTCCTGCACGCCGACGTGGCCATCGTCACCCAGGGCCCGGGCAACCTGGGCACCGACTCCCCCTGGGGCTACTCGGGGGTGGCCAGCGGCGAGGCGATCAACGCCACCGTTGCGCTCGGAGGCCGGGCCGTCGCGTCCCTGCGCGTCTCCGAGGCCGATCAGCGCGAGCGCCACCGCGGCATCTCGCACCACAGCCTGACCACCTACGGCCGGGTAGCCCTGGCCCCCGCCGACCTGCCGGTTCCGCTGCTGGGCGGACCGTTCGGTGACCGCGTCCGGCAGCAGGCCCGGCAGCTGGCCGCCGACACCGCGGGCCGGCTCCGGGTCCGCGAGATCGACATCTCAGGCCTGGTCGCCGCGCTGTCCGACACCCCGGTCCGCCTGTCCACGATGGGCCGCACTCTCGCCCAGGACCAGGCCTCCTTCACCACAGCCGCAGCCGCCGGCCGTTTCGCCGCCACCCTCCTCCGCTGACCCTGACCGGTCCGGCCCTGATCGACGAGAAGCCTCGGGAAGACGCCCCGCGAGCTCTCGGGCATCAGATGGTCCGCCTCCGCTGGCGCGATCTGTCCACCCGGCCCAGGTCAGCCAGCTCATCCGCGACGCGTTCTCGCGGGCCTTGCAGAGTTCTCCGCCCCACCAACCAGTAGCGGGTTTCCATCGACGTTGACGCCAGAACATCCGCCAACCCCTGATGGAAACCCGCTGGGGGCCGAGCAGTCGCTAGTGAGCGTCCACCAGGTCCACGACGAAGATGAGGGTCTCGCCGGGCTTGATGGCGCCGCCGGCACCACGGTCGCCGTAGGCAAGGTCCGGCGGGATGACCAGCTTGCGCCGGCCGCCGACGTTCATGCCCACGATGCCGAGGTCCCAGCCCTTGATGACCTGGCCGACACCCAGACGGAAGTCCAGGGGCGAGCCACGGTTCCAGGAGGAGTCGAACTCCTCGCCCGTCGAGTGCGCCACGCCCACGTAGTGAGCACTGATCGAGTCACCGGCCTTCGCCTCAGGGCCGTCGCCCAGCGCGAGGTCCTCAATCACCAGATCGGTGGGCGCCACATTGCCCGGGAAGTCAATCTCCGGTTTGGTCGTGCCCGGGTCAAAACCCATGATTGTCGAGCCTTTCAGTAACGGACGGAAGGTTCAGGTCAGGGACGGAGGGAAAGCCGCCTGACCTGGATCAGACGATTGCCAGGATCAGACGATTGCCAGGATGTCGACGACGAACACCAGGGTGTCCTTCGGCCCGATCAGCGGCGGGGAGCCCTTGGCGCCATACCCCTCGGCCGGGGGGACAACCAGCAGGACCCGGCTGCCGACGGTCTGACCGACCAGCCCCTTGTCCCAGCCGGTGATGACCTTGCCAGCACCGATCTGGGTGTCGAACGACGAACCGTGGTCACCGGAGGCGTCAAACTTCTTCCCGTTCTTCCACAGGACACCGGTGTAGTTGACCTTGATGTTCTGGCCGGCCTGGACCTTGGGACCCGCGCCCTTGATCAGCGGCTGAACGACCAGCTTCGTCGGCGCAGCGGTCTTGGGGACGACGATCGTCGCGGCCTTGGCCCCGTCAACGGTCGCTGTCGGGAGCCCGGCCTTGGGCGGAACCGCGACACCCTTGGCACTGGCCAGCGGGGTGCTGGCCGAGACCAGGTCGATCAGGAAGACGACGGTGTCGGTGGGGCCGAAACCGGCCTGAGTGTTGCCCTGGCTGCCGAAGGCGTCCTTCGGCGGGATCGCCACGAGCAGCCTGGAGCCGACCTTCTGACCGGTCAGGCCCTTGCTCAGCCCGGGAAGCAGCGAAGCGGACGAGAGGTCCATGCCGGCGACCTGCTTGCCGAAGCTCGACTCGACCTGCTTGCCGTCCTTGCCGTTGACCAGCACGTAGTTGAACGTGATCGCGTTGGACTTGGTCAGCTTGGCTCCCGTGCCCGCCGTGACGACCTTGGTGGTCGTCGCCTTCACGGTCAGTGGCTTGGGAGTGAACGCCAGGGTCGGCGCCTTGGCCGTGCCGCCGACTGTGACGACGTCAAGAGGATTCGCTGCGGCCTCGTTCTTGGCCGAGCTGCAACCGGCCAGAAAGACGATGGGTATGACAGCGGCGGACACAATTCGCAATCGAGACAGGCGCACGGAGGACCTTTGATCGTTGGTACAGGGATTCTGACCACCATATCGCCACTATCTGTGCACGAGCCAGCCTTTGCCTGGGAGTTTGCTGATCACATGCCCTCGATCAGCCGCTCGACCCGGGCGTCGACGGCCGCGAAGGGGTCCTTGCACAGGACGGTCCGCTGGGCCTGGTCGTTGAGCTTGAGATGCACCCAGTCGACGGTGAAGTCCCGCTTGTGCTCCTGGGCGGCGCGGATGAAGTCGCCGCGGAGCTTGGCCCTGGTGGTCTGCGGCGGCACGGTCTTCGCCTCGAAGATCTCCGAGTCCGAGCAGACCCGGGCGGCGTTTCCGTGACGCTGCAGGAGGTAGAACAGGCCGCGCTCACGGTTGATGTCGTGATAGGCCAGATCAAGCTGGGCGATCCGCGGGCTGGACATGGTCAGCGAGTGTTTCGCCGCGTAGCGCGAGATCAGCAGGTACTTGATGACCCAGTCGATCTCCGTGCCGACCATCGCGAGATCTCCGGTGCCGACCGCCAGGAGCGTCCGCTGCCACAGGTCCAGAACACCTTTGTGGATCGGGTCGTCCAGCCCCTCCCGGTCGACGAACTCGGTGGCCCGCTCGAAATACTCGTTCTGGATCTCGAGGGCGCTGAGCTCGCGGCCGTTGGCAAGCTTGACCTTCTTGGTGCCGGTCATGTCATGGCTGATCTCACGGATGGCCCGGATCGGATTCTCGAGGGTCAGGTCGCGCATGACCACCCCCGACTCGATCATCCGCAGCACCAGATCCGCTGAGCCCACCTTGAGCATCGTGGTCGTCTCGCTCATGTTCGAGTCACCCACGATCACGTGGAGCCGCCGGTACTTCTCGGCGTCCGCGTGGGGCTCGTCCCGGGTGTTGATGATGGGCCGGGACCGGGTGGTAGCGCTGGAGACGCCCTCCCAGATGTGGTCCGCCCGCTGGCTGACGCAGTACGTCGCGCCACGAGAGGTGGCGGTGATCTTGCCGGCGCCACAGGTGATCTGCCGGCTGACCAGAAACGGGATGAGTATGTCGGAGAGCCTCTGGAACTCCCCGGCCCGACCGACCAGGTAGTTCTCGTGACAGCCGTAGGAGTTCCCGGCCGAGTCGGTGTTGTTCTTGAAGACGTAGACGTCGCCCGCGATCCCCTCGTCGGCGATCCGCTGCTGGGCGTCGGCGACCAGGCCCTCGACGATGCGCTCACCGGCCTTGTCGTGGGTCACCAGCTGTCTGACGTCGTCACACTCGGGGGTGGCGTACTCAGGGTGGCTGCCGACGTCGAGATACAGGCGGGAGCCGTTGGCCAGGAAGACGTTGGAGGACCGGCCCCAGGAGACGACCTTGCGGAAGAGGTAGCGCGCCACCTCGTCGGGGGTCAGCCGACGCTGCCCGTCAAAGGTGCAGGTGACCCCGTACTCGTTCTCGATACCGAAGATGCGGCGCTCCATGACCTCACTCTATGGAGTGGCGAACATCCTTGGTAAGACTTCGGCAAGGCTCATCTTTGTGTCCGGGGCCCTTGGGTCGACAGCGGACATCACGGCGCTGACCTGCGGGCCACTCTGACCGAGCCAGTGCCTGTCGGTCGGAGGGATCCGGAGCTGTCGTCGGGGTGGACAGGAGACCCTAAATCCCATGGGATGCTTGGTCCCGTGATAGCGCCACCCGGAGCCCCGAAAGCGGCGTCAGACGACACCGTCCCCGCCCCGGAGCCCAGCGCGGCGGCCTTCGATCTGCTGTCCCGGGCCCAGGCTCTGGCCGATCACCTGCGGGCCGAGGTCGAGGCCGAGGTGGCCGCGCTGCGAGCACAGGACAGCGACGCCCACGTCGAGGCGAGACGGCTGCTGATCGACGCGACCAACGTGCACGACGACGCCCTCAGCACCCAGCGCTCGGCCAAGGCCCGGCTGGTGGAGGCCCGGCAGGAGGCTGCCCAGCTGGTGGGCGATGCTGCGGACCAGGCCTCCCTGGTCGCCGAGGCCGCCCACGTGACGACCGAGAACCTCCTGGTCAGGACGCAGGAAGAGGCCGACGACATCCGGAGCTCCGCAGAGGCGGAGAGCACGCGGCTGCTGGCCCTGGCGGCCACCGAGCTGCAGGAGACCCGGGAAGAGAACGCCGCCCTGCTGGCCGAGTCTTCCTCGGGCATCGAGTCCCGGCGGGCGCAGTCCGCTGCCGAGCTCACAGAGCTGAGCGATGAGGCCACCCGGCACTGCACCTCGACCCGGGCGGCCGCCGAGGAGTCCTCCGCGTCGAAGATCACCCTTGCCACCACCGAAGCGGCCGCCATTCGTGCCGCGGCCACCACGGAGCTGGACCAGGCACACGCAGAGATCGCCGGGCTCAGGTCGACCGCCATCGCCGAGATCGCCATCGCGCGCGACGCCGCGACCGTCGAGGCCAACCGCGTCCTCAGCGACGCAGCCGAGCACATGAGCTGGACCCGGGACACCATCCAGTCACTGCTGCTGACCGCCAACGCCGAGGCTGACCGGGTGCGCCTCGAGAACCTCGAGTCGAGCGCCCTGCACCTGAGCGCCCGTCGCCGACAGCTGCAGGACGTCATCTCCCGGGTTGCGCTGCGGGTCCGGACTGCCCTGGCCGAGGCCTCAGCCGATACGGACCGGACGCGCGCCCAGGCCAACGCCATCCTCGAGGCCGCAGAGAGGGACACCGTCGCCACCCGCGAGCACGTCCAGGCGCACGCCGAGAGGGTCATCGCCGAGGCAGATCTGACCGCCCAAGCTGCACTCGAGCGCGGGCAGCGGCGGCTGGACGAGGCCGAGTCCGGGTCCAGGGTGCTGCGTGAGCGCGCCGCGGCTGAGGTGGCCCGGCTGCAGACCGAAGCCCACGAGCATCGCCGCGCAGTGCGTGAGGAGGCCACGACCACCCTGGCGGCCGCCCGGGCCGATGCGGACGCCAGCCGGGCGCAGGCCCGCGACCTGCTCAGAAAGGCCCGCGCCGAGGTCCGGGCCCTGGCCGCCAGACGCGATGACATCACCGCACAGCTCGGCCATCTCTCAGGGGTGATCGAGGCCTTGGCCGTGCCCGAACGCGCAGCGCTGAGCGCCCAGCACTCCCCGCAGGCCGCGACATACCCTGAACCAGCTTCCGACAGTGCAGAACCCAGTCTCTCCCTCACCACCAACGCGACGACAGGAACCCGATGACCGAGTCCAATGCCCACTTCCGCAGCGTGCTCCGCGGATATGACCCAGCGCAGGTGGACCAGCGCTTTCACGAGCTGGCCCAGGCAGCCGGCGCAGCCCGGCAGGAAGCGGCCGAGCGGACCATCGCGGTCAGCAAGCTCGAGGCCGCCCAGGGTCTGCTGAAGAGGGAGATCGATCGCCACGTCCAGCGGGCCCGCACGCTCGAAGAGGAGCAGATGAAGGCCTCCGCTCCCACCTACGCGAGTCTCGGCGAGCGGATCGGGTCGATCCTGACGCTGGCCGACATGGAGGCCGCCGAGATGCGGGCCCGCGCCCAGGCTGACGCAGCGAACCATCACGCGCTCGCCGACGAGAGCGCCGTGGCGACCCGTCAGGACGCCGACCGTTATGCCACGGAGGTGCGAAGCGCCGCCGAGGCCGAGGCCGCCCGGTACATGGAGGACGCCAAGCGTCAGGCCGACAGTGTCCTTGACGACGCCGACCGCGAGGCGATGGCCCGCCGGGAAGAGGCCGAGGCCGTCTACGAGCGGTCACGGGCCAAGTCCGCCACCGCGGCCGTCGACTTCGAGACCACACTGGCCGCCCGCCGCGACTCGTCCGCCCTGGAGTTTGCTGCCGAGGTCACCGCCGCGGAACAGCAGCTCGCCACCGTCCGGGTGCAGTCCGAGCAGACCCGCATCGAGTCCGAGCAGGCACAGCAGGAAGCCTCCACCCGTTCTACCCAGCAGCTCGAGCAGGCCATGGCGCACGCCCACTCACTGGTTGCCGAGGCCAAGGCCAAGGCCGAGCGCATCCGGGGCGACTCCGAGCGCGAGCTCGCCGCCGCCACCCAGCGCCGGGACAGCATCAACGCCCAGCTGAGCAACGTCCGCCAGATGCTCGCAGCCCTCGGCGGCGTCGCGATCTCGAACCCGTTGGAGCCGGCCACTCCTGCCGCCCCTGCCGCGAGCCCCAAGTCAGCTGGTCCGGCCGCTACCGTCGACACGCCTGCCGTTGACAAGAAGGCCGTTGACAAGAAAGAGGCCGCCACCAAGGCCGAGGCCACCACGGACAAGCCGGCCGACCCCGAGGCCACCGCAGGCAAGCCGGCCGACGCCAAGGCCACCACGGACAAGCCGGCCGACCACAAGCCCCAGCCGAACCCGTCTGTTGGCGTCAAGGGCTAGGTCGGGCGCACGTCATCGGGGGCCGATCGGCTCCTGGGAGTCCGCCGGCCGAATGAGGTCCTGAGCGAATCATCAGCTGGTCAGTAGTCCGAGTTCTTGAGTGCATCAGGAGGTGGGGCGGTCACCCCGAGGATCGTCCCACCCCGCTACCGATGGTCAGTCCTACCGTGTCCGGTTTTGAGACGGCGCCAGAGCCGGTGAGTGACCCGCTGTCATGACAGCAGGCCACCGGGTGTTGTCTAACGGGTGAGTCCCTGTCTCACCACCAAGCAGCGAGGAATCTGATGCCCGACTCCGCCGTTCAATTCAGCATCGCGCTCCGCGGATACGACCGTGCCGAGGTGGACCAGCACGTGAACCAGCTGACGCAGGCTTCGGGGGCAATGTGGCAGGAGGCCGCCGAGCGAGCCCTGCGGATCGACCAGCTTGAGGCAGCCAACGGCCACCTGACTCGCGAGGTCGAACGCATTACCCTCAGTGCCCGCGCGCTCGAAGAAGCGCAGATGGAGTACGAGGCACCCACCTACGAAGGACTCGGCGCACGCATCATCTCAATCC
The DNA here is from genome assembly GCA_038236535.1 of Actinomycetales bacterium. Taxonomy (GTDB): domain Bacteria; phylum Actinomycetota; class Actinomycetes; order Actinomycetales; family Dermatophilaceae; genus UBA4719. Next base: position 16,156 of record JBBRZQ010000064.1, read on the forward strand.
TGGCGTTGGCGGATCAGGAGGCGCGCGAACTGAGGGCACACTCTCAGGCGGACGCAGCGAACGACCGAGCCCTGGCCGAGGAGAGCGCCCTCGCGACTCGCCAAGAGGCGGACGACTATGCCATGAAGACACACAGCACCAACCACGATGAGAGCACAAAGACGCTGTCGGAAGCCCAGCAACAGGCGGAGAGCCTCCTGGCGGATGCCCGCCAGCGCGCCGACAGCCTCGTCGACGACGCCCGAGCGCGCGCCGACGGCCTCTTGGACGACGTTGACCGCCAGGCAAGGGCACGACAGGACGCCGACCGCCACGCGATGGTGCGACGAGAAGAGGCTGAGACCGTCTATGAACGCGCTCGCGCCAGCTCGGCGGCCGCGGCAGTCGACTTCGAGACCACGCTGGCCGCGCGCCGGGACTCCACCGCGTTGGAGTTCGCGGCCCAGGTGGCCGCTGCCGAACAGCAGCTCGCCGCTGTCCGGCTGCGGTCCGAACAGGCCCGTAACGACTCTGAACGCGCGCAGCAGGAAACAGAGGCAAAGTGCGCGCAGATGCTGGAGCAGTCGATGGCCAGCTCGAAGGCCCTGGTGGCTGAGGCAAACGCCAGGGCTGAGCGTATCCAGGCACACTCCGAGCGCGAGCTCGTTGCCGCGACCCAGCGCCGCGACACCATCAACGCGGAGCTCAGCGTTGTCCGCAGGGACCTCGCGGCGCTCGGCGGCGCGGCGAGGACCAGCCCGGTGAAGCCGTCCGACCCAACCGCCGATCAGCCGACCGACCACGACCCGACCGGCCCAGAGCTCAGCGGCAGCGACGACACCTGAGCAAGGCTGGTCACCGCCACGGCTGGGCCCGACTAGCCCAGCAGGTGGGCGAAGGACTGGGGTTCAGCGGCAAGGAACTCCGACAACGACATCGGGCGCTGACCGGTCAGGACCTCGATGGTGTGGCTGGTGACCGACCCCTCGCCGGTGTCGAGCATCAGGTAGGAACCGATCCAGCCGTCGACCAGCCAGTCGGGATGGCCCGCCCTGGACTCGCGCGCCTCGCCGAGCGTCTCCGCGTGGTACGTGATCGCCCGGCGGGTGGCTTTGGTCAGCACGCGGGCAGTCTCGTGCAGGTCGATCGCATGAGGACCGGACACGTCGTAGGTCTGCCCCTCATGCCCGGGCTCGACCAGCAGCACGGCGGCCAGCCGGGCCACATCGGCCCGGGCCACCCAGGCCACGCGGCCGTGGCCGGCCGGGGCGCGGATCACCCCGTCCTCCCCCACGAACCGCGGTGCGACATCGGCATACAGCGCGTTGCGCATCGAGGTCAGGCTGATCCCGGCCTCTCGAACGGCCTGCTCGGTGGCGCAGTGGTCCCGGGCATAGGGGAAGGTCGAGCCAGGCGCCGCACCCATGAACGAGGTGTAGACGATGCGCTCCACCCCGGCCAGCCTGGCACCCTCGATCGCGCTGCGGTGCAACGAGATACGGTCCGGGTCCTCATGGCCGGAGACCAGCAGGAGGGTGCCGATGCCATCCAGGGCCATGGCCATCGCCTCGGAGTCCTGGTACCGGGCGACAGCGACCTGCGCGCCCGGCAGGTGCGGAGCCCGGCCGGGGTCGCGAACGATCAGCCGCTGCTCCAGGCCTCGTGCTGCCAGTTCTCGGGCCACCCTCCCGCCGAGGTCACCAGTGGCGCCGGTGACCGCGATACTCACGAAGGATCCTGCCCGGGTCCCTCATCTGATCGCTCATCTGGTAGCTCATCCGGGTCGGGCCGGCCGGTCAGCGTGTCATGACGGCCCGGTGCCGGGTCGTCGTCTGCAGGCACATCTGTGGTGGGGTCCTCGCTGCTCAGCAGGGCGTCGAGCAACGGTCCGACCACCCGGCGGAAGGTGCGCCTGGGGCGGGCCCGGTCGAGCACCGCGACCTCCAGCTGGGCTGCCGTCAGCGTGCGGGCGGATCCGCCGGCCGGGTCCTGCTGCAGCAGGTCAACCGCCAGACCCAGAGCGTCGCCCAGGCTCATCCCCGGAGTCCATCGCTCCTGCAGCCCGGCGGTGATCTGCTCCCCGGCTCCACCCATCGCAATGAATCCCTGCTCGTCGGCGACCGAGCCGTCATACGTCAGGCGGTAGATCTGGTCCTGGTCGGCGTTCTCACCCACCTCGGCGACAACGATCTCGACCTCGTACGGCTTGGACTCCTGGGTGAACACCGTCCCGAGGGTCTGCGCGTAGGCGTTCGCCAGGCCCCGTGCGGTCACATCGCTGCGGTCGTAGGAGTAGCCCCGCAGATCGGCGTAGCGGACCCCGGCCACCCTCAGGTTCTCGAACTCGTTGTACTTGCCGGCGGCGGCGAAAGCGATCCGGTCGTAGATCTCGGACACCTTGTGCAGCGCCCGGGACGGGTTCTCGGCAACGAAGGCGATCCCCCGGTCGTAGCCCAGGACCACCACCGAGCGCCCGCGGGCGATCCCCTTGCGGGCATAGTCCGCCCGGTCCTTCATGAGCTGTTCGGGCGAGACGTAGAACGGCATCGTCATCGGGCACCTCCGGGGTTGCCACGGCGGTCGGCCACGATCTGCTCAACAACGGCAGCCAGGGCGTCGTCATCCAGGAAGGCCAGGCCGTCGGAATCCACCAGCGCCAGCGTCGGCCAGATCCGCCGGCTGAGATCGGGGCCACCGGTGGCCGAGTCGTCGTCGGCCGCGTCGTACAGCGCCTCGACGGCCACCCGGACCGCCGCGGCTGAGTCCATACCGGGGTGCCAGAGCTTCTTCATCGAACCGCGGGCGAACAGCGAGCCGGAGCCAACACTGTGGTGGTCGTGCTCCTCGTAGCAGCCGCCGGAAACGTCGTAGGAGAAGATCCGGCCGGCCATCGTCGGGAGGTCGAAACCGGCGAACATCGGCACCACGGCCAGGCCCTGCATGGCCATCGCCAGGTTCGAGCGAATCATGGTGGCGAGGCGGTTGGCCTTGCCCTCCAGAGAGAGCAGGGCGCCCTCGATCTTCTCGTAGTGCTCGAGCTCGACCTGGAACAGCTTCACGATCTCGATGGCCAGGCCCGCGGTGCCGGCGATCCCGACGGCCGAGTACTGGTCGGCTGCGAAGACCTTCTCCATGTCGCGGTTGGCGATCAGGTTGCCCATGGTCGCCCGGCGGTCACCGGCCATCACGATGCCACCCTGATAGGTGAGCGAGACGATCGTGGTGCCGTGCGGCAGCTCGAAGGTGCCGCCGATCGGCAGCTGGCGCCGCGACGGAAGCAGCTCAGGAGCATGCACGCCAAGGAACTCGGTGAAGGACGAGGAACCTGTCGTCATGAACGCTGCGGGCAACCGTCCTTCGCCACCCCCGGGGCCCAGGCTCACTGGCCGCCCTTCTGCACGAAACCGCGCACGAACTCCTCGGCGTTGGCCTCGAGAACACCATCGATCTCGTCCAGCACGCTGTCGATGTCGTCGTCGAGCGCGTCCTTGCGTGCCGTCGCCTCCGCTGAGGCCGCTTCAGGCTCGGGCGCCTCGTCGGGGGTGTCGTCGCGACGCTGGGGTCGGCTGTGCTCCTGGCTTGGCATCTGTTCCTCCACTGGCGTTGATCGGGATCGGCAGAACGCCGAACAACCTTCGTCTTTTGCAGCCTAACCCGCTGTCAACCGCTGGCGGCGGCCAATTCCCGCAAAAGCGTCGCAGCGTCGGGGCTCCGGTCGATGAGGTCGCCGACGCCGTCGCGCGTGCCACGCAGGGGTTCAAGCATGGGCACCCGCTGCAGGGCGCTCTGGCCGGGCACGTCGAAGATCACCGAGTCCCAGGAGGCTGCGGCGATCTCGGCAGAGTACTTCTCCAGGCACCGGCCGCGGAAGTAGGCGCGGGTGTCCTCCGGCGGGTTGGTGATGGCCGACTTGACCGCGGCGTCCTCGGTCAGCTTCTCGATCCGGCCGCGCGCGGCGAGGCGCTGGAACAGGCCCTTCTCCGGGCGGATGTCGGACCACTGGATGTCGATCGCCTTCAGCCGGTGGTCGGACCACTCGAGCCCGTCCCGGTCCCGGTAACCCTGCAGGAGGCCGAGCTTGGCGACCCAGTCGATCTCGCGGGCGCACTCCATCGGGTCACGCTCGAGCCTGGTCAGCACCGAGCTCCAGCGGGACATCACCTCGGCAGTTTCCTCGTCGACGCCTCCCGGGCTGTGCGTCTGGAGGTACCGCTCGGCCTGCTCGTAGTAGATCCAGAGCAGCTGCACGGCGGTCATCTTGCGCCCGTCGCGCAGCTCGATGAGCTGCTTCAGGGCGGGGTCGTGCGACACCGCGTGCAGGGTGGCCACCGGCTTGCGGACGCTGAGATCCGCGTCCAGGGCCTGGTCCTCGATCATCGCCAGCACCAGGCTGGTCGTGCCCATCTTGAGCAGGCCCGCGACGTCGCACTGGTTGGCGTCACCGATGATCACGTGCAGCCGGCGGTACAGCGAGGCCACTGCGTGCGGCTCGTCGCGGGTGTTGATGATGGGCCTTTTGAGCGTGGTCTCCAGGCCGATCTCCACCTCGAAGAAGTCCGAGCGCTGGGCGATCTGGAACCCGGAGCTCGTCGAGTCCTGGCCGATACCAACCCGGCCCGCACCACACATCACCTGACGGGCCACGAAGAACGGGATCAGGTGGCGGGTGATCTCCGAGAACGGTGTCTCACGCCGCATCAGGTAGTTCTCGTGGGTGCCGTAGGACGCACCCTTGCCATCGGTGTTGTTCTTGTAGAGGTTCACCCCGGCCGTCCCCGGCACCGCGGACAGGCGCCGGACCGACTCCAGCATGATCTGCTCCCCCGCCCGGTCCCAGCACAGGGCCGCACGAGGCGAGGTCACCTCGGGCGAGCTGTACTCCGGATGGGCGTGGTCGACATACAGGCGGGCGCCGTTGGTGAGCACCACGTTGGCCAGCGTGGGGTCCTCCTCGTCGGTCAGCTGGCTGGCGTCGGCGAGCTGGCGGGGGATCTCGAAACCACGCGCATCACGCAGCGGCATCTCGTCCTCGTAGTCCCAGCTGGCCCGGCCGGCCCGCGACCCGCGCGCGCTGGCGTAGGCGTTCACGACGTACCCGGACAGCAACATGGGGTTCGCTGTCGGGTCGCCCGGCACCGAGATGCCGTATTCCGTCTCGATTCCCATCACTCGACGCACCGTCATACCGCCACCCTAGGTGAACCATCACCATGCGGACGATGATCGGACGGTCAGAAATCGGCGAGCCGTTGCCAGCAGTCAGATGCCCCTGCGTACCAGGGTGTTCACAGCGGTCCCGGACCGCTTCGACGCCGAGCCGATCGTCGGCATGGACCTCGCCGGCATCCGCCGGAACCGCGCCAAGGTGGCGCCGGCGGTGCGTCCGTTCAACCTCGGGCCCGGCGTGCTCTCCCCGGACGTCCGCTGATCTCGCCCCCTGCTGGCCCCGAGCCACGCCAACCTGCCACCGGCGCTGGTCCAGACCGCGGACCTGGACCCGCTGCGAGACGAGGGCAGGCTGTATGCCGAGCGGCTGGCTGCCGCCGGTGTGCCCGCGCGGCACACCAACTACGTCGCGGCCCCCACGGCTTCGCCAGCTCTCCCGGCGCGACGCTGATCGGCCGGCAACATCGCGCCGAGCTGGCCGGAGAGCTGCGCCGGTATCTTCACCACTGACCGGGCGGCCATCGGCGGGGGCCAGACCCGGCAGAGCCAGCCGTCGCCTCGGGGCCGCGACCGGACGGGGCGGCCGGTCACCGTTGCTAGGGTCGCCTGGTGCGCATAGCTCTCGGCCTGGGTCTCGACGTCGTCTTCATCTGCCTGTTCGCCGCCATCGGGCGGCGCAGCCATGCGGAGACCGGCGCGCTGCTCGGGGTCGCCACGACCGCGTGGCCCTTCCTCGCCGGTATGGCGGCCGGCTGGCTGGTCTGGGTGGCCGCCGCAGGGCGCGCACCCCTGCTAGTGCGCGACGGCATACCCGTCTGGCTCGGCGCGGTGACGATCGGGATGGTGCTGCGCCAGCTGACCGGCGCCGGTACCGCCGTCTCCTTCATCGTGGTGGCCACCGTCTTCCTGGGCGCCACCCTGCTGGGCTGGCGTGCAGTGGCTCAGCTCATCAACGGCCGGCGCGGATCACCAGGCACACAGCCGGGCGGCCGGCAGGGATGAGCCAGCTCAGCATCCGCCCGGCCGAACCCGCTGACCTGGCAGCGGTTGCCGAGATCTACACCCGCTTCGTGCGCACCAGCACAGCCACCTTCGATGACCAGGAACCGCCCCTGTCGCACTGGCAGGCGAAGCTGGACAGTACGACTCCCGGCGATCATTTCCTGGTCGCCCACAGCCGTGTCGCCCGCGGCCAGGTGGGCGACAGCCAGGTGGCCGCTGATGACGACGGGGTCGCGGGGGTCCTCGGGTATGCCTACTCCGGCTCGTACCGCGCCCGCCCCGCCTACCGGCTGACCCGCGAGTCGTCGGTCTATGTCTCAGCAGAGGCGACCGGCAAAGGGCTCGGTTCCCGGCTGTATGCCGAGCTGCTGCGCCTGCTCCGCCAGGATGAGATGCATCTGGTGGTGGCCGTGGTGTCGCAGCCGAACCCGGCCAGCAACGCCCTGCATCGCCGGATGGGCTTCAGCGAAGCGGGCACCCTGGATGAGGTCGGGTTCAAGTTCGGGGCGTACGTCAGCACCACGACGTTTCAGCTGCGGCTGGACCGACCCAGCCGCAGCTGAACGCGCTACAGGTACTGGCCGGTGTTGGCGACCGCCTCGATGGAGCGGCCCGGCTCGGTGCCGTCCTTGCCGGTGACCAGCGTCCGGATGTAGACGATCCGCTCGCCCTTCTTCCCGGAGATCCGAGCCCAGTCGTCGGGGTTGGTCGTGTTCGGCAGGTCCTCGTTCTCCTTGAACTCGTCCACGCACGAGGCCAGCAGATGCTCGACCCGGATGCCCTTCTGAGAGGTGGTCAGGAAGTCCTTGATCGCCATCTTCTTGGCCCGGTCGACGATGTTCTGGATCATCGCCCCGGAGTTGAAGTCCTTGAAGTAGAGCACCTCCTTGTCACCGTTGGCGTAGGTGACCTCCAGGAACCTGTTGGCGTCGATCTCGGAGTACATCCGCTCGACCGCCGACTGGATCATCGCCTCGACCGTGCGCTGGGCGGAGTCGCCGTGCTCGGCCAGGTCGAACTCGTGCAGCGGCAGGTCCGCGGTCAGGTACTTGCTGAAGATGTCCCGGGCGCTCTCGGCGTCGGGGCGCTCGATCTTGATCTTCACGTCGAGCCGGCCGGGCCGCAGGATGGCCGGGTCGATCATGTCCTCCCGGTTGGACGCACCGATCACGATGACGTTCTCGAGCCGCTCGACGCCGTCGATCTCGGACAGCAGCTGCGGCACGATCGTCGTCTCGACATCCGAGGAGATGCCGGAGCCTCGGGTCCGGAACAGCGCGTCCATCTCGTCGAAGAAGACCACCACCGGCGTGCCGTCCGAGGCCTTCTCGCGGGCCCGCTGGAAGATCAGCCGGATGTGCCGCTCGGTCTCGCCGACGAACTTGTTGAGCAGCTCCGGACCCTTGATGTTCAAGAAGAAGGACCGGCCCTCGGGACTGCCGGTGCGCTCGGCCACCTTCTTGGCCAG
>JBBRZQ010000065.1:0-23238 GCA_038236535.1 Actinomycetales bacterium
CTCGCGTGTGACGTTGAGTCGGGTGTTGCACGGTCATGCCCGGATCAGTTCTAACCTCGCTGTCCGCCTCGAAGAGGCCGGCGTCGGAACCGCACGCGCGTGGCTCGCTATGCAAACGGCCTACGACCTAGCCACCGAGCGAGCCGCAGGCACCCCGAAGGTCCGCCGCCTGCAACCAGTCGCCTAGACAGCAACCCCAGATCATCGACGCCGCCACCATGGTCCACTGGCGGCGGTTAGACACACCTCCGAGGTGAGCGGGGAACGCGGCAGATCGGCCGGTGCGGTAACGGGACGTGGTCTGGCTGCGGCCAGCATGTCAGCCAAGTGATGGCCGGCATGCCGAAGTCCAAGCGTTGCCAGTGCCCCCCGAAGGTCTCCTTCGTGGAGCGGATCTTCGGCGGTCGCAAGTCTTCTGTGTGACCGGTTGATGCCGCCAATCACTGGGTGTACGTCGTTGTCGACCGTCTTGCTGTTGTCGTGGCCTGATGCCCAGGCTGACAAGCACCACAGTGGATACCCCCTCGACCGTCGCTCGTCTGTGCCTCAGCCGTCACGATTCCGCTACAGCGGTTTTTCGGCCCTTTCTGGTGGACACGCGGGGGCTCGCGGTCGATCCGATTAGGGCGAGTGCCATCAGGACGATTACCGGACCGGTGTTGGGGTCGGTGGCCTGGCCCGAGTAGAGCTCGCCGATGTTCTGACCCAGCACCCAGAAGGTGGTGGCCACGACAGCCCCAGCCACGGCGGCCGCTGTCCGCCAGGGGCGCCCGGCCAGCCCTCCGACCCCGATGATGACCATCACTGCGACTAGTGCGATGAACGGGGCGCTTCCTGCGTTGCTGAGGACTGTTCCTGCGAGGTGATGCAGGCTAGTCAGCCAGCCCGGTGTTCCCTCGGCGCTGCCGAGCTGGTCGTGCAAGGCGGCCGTCCCACGCTGGCTGGGGAGCAGCTGCAGCACCGCGCCGCCGATCCACAGGATGAGCCAGGCGAACGGGAACCATCCGGCGATCGCGCCATCATCGGCATCGCGCGGGTTGCGATCATTGGTGGCCGGCCACACCGCGACGGCGAGCACCCCGTACAGGAGCACGGCACCGGGAGCGCCGGTGACCACGGAGGCATTTCCGGTGGCGAGGCCACCGAGCCCCTCGGCGAACCACCAAATCCCGGCCGCCCACGCCACCGACCCCGCGATCGCGGGCCGGACCAGACGGGGGAGCAGGAACCCGACGCCCAGCGCGAGCTGGACCAGCGCGAACCCGACGTTCAGCGGCGCTGGGTGCCCTGCGATGAGGCGGGCGAAGAAGTCGGTGGGGGCGGATATCCAGACAGGTTGATCCTGCCCCGATGGTGCCAGTACCTGCCGAGCGAAGTCGGCAGTGAACATGAACGGCTGCAGCTGCAGGGCGGCATCCAGCAGCCAGAGCACGCCGAGCGCGACCTGGATGCCGCGCTTAGTCGTTCCGGGCCAGCGGCGAAGGCGCTCTGACACCTGCGCGCCGCCGGTGAGCAGTGCATCGTCCTTGCCGATCGAGTAGCTCATCAGAGGTCCTCCAGAATGGATCGGATCGTGCCCCGACGCCATCCCTGGGATATCACGCGGACCCGAGTTCGGCCTGCGCCCTGAAGCGTCCGGGTGGCAGCCCCATTCGCTTTGCGCGTCGTAATATTTGTTTGTACACCGTCAGCATCCCCAGCGCTCATCGGAGACAACAGGGACCTTCGGCCCGCCTCCACGCAGCGCCGGACAAATCAGATGGGAAACCCGAGCACCGTTGCGGTTCCACCCCCGTCAGTCCTGTTCAGAAAGGGGTGCGAGGACCAAGGTCGGTCGCACATGCCAGGCCTAGAAACACGTGTCAGGTTAGGTCATGATGGATTCCCTCATCGTCGCCGTCTCTCAGTATCTTTCTTTACTTCATTCTGGCCGCGGCTGCTGTCCGTCTGGCTTTACCTTCCCCGACCGGACAAGGTGGGTATGGCGGTGCAGGCGATCGTGGCGTTGGTCACGGGCTGGAACGCCACGGCGAACCCCTGTGCTCGTTGTTGCCGGCCTGCTGGCCGGTCCTGCAGGCTGGCTGGCGATCGTGCTGTACGTCCTGGCGGGCGTGATGCTGGCAACTTCGGCTGTCAGCTTCTGCCCCTTGTACGCCTTGTTCGGGCTGCGTACCCGTCCGGAGGAGAAGGCCACCTCCTCTGCTGCGTAGCGCACCGTTTCGCGCTACCGTCGCGGTGTGAGCGACCTGGAGGTTCGTAACAGCCTCGCTGACGAGGTTCCCGGTCTGCTCAGGTATGCCCGCACGATCGCGCCGGACAGCCATCAGGCCGAGGATCTCGTGCAGGACACCCTGGTGCGGGCGCTGCAACGTGCCGAGTCGTTTCACGGTGAGGCTTCGCTGGCCTCGTGGTTGCACAGGATCCTTCACAACCTTGCCGTCGACCGGTTCCGTCGAGATCGCGAGGACGCCACCGAAGACGTCGGGCGAGAGGTCGAGGATCGGTGGCGTGAGGAGTCCTACACCGTGGACGCGGCCATCGTGGTCGAGCGGGCAGAGACCCGGCAGGAGCTGCAGGACGCTCTGGTGCGGTTGCCCGTGATCCACCGGACCGTCGTGGTCCTGCACGACGCGGAGGAGATGACCGTGGCTGAGATCGCCGATGTCCAGGACGTAGGCCTGCCAGCGACCAAGCAACGGCTCCGTCGTACCTTGACGACGGGCTCCCGGCCTCCGACAGGGTGCTCGTGGAGCGCCACCTCGAAGCCTGTCCCACGTGCCCACCGTTGTACACCGCCCTGGTGGGGACGCGCGCTGCCCTGGGCGTCCTGCGCGATGCCGACGCCCGTTGTTCCGCCAGAGCTGGCCGATCGCATCAAAGGGCTCCTCGCCCACAAGTGACCAGAGCAGTTTGCCCGGCCACCTGTGGACGCTTCCCTCGCGCTGCAGCCCTCCAGGGCGCAGGAGTGTGTGGACCTGTGTGAGGTGCTTCAGCTTTGGCTCCAGGGGAACCGCCGCACGGGCTTGTCGTTCGCTGGGTTGCAGGTGCAGCGTTGCGGGGGTGCGACTCTGGACATGACGGAGTCGACGTGCATGCCACAACCGCTCCAGGTGGTCTTTCCGCAACAGCCGCAACGGGCGGGACTACACATGTGGTGCTCCTCTGGTTGTCTCTGAGCTTCAGGTTGGTTTGTTGCAATGCAATAGTCCCGGTGGGTATCGCCCGGGCACGCGGACTTGGGAGTCTCCGGCTGGCACGCAGCCTAGGTCGTGTCTCAGGTGCCTTCTGGTGAAGTTTGTCCCGCTGATCTGGTGGCGGTTGAGGTGCGAGAGCCACTGGTGTGCATGCAGCCACGTGGAGCCAGGGAAAGGCTCGCGCCCCTGGCCATCAGGCGGGCGGCTTGCTGGTAGCAACGGGTTGGTGTGAGCGGGAAGCTGGTATCCATTCGGATCCTCCTGGCACGTCATCTCGTTCGGCGTGGTTGTGTGGGGTGGAGATTAATACCCCTCGGGGTATTAACGCCTCAGGTTGCGAACTATTCCGGTTCTTTTTTGCCGAGTTGCGTGGTGGAGGGCGGGTGCCAGTGAACAACTCGAGGGAGTCGGCACCTGACGTGCTCAGGCTAGTGAGAGGAAGAGCTTCTCCAGGGCCTGAGCGTCCGCGGACTCGGCGCCGCCCGGCTGGGCAAGACACTGTTTGAGGTTGGTCGCGATGAGCGAGAAGCCAGCCCGGTCCAGTGCGTGGTTGGCCGCGACGAGCTGGGTGACGATGTCTTTGCAGTCGCGGCCCTGTTCGATCATCCGCAGGATGCCACCCATCTGGCCTTCGGCACGGCGCAGCCGGGTGACCACCGCGCCCAGGTCTTGTGCGGTCACCTCCATCATGGTGACTCCAATGTGGTTACCGGGGATCAGGACGCAGCGGTGGCGGGCTCGGCGTCGGCCTGTGCCTCTCCCATCTGTGCCCGGATCTCATCCATGTCCAGCGCGCGGACACGGGCGATGACCTTCTCCAGGGCTGACGCGGACCGCGCTCCCGGCTGGCTGAAGATGAGGATGCCGGCGCGGAAGACCATCAGGGTGGGGATGGAGGTGATCGCGGCCCAGCCTGCCAACGACTGTTCGGCCTCGGTATCGACCTTGCCGAACACGATGTCGGGGTGGGCGGCGCTGGCCTTCTCGAACGTCGGGCCGAAGGCACGGCACGGTCCACACCAGGCGGCCCACCAGTCGACCAGGACGATGTCGTTGTTGAGCAGGGTCTGGTCAAAAGTTTCTTCGGTCAGCGCTTGGGTGGTCATTGCAGCTCCTTCTCGGCTGCTCTCAGCATACCCCTGGGGGTATCGAACGCACAAGGGGCGAAAAGGAACTTCTGGCCAGGTGCACCGGTCCGGTTGGGCAGGTGACTCGGTCGATCCGCCTGGGCCGACCCGCTTCCCGGCCCGTCGGACATGGGCTAACGTAGGCGTCATCAGATACCCCCATGGGTATCCGAATGTCTTGACATCAGTCGAAACAGAAGGAGTCAGCATGCGTGAGGTTCCCATGGCGGCATTTGCCGCCGCCCATTCCGACGGCGCGATTGTCGTGGACGTCCGCGAGCCTGGGGAGTATGTGAGCGGCCACGTCCCGGGCGCCACCCTCGTTCCGATGGGACAGCTGCCGTCGCGCGTGCATGAACTCCCCAAGGACGCGGCGGTTTATCTCATCTGCGCCAGCGGCAACCGCAGCCTGGCTATGACCAACGTCCTGGTGCGTGCCGGCTATGACGCGTACTCGGTCGTCGGCGGCACTGGCGCCTGGACCCAGGCGGGGCACCCGGTCGTGATGGGCAGCCGGCGCAACGCTGCCTGATGGCCGGCGGCCACAACGCCTGAGTCCGTTGATGCCGGTGGGCATTTGACGTTCTGGCCGCCCCCGGTCCGATCGTGCCGCTCAAGCTGCTCGGCGACATCGAGAGGCTCCGCTGGCTGCGTGAGCAGCTCGGCGCTACGGTCACCCCATGACCGCTACGCCCAGCCTCGACCCCGTTGACTCCGCCGACCTACGACCAATGCGGGTCGAGCACCGCGGCGGCGACAAGTTCGACATCAACGTCCGCGGCCATGTCGTCCGCGTCGACCAGCCGGTCAAGGACCGCGGCGAGGACACGGCGCCCACCCCGACCGAGCTGTTCATCGCGAGCCTCGCCTCGTGCGTGGCCTTCTACGCCCGCCGGTACCTCGCCCGTCACAATCTGCCCACCGGCGGACTGGCCGTCGAGGCAACCTTCGAGATGGGCTCCAAGCCAGCCCGGGTCGCCGGGATCGACTTACGTCTCATCGTCCCCGAAGGCGTCCCGGCCGAGCGCCTGGACGCGCTGCTGGCGGTCGCCAGCCACTGCACCGTGCACAACACGCTGAACTCTGAGCCCGAAGTTTCGATCACCCTGGTGGATGCCCCAGCAGGCTAACCAGATCGACAGTTCGCGTGCAGCCATGCGAAGCGATCGGCAACGTGCGTCGGACCAGACTGGGCCGGTTCGCCTGTCGCGAGCTTTATGCTGTCTGGCCATGGTGCAACCCTTCGGTAGGCCGGCGATGGTGGGTTGGCGCACGGGGGATGCGTTCGATGGAATGCCCTGACCATGGTTGCTGTTGGGATGATAAATACCCCAGTGGGTATCGAGTCGTGGGTACTCAGAAGCCTCTGACGATTCGGCTGCCCGCTAGATTTCGTTCTCGAGTCACGGGAAACGAACCGAACCGAACCGAGAGGTCTGCAACCGATGCTCAGTATCGTTCCGATCGAGACCCCGACCCTGGGTGACCGAAGCTATCTCGCCCACGACGGCGAGGTCGCGCTCGTGATCGACCCGCAGCGCGACATCGACCGTGTGCTCGAGCTCGCCGACGCGGCTGGCGTGCGGATCACCCACGTCTTCGAGACCCACATCCACAACGACTACGTCACCGGCGGCCTGGCCCTGGCGAAGGCGACCGGCGCGGCGTACCACGTCAACGCGGACGACAAGGTCGCCTACCAACGTGTCCCGACCCATGACGGCGACGTCATCGACGTCAGCGACACCCTGCGCATCAAGGTCATCGCCACCCCGGGCCACACGTACACGCACCTGTCCTACTCCCTGGAGTCGGCGGGGGAGCAGGTCGGCGTGTTCTCCGGCGGGTCGCTGCTCTTCGGCTCCACCGGGCGCCCCGACCTGCTCGGGCCCGACCACACCCACGCCCTGGTCCACCATCAGTTCGCCTCGGCGCACCGGCTGGCCGCAGAGCTCCCGGACCAGACGCAGGTACTGCCCACCCACGGGTTCGGCAGCTTCTGCGCGGCGACGGAGTCTGAAGGGACCTCGTCCACGATCGGCCAGGAGAAGCGCACCAACCCGGCCCTCACCCAGGCCGAAAACACCTACGTCTCCGACCTGCTCGCGGGACTAGATGCCTGGCCGGCGTACTACGCCCAGATGGGTCCGGCCAACTCCGCGGGTCCGGACGCGGCCGACCTGAGCGCGCCCGAGCCGGCCGACGCCGCATCCCTGCGAGCCCGGATCGAGGCCGGTGAATGGGTCGTGGACCTGCGTACCCGGACCGCGTTCGCTGCCGGCTTCGTGCCGGGCACCTTCAACTTCGGCCTCGACGGCCAGTTCGCGACCTACCTGGGGTGGGTCATCCCCTGGGGCACGCCCGTGACCTTGCTGGGCGAGAGCACCGAGCAGGTCGCCGATGCCCAGCGCGAGCTGGTACGCATTGGCATCGACCGACCCGCCGCGGCTGCCACCGGGACCCCGAAGACCTGGAGCGACGGGCCACTCAACAACTTTGAGATGGCCACGTTCGCCGACCTGGCCCAGGTGCGCCACCACCGCCCGGTTGCCATACTTGACGTCCGGCGAGTGGGGGAGTGGACCGAGTCCCACATCGCCGGCGCGATGCACATCCCCATCCACGATCTGCTCAGCCGCATCGCCGAGGTGCCGAACGCAGAGGTATGGGTGCACTGCGCCGCCGGATACCGGGCCACAGCCGCCGCCTCCATCCTTACTGCGCGGGGCGCGCGCGTTGTCGTCGTGAACGACAGCTACGCCGAGCAGGCCGCCACCTCCGGACTGCCACTGATCACCGCTGCGCCCGAGCGAGACGAGGCGGTGGCATGAGCCTTCGCGACCGTTTGCGCGGCCTGGTCGCCAAGCCCTACGCGCAGATCGACGCACTCGAAGCCAAGAGCCGAATGGACAACGGCGCGGTCCTGATCGACGTCCGCGAGCCACAGGAATGGCAGGCCGGCCACGTCCAGGGCGCACGGCACATACCTCTGGCTCAGCTGGACCAGCGGCAACGCGAGCTCCCCACGGGCCGGCCGATCATCACCGTCTGCCGCTCCGGGGCCCGATCCGCACACGCCGCCTCCCTGCTTGCCGAACAGGGACGCGAGGTGTCCAACCTTCGTGGCGGGATGCGCGCCTGGGTTGCCGGCGGTCTGCCGCTGGTCGCCAAAGGTGGTCGTCAAGGGGCTGTCATCTGACCCGTCACGGCAACAGCCACGATCCATGAGCAGGCCAGGGATCCGATCCCGGCCTTGGTTGCACCGACCGAACAGAGAAGGAACAAATGCTCGCACTGGCCCTGCCCATCGGTCTGCTCATCGGGCTGAGCCTCGGCGCGCTCGGCGGCGGGGGCTCGATCCTGACCGTGCCGGTGCTGGTCTACCTGCTCGGTCAGGACCCCCGCACCGCCACTACCGGGTCCCTGCTCATCGTGGGCATCACCGCTCTGGTGGCCATGGCGGCCCAGCACCGGTCCGGCCGGGTGCGCGTCGTCCAGGGCCTGGTCTTCGGAGTGCTCGGCATCGCCGGGGCCTATGTCGGGTCGCGGCTGTCCGCGACAGTGGCACCGGCGGTCCTGCTGGCCGCGTTCTCGGTCCTCATGCTCGTGGTGGCCGCCATGATGGTCATCCGCCGCCGAGCCCAACTGCGCGCCGCGACCACCGGCGAGGTTGAGACCGGAGAGCCGAACGGTCCGGTCCTGCAGTTGCGGCCGACGCTCGTCTGCGACTGCCCACGGGTCCTGAAAGTGGTCGTGACGGCCTCGGCGGTGGGACTGCTGACCGGGTTCTTCGGTGTGGGCGGCGGGTTTGTCGTCGTCCCGGCACTCGTCCTCGCGCTCGGGTTCACGATGCCGGTGGCCGTGGGCACCTCACTGCTGGTCATCGCTATCAACAGCACCTCGGCACTGCTGTCGCGGATGGGGAATGGCATCCACCTGGACTGGCTGCTGATCGGCGCGTTCACCCTCGCCGCGATTCTTGGCAGCATCCTCGGCGGTCGGCTCGCTGCACGGGTGCGCCCCCAGAGACTCACTACTGCCTTCACCGTGCTGCTGGTGGTCGTGGCCCTTTACACCGCCGTACGCAGCTTCCCCCAGCTGGTATGACGACCACGCCGCGGCCTACCGGATTCACCGCCGCTGCGGGCGGCCGACAGCGAACCACGGGAGCGCGCCAACGATGTTGGTGAAGGCCAGGAACGCCACCCACACGGTCTTTGAGAACGCCCGTGATGGTCGTCAAGCGTCGTCGCGTCGATGAGGCGTACCAAATCCACCAAGAAGACGTCGTGAACTATGAGCGCGGATGCAGCTTCACGAGCGCTCACAAGGACCGTCCGGATCCGTTGTGCCGGATCCGGACGGTCCTGTGGAGACGATGACGCAGCGTTCAGCGGTGGATCCTGAGGTAGAGGTGTGTGCCTGTCCCCGGGACACGGACGTGGTCGCGGTCCTGCAGCCGGGCGCCGGATCCGTCACACGTGCCAATCTGTGGGCCGGGGCCGGATGCTGCCTGAGCGCTGGCGGCGAAGCCCGGGGAAGCCATGAGGACGGTGGCGATGAGGCCCGTGGCGGCCGTTGCGGCAATGCGAGTTTTCGTACGCATGATTCTGCTCCCTTCACTGGTTCTTGCCTGACACTGACCAAACTGCTCGACGCAGTTGGACGGTGTTTGGAAGGGATGTGCAGATCGTGTGGAGACCGCGCGAGTCCTCCTTTTGCTCCTCTGAAAGGTGACCAGACACGATGGATGTTGCTGGATGCTACTCGCCCAGCGTGACAGAGCACAGGGTCGTGGTGGATCTCAGGCTGGTCGGAAACCGCCGTAGATCACGTTCTCCAGATGCTTCCAGTAGACGTCAACCCCGTGGAAGCCTGCCGACTTCAGGTAGTCCAGCTGTGGGGCAAGGGGGATGACGTAACGCATGTGGTTCTCGTAGCGAGACTGTTCTTGTGGCGTGCGATGGAGGCGCTTGCCTGCACCCTCGGGGTCGTCGAGGTCGTTCACTCGCTGCCAGCTGGCTTCGACGACGGGATCTGCGGAGCTCACGGGGTCGTAGTTGATGTACCAGCCGCCAGGGACGAGGCGTTCGAAGATCTCGGCGAACAGAGTCTGCTTCCGGTAATCAGGCAGGTGGTGGATACACATGGAGGTCACCACCGCGTCGACTGTGGTCGGAATCGCCGAGGGCCAGCTGCTGGTTGACATGTCGAACTCGACGTACCTGAAGCGTCCCGCGAATGGTTGCATCTCGCTCTCGCCGACGCCCATCATCTGCGGTGAGAAGTCGGTGAGGATGGCGGTGCTGCGTGGGTACAGATCGAGGATCCCGCTCGCCGCCGCACCGGTCCCTGCCCCCAGGTCCAGGAACGTGAAGGCGTCCTGTTCGTCGAAGGGTAGGAGTTCGCCCATGAGCTGCCACTGTGCTGCGCGTTTCTGCTCGCGTTCGTCACTCTTCGCCGTCCAGTACTGGACGCCCTCCTCGGATTTCCAGATGGCTGCGTTTGTATCCGTCGACTGGTCCATGCCCTGAAGGCTAGTTGCCGTCACACTTCGCCTAGCATTCGTCGCGTTCCTGAGTCACTGCCGGCCCCGGTCAGGTCAAGGTTCGTGGCACCTGCAGTGAAGGCCTCGAGCACAGGGTCTGACCGCGTAGGCGCATCAGTAGTGCTCCCGTGGTTGTCAGGAGGGCGGCCGCCGCGAGGAACGGTTGCACGGGGGCGAACCAGGTGATTGCTCCGGAGTACCCGAGCGCGAGGAGGGCGACCTTGTTGCACACAGGGCAGCCGACGGCGAACCAGGCCAGGACGCCGCCGACCATCCCGAACCGGCCGGGCGCATCGCCGGTGTCTTTGCTCTCCTGCATCCGGGCGATGCCGGGCGCCGGCCGGACATACGTCGCAGCCAGCATCCCCGCCAGGATCGACGAAGTGATCCACACGGGGTAGTTCCACGCCTGGACCGGGACCTGGCGACCGAACACCGGGTTGGGGATCAGGACCGTCGGAATCCCGATCAGCAGGGCGAAGGCGACGCTGAAGCCAGCCGCAGCAAGCCTTTGCCGAACTGTCCAGCCCCGCAGGGCGAAGGCGCTCGCCTGTAAGGTCTGGCGTGGCTCGGTAGACATCGATCGGGCCGGGGACATGTTCCTCCTGTCACGGTGCTCGACCTGCTCGGCGCATCTCTGTCGCCATGTGACGGCAGGCCTCCGGGAAGGTCAACGAGAGTGGGTTGTGGCTTGGTCCTGCAATATACCCCTTAGGGTATTGACCACAGGACCTAAGTCCCTTCCTTGCGGGCGAGACCCCGCTCTACAGTTCAAATATGACTGATTCAATCCGCGTTGAGATCGCGAGTCCCGTCGTGGTGGAGCCGGTGGTCGTGCTGCAGGCGGTGGCTGATCCTGTGCGATGGGCGGTGCTGAGCATGTTGGTCAAGGCGCCGCGGTGCGTCTGCAAGCTGCAGGAGCAGATCCCGATCGCGGGCAACCTGTTGAGCTATCACCTGAAGGTGCTGCGTGAGGCGGGCCTGGTCACCACCAGCCGGCGCGGCCGGTGGGTCGACTACGCGCTGGCCCCGGACGCCCCCGAACGCATGCGAGCAGCCCTGCCAGGTGCGTCGGTGCCGGTGACGGCGTGAGCCTCGCCGAGCGGCTGCATCCGGCAACGCCCACCCGGCGGTGGGCCGGCCTGGGCGCCGCTGCCCTGACGTGGTTCGTCCTGTACGAGCTGAACCTGCCGCTGTGGGACTGGCTCGTGTACGACGTGGCCGGTCTGTCCCCGTCCAGCCGGCTCGGCTCGGGGGTTCACTTCTTCTTCTACGACTCCGCAAAGATCGCGCTGCTGCTGATCGGGATCATCTTCCTGGTCACCGTGCTGCGCTCGTTCATGAGCGTCGAGCGGACCCGGGCGCTGCTGGGCGGCAGGCGTGAGGGTGTCGGCAACGTGATGGCCGCCGGCCTCGGGGTGATCACCCCGTTCTGCTCCTGTAGCGCCGTCCCGGTGTTCATCGGGTTCGTCGCGGCCGGGGTCCCGCTCGGGGTCACGATGAGCTTCCTGATCGCCAGCCCCCTGGTCAACGAGGTCGCCATCGGTCTGCTCTTCGGGATGTTCGGGATCGGCCCGACCCTGCTGTACGTGGGTGCGGGGCTGGTGATCGCGATCGTGGCCGGCTTCGTTCTGGGAAAGCTCAAGCTCGAGCGGTGGGTCGAGCCGTTCGTCTTCGAGACCCGCCTGGGTGGTCAGATCATCGACCCGTCTGCCGGGCTGACCTGGGACGACCGGATCCAGATGGGCGTCGAGGAGGTCGGCCTGATCCTGCGCAAGATCTGGGCCTACCTCCTGGTCGGCATCGCCCTGGGCGCGGCCATCCACGGCTGGGCACCGGAGGACTTCTTCACCCGGTACGCCGGCGCCGACAACCCCTTCGCCGTGCTGATCGCCGTGCTGATCGGGATTCCGCTGTACTCCAACGCCGCCGGCATCATGCCGCTGGTGCAGGCCCTGCACGACAAGGGCCTGCCGATGGGCACCCTGCTCGCCTTCATGATGGCCGTCGTCGCGCTCAGCCTGCCCGAGCTCATCCTGCTGCGCCGTGTCCTGAAGCCCCAGCTCATCGTCACCTTCGTAGCCATCACCGGCGCCGGGATCATCGCCGTCGGCTACCTCTTCAACGCCGTCATGGCCTGACCCCGATCCCTGCCACCATCGCCACCTCCCACTGAAAGAAGAAACCGCCATGATCATCAAGATCCTCGGCTCCGGCTGCAACAACTGCGTCAACCTCGAACGGGTCACCCGCGAAGCCGTGGCCGACCTGGGCATCGACGCACAGTTCGAGAAGGTCATGGACTTCCCCACCATCGTCGGCTACGGCGTCATGTCCACCCCCGGGCTCGTCGTCGACGAGAAGGTCATCCTGTCCGGCCGGGTCCCCACCGCAGCCAAGGTGCGCGAGCTCCTGGAGTCACTGACCGCCTGATGAACCCCACAGGGAGTGCGCTCACGGCGGCGCCAATGACCATTCCCGTTCTGCCCCGGGACCGGGTGCGCGACCTGCACCCGGGGTGGTTCGCGTCCGTGATGGGCACCGCGATTCTCGCGGTGGCCACCTACCTCAATCCCGGGAACCTGACCGCGCTGAAGGGTGCCGCCCACGGGCTCGGAGCGGGACTGGCGGTCTTCGCCTACGCGTTGGGCTTGGTGATGGCCGTCGCGTATGCGGTCCGCTGGATCCGCCACCGCGATGCCGCCCTGGCCGATCTGAGCCATCCAGTGCTGGGTGCGATGCACGCGACACTGCCCGGCGGGCTGCTCGTCCTGGCCGTCATGACTTCCGTCGTCGGTGCCCAGCTTCTGCCCGCAGGGGCGGTTACCGCGCTCATCGCCGTGCTGGCTGCCGTGGGCAGCGTCCTGGCACTGGTGATCAGCGTGGCCTTCGCCATAACGCTGTTCGTCGGTGTCCCACCTGCCGCCTCGGTCAACGGCGGCTGGTTCATCCCGCCAGTCGTGACGATCATCATCCCGATGGCCCTAACGCCGCTGGTGCCTCACACAAGTCCCGGTAACGCCCGTCTGCTCGTGGCTCTGGGCTACGCCGCGTACGGCATGGGATTCCTGCTTTTCCTGCTTGTCCTGGGTCTGCTCCACGATCGCCTGGTGCTGCACCCTCTGCCGCCCGCACCGCTCGCGCCTACATTGTGGATCGGCCTCGGCCCGGTCGCCGTGGCGGTGCTGGCACCCCTAGCCCTGGCTCGCGCCGGCCAGGACATCTTCGGCGCCGCGGCGCTCGCCGTGACGGTGCTCAGCCAGCTGTTCGCCACGGCCATCTGGGGATTCGGGTTGTGGTGGCTGGCCATTGCCGTGACCTTGCTGGTGCGGTACCTGCGCGCAGGCCCCCTGCCGTTCCACCTCGGTTGGTGGGCCTTCACCTTCCCCCTCGGCGCCTACACCGTGGCGACCATGACCCTGGCCCGGAGCTGGCAGGCCCCCGTCCTTGAGGGGGTCGCGGTGCTCCTGTTCGTGATGCTGGTCGGGTTCTGGGCGGTGGTGGCCGCACGGACCGTCACCGCGACCTACTCCGGACGAATCTGGCAACGCTGAGGGCTCCCTTGACGTCGGAGCGCGTCCGCGCGCTGTGTCGTGCTCTCGGTCACTGGGTAGTGGGCAGGCTGTTGTTCTGCCAAGCGGTCATCCCGCCCTCGATGTCGTAGACATGCCTGAACCCGAGAGTGTGCATCAACTCAGCCGCCTTTGGGCTGCGGACTCCGTTCTGGCAGTAGACGAAGTAGCTCTTGTCCTTGTCCAGCGCCTCCAGTTGCTTGCTGAAGTCGGGGGCGTACAGGTCGATGTTGACCGCGTCCGGCAGGTGGCCGGTGGTGTACTCGGCCGGGGTGCGCACGTCCCGGGCGATGAACGACGGGTCCTGGGCGTGGGTGCTCAGCAGCTCGTGGGCCCCTTGCGGAATGAGCGGGATGACGGGAGCGGCGAGCTTGGACGCGTCGTTCGCCACGATGTCCAGACCGAAGTTGTCCTTGATGTGCTGCTGGAGCTCCTGCTGGGTGAGCATGACCGCGGAGAAGTCCACGAGCTTGCCCTGTGCGTCGTAGAACGCGGTGACCGGCAGGCCCTGCCCTCCGAAAGTGGACCACAGCATCGAGCTGGGCGCCGTGCCGATGTCGCGAGCCAGGGAGAACCCGGCGCCGGCGAGGTCGAATCGGCGGGCCATCGCGGCTCCGTCGCCGGTGTCGTTGGTATCAACCCCGATGAAGTCGACCTTGCCCCGGGTCGCACTGGTCACCTGGACGAACCCGGGCAGCTCCTCGTTGCAGTACACGCACCAGGACGCAAAGAAGTTCACGACCACCGGCTTGCCGGCGTGGGCGGAGAGCTTGACCTGGTCGTGGGTGAGCAGGCCGGGCAAGATGAACGCGTCCTTCTTCGCGCTGAGGCCGGCAAGTGTCGTGCCCGTGCTGGTGCCGGATCCGAAGCCGAGAGTTGCGACGAGGGTTACGAGGAGAAGTGCCGCCCCGACCACCCACGCGATCGTCCAGCGGCGGCGGCGGGTGACCTGCGCCGCGGCTGTGGCGCGCGCGGCGGCACGGGCGGGGTTCGGGGGACGCGTTGCCTGCCCGGCGGGGGTGGGGTGGCTGTGTGCCATGAGTGTGTTCCTTCTTTCCTAGCCGAGACGGAGTAGACCGCTCAGGCCGATGGCGGACAGGACATCCTGGGCCGCGGTGGTCACCAGCGACATCCGGTTGAGGGCGAGCAGGGTGCCGAAGATCGCCATGGTGGTCGCCGAGGTGATGGTCATGGCCAGGAAGTGCCGTCTGGCGAAGCCGAACACTCCGGTCAGGCGGTCCATGACCAGGGCAGATGCCAGGAAGGGCACACCCAGGCCTGCGGAGTAGGCGAGCAGGGTCAGCGCGCCCCGTCCGCCCTGGCCGGTAGTGGCTGCCAGTGCCAGCACGCTGGTCAGCACCGGGCCGATGCACGGGGTCCAGCCGAATCCGAAGGCGACGCCGGCGATAGGTGCGGCGTAGGGGCCGTACCGGCCCAGCGTCGGCCGCCACCGGGCTTCCCGGTACAGCCAGGGCGCGCGCAGGACGAGGGAGGCGAGCAGGAACAGGGACATGGAGAGCACGACGAGCCCGGAGATGCGACCCAGCAGCACTCTGTTCACAGCCAGTGCCTGCCCGACGGCGGTGATCGACAGGCCCAGGAGAACGAAGACCAAAGGTGAACCCGGCGATGAACCCCAGCGCGGTCACGAGAACGCGGCGCAGGTGGGAGCGCCCGCCGTCCAGGATGACCGAGCCGCTGACGCCGGTGACCACGGCCAGGTACGCGGGCACGATCGGGAGCACGCAGGGGGAGGCGAACGACACAACGCCGCCGGCGAACGCCGCAGCCAGGGTGACGGCCGTTCCGATCATCGGGTGCCGAGTGCGAATGCTCTCGCGGCGAGGGTTGTGCTGGGACTCACGTGGGTCACGGAGTGCACCTTTCAGGTAACGTTCATAATACCCACCGGGGTATCATGAAAGTTACCTGAAAGCCGTGACCGATCGTCGGTGTCGCCTTCGGCTGGCTGGTCGTCGGCCTGGTCAGCCAGCTGACTGACGGCAGGACACCGGCCCCTTTTTGGAGAGAACGAGAGCCCATACCCGCGGGTATGGGCTCCCGTCACCGGTGGTGAAACCGGTACTGCTCCACGTCGGTCAGATCACGCTCGAAGAGGTGCTCGAAGTGCCGCCGGTGGACGGGGCGACCCCGGTGCCACGGGCGCCGCGGCCCATGCCGCCGCCCGCGCCGCCGCCCATCCCGCCGCCTCCTCGGACGCCATTGACCTGGTCGCTGATCCGCTCGGTGAGCGTGCTCTTCAGCGCGTCAGCCTGAGCCTGTGTCATGGTGCCGGCCTTCACTGCCGCGGCGAGGTCGGCCTCGGCGTCGGCGACCATGGCTTTGATGACTACGTCGACGCTGACCTTCTGGTCCTTGGCCACGTCCGCCAGAGACTTGCCGCTCTGCACCGCGGCATACAGCTCGTCGCTGGTCATGCCGAGAGCCTTCGCTGCGGCGTCATGGGACTGGGTGATCCCCATCCCGCCGGCGCGACCGCCCATGCCGCCCCTGCCTCCCATCGGCGGTTGGCTGTCGAGGGTGCCGGCAACCTTGTCGGCCTGAGCCTGGGTCAGAGTGCCATCGGTGACCAAGCCGCTCAGGGCGCTCTTGATGTGGGCAAG
The DNA here is from genome assembly GCA_038236535.1 of Actinomycetales bacterium. GTDB lineage: Bacteria > Actinomycetota > Actinomycetes > Actinomycetales > Dermatophilaceae > UBA4719. The sequence continues at coordinate 16,066 of JBBRZQ010000065.1, forward strand.
CCTGCTGGTGACCACGTTGTCCGAGGTGGTGGCAGAGGCGGGGGTCATCGCGACGGCGCCGATGGCGCCGGTTGCCAGAACGCCGGTGAGAATAAGGCCTGCGGTGCGCTTGTACATGGTGTCTCTCCTTGAGATCGGGTCCTTTGTACTACCGATGCTCGATCCCGACGCTGTGAAGCCCATGCGCCGGATGTGGAGAACGGATGTGGTTTCGCGGCGCTCTTCCAATACCACTGCGCTCTGCCCTGCATCTGCCGGACGTCAGGCCGGCGTGAGGTTTGGGCTGGCCACGCCCGACTGGACCCGGGGCCCCGGTCGAAGGTAGTCAGTGCCGCGCATCCGCACGGCAACGACGAGTCCGGATGCCGCCGTGAGGGCACCCACCACGGCGACGGCGGCCGGGATGCCGAAGGCGTCCGCGAGAAGTCCGGACAGGAGCGCGCCGACCGCGAAGCCGCCGTCGCGCCACAGGCGGTAGATGCCGACGGATCGGGCGCGCCATTGGGGGTGAGCGACGTCGCCGATAGCTGCCAATAACGTCGGGTAAACCATGGCCGTTCCGACCCCGAGCAGGATGGCAGCGGTGAGCCAGACTCCGAAGCTGTGTCCGAAGGCGACCATTCCCAGTGCAATTGCCTGCGTGATCATCCCGCCGACGATCAACCGTTTGCGGCCGATCCGGTCGGAGAGACCCCCGGTGATGAGCTGGCCGGCGCCCCAGACTGCCGGGTAGACGGCGGCCAGGATACCAATACGTTGGATGCTCAGCCCGGCCGAGGCAAACAGGATCGGGAACAGTCCCCAGGCCAGACCGTCGTTGAGGTTGTTGACCAGGCCTGCCTGGCTGACCGAAGACAGTGACCTGTCCCGGAAGCTGGTGAGGGTGAACACTTCCCGGTTGCTGAGGGTTGAGACGGCGTGGGCGTGCACGGAGACGTGGTTGACTGCCTCGGCCTTCGCATGGTGATGCGTTTCCTGCACGAAAAACACGGAGAGTCCCAGCCCGAGGGCGATGAAGGTTGCGCCGAGTAGGAAGGGGCCGGGGCGCAGTCCGTGGTTGGCGGCAATATAGCCGGTAGCCAGGGCTGTTCCGGCGACGCCGAGGTATCCCGCGGCTTCGTTGAAGCCCATGGCCAGTCCTCGCCGGTTCGGGCCGACGAGGTCCATCTTCATCATCACGGTGGTGGACCAGGTCAGGCCCTGGCTGATGCCGAGGATGACGTTGGCGGCGACGATCCATCCCCAGGATGGTCCGAGGATGAGCAGCAGGGGCACGGGAATGGCGAAGAGCCAGCCGGTGACCAGCACGGGTTTGCGCCCGTGCCGGTCGGAGAGGGTGCCGGCAAAGTAGTTGGTGGCGGCCTTGGCCAGACCGAAGGCCAGGATGTAGGTCAGCGCGCTCGTGTACAGATCCAGATGGAAGACCTGGTCAGCCAGCAACGGCAGGACCGTCCGCTCCTGGCCGAGGGTGCCGCCGACCAGGGCGTTGACGGAAACGAGCAGCATGAACTGGGCGAGGTTCGCTCGCAGGCCCAGCCTGATGGCGGCGCCGGTCCGCTTCATCTGGCGCCGACCAGGGGGGTGACGGGGACGTCGCTCATCAGGGTTCTTCACCGGCTTCTGTGGTTGGGGGATGGCAGGATCGGTAATGCTACAGTATTCCAATGAGCACTGGAATATGCTGTGGCTGACCGCGCTGCCAAGACCGAATTGTTCGAGCAGTACGCGCGGGTTGGCAAGGCGCTGTCGGCCCCGACGCGCCTCGATCTGCTTGACCTGCTGGCCCAGGGTGAACGCACCGTCGACGCACTCTCACGAGCCGCGGGGGTCGGGGTGTCGACGGCGTCGATGCATCTGCAGACGCTGCGGCAGGCCGGGCTGGTGCGCACCCGCAAGGAAGGCACCAGCGTGCACTACCGGCTGGCCGGCGACGACGTGGCGGGCCTGTACGCCGACCTGCGCGATGTGGCCCTAGCTCATCTGGCCGATGCCGACCGGGCCCTGGTCGCTTACCTGGGCGGAGACGACACCGGCGAGGCCGAGGACGTGCCACGCGAGGAGTTGTTGCGCCGTGCCCGCAGCGGCCAGGCCTTCGTGCTCGATGTCCGCCCGCGCCACGAGTACGACTCGGGGCACATCCCGGGCGCGGTGTCGGTGCCGCTCGACGAGCTCGAGCAGCGCCTGGCCGAGCTGCCCGCCGACGTGGATGTGGTGGCCTACTGCCGCGGCGCGTACTGCGTGCTCGCCTACGACGCCGTTCGGTTGCTGTCCCGGCACGGCCGCTCGGCGCGACGGCTGCGCGAGGGCATGCTCGAGTGGCGACTGGCCGGCATGCCGGTCCAGTCCGGCGTCGCGTGAACCGGGCCTGGAGCGACCTCGGTCCTGGTGACCACCTGCCGCCGTGGCGTTCGGTCGTGGTCGTAGTGGCCCACCCCGACGACGAGTCCTTCGGCCTCGGCGCGGTCCTTGCCGGCTTCGCCGATGCCGGGGCAGCGGTGGCGGTGCTCTGCTTCACCCACGGAGAGTCCTCCACGCTGCACGGCGTCGATGGCGACCTCGGAAGCCTTCGTGCAGGCGAGCTGTCCGGCGCCGCCCGGGTGCTGGGCGTCGACCCGGTGCGACTTCTGGGCTACCCCGACGGCGCACTCACTGGGGTCGATGTGGACGACCTGTCCGCCCACGTGCTCGACCTCGTTGGTGAGGTCGGGGCTGACGGCCTTCTCACCTTCGACACCGACGGTGTCACCGGTCATCGCGACCATGCCGGCGCCACCGTCGCGGCCCTGGCCGCCGACCGCGCGGGGCTCACGGTCCTGGGCTGGACCCTCCCCGGACCGTCGCCCTCGCGCTCAACGAGAAGTTCGGCGCCGCGTTCACCGGCCACGATCCGTAGGACTTCGACCTGGTGGTCACCGTCGATCGCACCCGTCAGCTGGCCGCCGTCGCATGCCACCCAGCCAGGTAATTCCTGGGAGCTTGCTGTGGCGACGGCTTGACCAGCTCGGCGACACCGAGCATCTGCGCTGGCTGCGACGACCGCACTCCCACACCAAACCCCAACCAGAGGACCTAACGAACTCATGAACACACTGATGATCATCAACGGTGCCGCCTACGGTCAGGACGCCACCTACAACGCGGTACGCCTCGCGGCGTCGATTGCCAAGCGTGACGAGGTGAGCCTTCGGGTCTTCCTCATGGGTGACGGTGTCACGGTGGCCATGGATGGGCAGAAGACCCCCGACGGCTACTACAAGCTCGACCGGATGTTGTCCGTGGTCTCCCGCAACGGCGGGCAGATCGGTTGCTGCGGCACCTGTATGGACGCCCGGGGCATCACGGCGGCCATGCTCGTTGAGGGTGCCGCGCGGTCCACGATGGACGAGCTCACCGACTGGACCCTGGCCGCAGACAAGGTACTGGTGTTCTGATGGCCGCCGGGGGCGGGCAGACGGTCGTGGTGCTGGGTGGTGGGATCGGCGGGGTGGCCGCCGCCAACCGGTCGCGTCGCCGCCTGGACCGCGACCACCGCGTGGTCCTGGTCAACCGGGACCCGGACTTCACCTACGCCGCGTCCTACCTGTGGGTCATGACAGGGTCCCGCCGACCGGAGCAGATCACCCGTCCCCTCAGGCATTTGGAGCGACGGGGGATCGAGGTGGTGATCGGTGAGGTGACCGACATCGACCCCACGAGGCGGACCCTGACGGCAGGCGGGCGGACCGTGACCGGTGACCACCTGGTGGTGAGCCTGGGCGCGGACTGGGCCACCGACCGGCTGCCGGGACTGGCCGAGCACGGCCGCACCTACGCCACCCTTCCCGGCGCGCAGCGGTTGGCCGCGGAGCTCGCCCGCATCGAGTCGGGCCGGATCATGGTGGTCACCGCGGCTCCGCTGTACAAGTGCCCCGCGGTACCGTACGAGGCGGCGCTGCTCATCGACGCCGGACTACGCGCCCGCGGCGTGCGTGACCGGGTCCAGGTCGTGGTCCGCAGCGCCGAACCTGCACCGATGCCCGTGGCCGGGGCGAACATCTCCGCCGCGGTCCAGCAGCTGCTCGCCGACCGGGGCATCGACTACCAGCCTGGCCGGCAGATCACCCAGCCGAACCCGGCACGGTCCACTTCGGCGACACCAGCGAGGACGCTGACCTGCTCGTGTACATGCCCCCGATCTCGGCCCCGCCGGTCATCGCGAACTCCGCCCTGGCCGCCGCCGACGGCTGGATCCACGCCGATCCGGCCACCTTGGCCAACGGCTTCGAGGGCGTGTACGCCATCGGCGACAACACCCACATCGTGCTCGGCATCGGCAAGCCGCTCCCGCGCGCCGGGGTGTTCGCCCACGCTCAAGCCCACGTCGTGGCCGACACCATCACCGCCACCATCACCGCCGAGCCGGCTCCGGGCGGCTTCGACGGGCACGGCGGCTGCTTCATCGAGACCGGCGCCGGCCGCGCGGCCTACGGCTCCGGCAATTTCTACAGTGACCCTGCCCCCACCGTCGCCCTGCACTCCCCGGCGCGTCGCTGGCACTGGGGCAAGGTCACATTCGAACAGCGCGTGATGCGGAGGTGGTTATGAGCAACGACCAGCCCCTGATCTACCTGGACCACAACGCCACCACCCCGATGGCCCCCGAAGTGCTGGATGCGATGCTGCCCTACCTGCGCGATAGGTACGGCAACCCCTCCAGCGACCACCCCGCAGGTCGGGCCGCGGCCCGCGCCGTCGCCGTCGCACGCGCCCAGGTCGCCGCGCTGATCGGCGCCGACCCAGCCGAGATCATCTTCACCTCGGGCGGCACCGAGTCCAACAACCTGGCCATCCGCGGCACCGCCAGCATCGCCGACCCCACCCGGCGCCGCATCGTTACCACCGTCGTCGAACACCCGGCCACGACCGCGCCGTTGGCTCATCTGCACTCCGCCGGCTGGACCATCAATGCGCTCCCGGTCACCAGCGCCGGCACCGTCGACGCCGCCGTGGCAGCCACGGAGCTGGGCCCGGACTTGGCACTGGTGACGATGATGCTCGCCCAGAACGAGACCGGCGCGATCCTGCCCGTCCCCACGGTCGCCGCCGCAGCCCGCGCGGTCGGGGCGGTGATGCACACCGACGCAGCCCAGGCCATCGGCAAGATCGAGGTAAACGTCGATGCCCTCGGCGTGGACCTGCTCTCCATCGCCGGGCACAAGTGCTACGCCCCGAAGGGAGTCGGTGCCCTATACCGCCGCGCCGGCACACAGCTTGGCCCCGTGCTGCTCGGCGCCGGACAAGAGCGCGGCGTCCGGCCCGGGACGGAGAACGTTCCAGGCATCGTCGGCCTGGGTGCGGCGTGCGAGCTGGCTGGTGGTCGCCTGGCCTCGGAGATCGAGCGACTCGCCTGCCTACGACACACCCTTTGGCAGCTGTTGAACGCCGCGATCCCCGGCATGGTGCGGCACACCCCGGCGCACTCCCTACCCAACACCTTGATGGTCTCCTTCCCCAACGTCCTCGGCCGATCCGTGCTGGCCGTATCACCGGGGCTGGCCGCCTCCACCGGGTCGGCCTGTCATGCAGGTCAGGACACCCCCGCCGCGACGCTGCTCGCCATGGGATGCACACCGGAAGTGGCGCTCGGCGCAGTCCGGCTCTCCCTGGGCCACGGGACCACCGCCACCGACGTCTCCACCGCCGCCACGATCCTGACCACCGCCCACACCCTGGCCACCGCCCCGTGACCGCCGACCTGCCATTGCCCGTAAGTAAGGACTACACCGCTGAGTCGGTGTTCCAGCCAGCCAACCTGCTGCATGAAGCCCGACGTCAACTGAACCTGCCCGACCAACCTGTCCCCCGCGTCTGTCTGCTCGATCCCGATGGGGACATCGCAGCCCACCTCGCCGACACCGGCCGGGGACACCGTCATACCGGCTGGGCCTGCTACCACACCGATATGTGGGTCACCGACCTGGCCGGGACAGCCGTCGGCGTGGTCGGCCGCGCTGTCGGAGCCCCCTTCGCCGTCCTGGTCGCCGAGCAACTATTCGCCAGCGGCGCCGACCTGGTCATCTCCATCACCTCCGCCGGTCAACTCCAACCACTGGCCGACACGCCCTACTTCGTCCTCATCGACCAAGCCCTGCGCGACGAAGGCACCAGCCTGCACTACCTGCAACCTGGAGCGCTCTGCCCGACCACCTCAAAGCCCGTCTCGAACCCGCCATGCACGATCTGAGCGAGCCAGTGATTGCGGCCCGGTCCTGGACCACCGATGCTCCCTACCGCGAAACCCGCGCGGCCATCGCCTCCGCCGTCGAGCGCGGGGCCACCTGCGTCGAAATGGAAGCCGCCGCGCTCTACGCATTGGGCGAAGCACGCGGTTATGACATTGTCTGCCTTGCCCACATCACCAATAGCATGGCCGTCACCGCGGACGACTTCGAGAAGGGCGAGGCCAACGGCGTCCACGCCGAGCTGGCCCTCACTGCCCACATCGCCCGCTCACTCACCGCGCGCAGCGGGGCAAGGAACGGTATGGCGAATAGTCGCTGGTTGTCGGGCCCCAGGCACCCGCAGCGCCCGCCTCGGATTGGACCTCCGCTGCCGGGTCCCCGACTACGTCACCCGCAACTGGGTCCAGCAGTACGCGGGCCGCGGACGGCCCAACGACTTCGGCGTGTACGCGGTCACCTCGCCGGGCAACGGCTACCTGTTCGACCAGGCCGAACGCCAGCACATCTCCTACTTCAACTACGGCGAACAGAGCACGGTGCATACAGCTCGATCCCGGACCGCGACCGCACGCCCGCCCAGCTCGCCCAGCTCGCCCAGGCCAAGCGGGTGGAGGCCAACTCCGACATCGGTCCCCCCTTCGCCGGGTGCTACGCGCCGGGCATCGGCCGGGCCCCGGACAATGGTCTGATCTTGGGCTCCAGCCTGCCCGCCTGAGCCCCGCCGGGAAGCCACTCCCAAGTGGACTGCTTCCGGCAACGTTTCGCCGGCCAGCTGGCCTCCGGCGCCGTCCCGGCGTTCAACTACCTCACGCTCCAGGGGGACCATACCCGCGGCACCCAACCCGGCTTCTACACCCCGACCGCCATGGTGGCCGACAACGACCAGGCACTGGGGCAGCTGGTGGACACCATCTCCCACTCGTCGATCTGGTCGTCCTCAGCCATCTTCGTC
>JBBRZQ010000066.1:0-23089 GCA_038236535.1 Actinomycetales bacterium
GAGGATCTCTTCGCGGCAGCCCGCATCGACGGCGCCAACGAGCTGAGGATCCTCTGGTCCATCGCGCTCCCACTGGTCCGACCTGCCCTGCTCACGGCCACACTGATCACCTTCATCGGGCCCTGGAACGAGTTCCTCTGGCCGTTCCTGGTCACCAAGGACGCCGCCCTGCAGCCCCTGGCGGTCTCACTGGCCAACTACATCAGCAACATCGCCGGCCGGGCAGCCAACCCCTACGGGGCGATCCTGGCCGGCTCCGTCGTCCTGGCCGCCCCCGCAGTGGCGCTGTTCGTGGCCTTCCAGAAGCACTTCACCTCCTCGGACCTCGGCTCCGGCGTGAAAGGTTGATCCGCTTGACCCAGCAGACCACCGTCCCGTACTCACTCACCCGGGTCGGCGTCGTCATGACGCCAGAACCCGGTAACCCGCTCGAGGCAATGGGGGTGCTCAACCCCGGCAGCGGACGGACACCGGACGGGCGGCTCTTCCTGCTACCCCGGGTCGTGGCGGCCGGGAACGTCTCCCGGGTCGGCCTCGCCGAAGTCGTCCTGAAGGACGGTGTCCTGGTCGGGGTCGAGCGGGCCGGCATCGTCCTGGCCCCCGACGAAGGCTGGGAACGCGGCGCCAACAACGCCGGGGTCGAGGACCCGCGGATCACCTGGGTGCCCAGCCTGGGCGTGCACGTGATGACGTACGTCTCGTTCGGCCCGCTCGGCCCCCGGCTCGCCCTGGCCGTCTCCGACGACCTGCAGAACTGGCGCCGGCTCGGACCGGTGCAGTTCACCTACCAGCCGGACCTCGACACCGACCTGTCCATGTTCCCCAACAAGGACGCAGTGTTCTTCCCCGAGCCGGTGCCGGACCCCGACGGCGGGATGTCCTACGCGATGCTGCACCGGCCGATGTGGGACCTGGGCTGGCTGCGGCCCGGTGAGATCGAGCACCTGCCCGCCGGCGTCACCGACCCGCGACCGGGCATCTGGATCTCCTACATCCCGGTCGATCTGGTCACGGCCGACATCCGCGCGCTGGCCCGGCCGCAGAACCACCGCCTGGTGGCCATGCCGGAGATGGCCTTCGAAGACCTCAAGATCGGTGCCGGCCCGCCGCCGCTGCGGGTCGACGAGGGCTGGCTGCTCATCCATCATGGGGTGATCGGCCAGATCCCCGACGGCTTCGACCCGACCACCCAGAAGGTCGAGTATGCGGCCGGAGCCATGCTGCTCGACCTCCTGGACCCGTCACGGGTGATCGCCCGGACCGAGAAGCCGATCCTTGCCCCGGAGACGGCGGAGGAGCGCGAGGGCATCGTCTCGAACGTCGTCTTCCCGACCGCGATCGAGACCATCAACGGCGTCCGCTACGTCTTCTACGGCATGGCGGACGCGAAGATCGGCGTGGCTCGGCTGGACCACACCGGGCCAGACCAACACCGTGAGCACCCAACACCGTGAGCACCAACACCGCGAGCACCAACACCGCGAGCACCCACACAGCGAGCACCCACACAGCGAGCACCCCCACAGTGAGGACGACAGTGAACCAACCATCGCCAGAGAGCCCGGTACGGCCCGCGGAGCACGTGGACAAACCCTGGGGCCACGAAGAGATCTTCGCGCTCGTCGAAGGCTCCTATGTGGGCAAGCTCCTCTTCGTCAGCGCCGGCGAGTCGCTGTCGCTGCAGTACCACCACTCGAAGGACGAGACCATCGCCCTTGTCTCGGGTCAGGTCGAGATAGACCTTGGCGACTCGGCAGACACCCTGCGTGCACTGACCATGAACGCCGGCGACTCCGTGCATGTCCTCCCTGGCACGCTGCACCGGCTGCGTGCCATCAAGGACTCCGTCCTGGTGGAGGCCTCGACCGCAGACGCCGGCTGGCGCGAGGACGTCGTCCGGCTCGAGGACCGCTACGGCCGTCTGGGAACGACCGCGCCATGACCGGACGCCGAACGTTCACCGCGATCGCCGCGGGTGTCCTGGCAGTGCTGGTCGCCGCGTCGGTGGCCGGACCGTCACTGGCCGCGACCGCTCGCCCGCAGGGACCGCTGGCCCCTGCCGCCACCAGCCGTGGCGCTGCGCCCCTGACGAACCTGGCCCACCTCGACTGGCTGGGGACCGCGGTCACCCCGCCGGCCCAGACAGGCCACACGACCTACCGGATGGACCTGCAGCCCAGCATCAACGTGCTGTGGACCTACGCCGAGCCGAACGCCGACGGATCGTTCCGCCATGTCGGGGGTGGCGCGTACGACGCCGCCACCAACACCTACGGCCAGGGCGCCTTCAACGCGGATGACATCGCGAGGGCCTCGGTCGTCTACCTGCGGCACTGGAAGCTCACCGGCTCGCAGAGCAGCCGGGCTGCGGCGTACAACATGCTGCGCGGCCTGACCTACCTGCAGACCACGACGGGGCCGAACGCGGGCAACGTCGTGCTCTGGATGCAGGCTGACGGCACTCTGCACCCGAGCGCCATCCCCGTCGAGACCCCCGACCCCTCCGACAGCGGGGCGTCCTTCTGGCTCGCCCGCACGACCTGGGCACTGGGCGAGGGCTACGCCGCCTTTGCCGACAAGGACCCGGCCTTCGCCGGTTTCCTGAAGGCCCGGATGGACCTGTCCGTCTCGGCGTTGCAGCGCCAGGTGCTCGTGAAGTACCACCACTACCTGCAGATCGACGGACAGAGCAAGCCTGCCTGGCTGGTCGTCGACGGTGCAGACGCCAGCGCCGAAGCGGTGCTCGGGCTCTCGGCGTACGTCGAGGCCGGCGGCACTCCCGCGGCGCGCACGGCACTGAAACAGCTCAGCGAGGGCATCAGCGGCCTGGCCGGCGGAGACGCCCGCAGCTGGCCGTTCGGGGCCGTCCTTCCGTCCGCGCAGACCGGATCCATGTGGCACGGCTGGGGCTCACAGATGCCCGCGGCCCTGGCTCGCGCTTCCGCGGTGCTCTCGGACAAGCGCCTCGGCGCAGTGGCGACCACCGACTCGGCCGTGTTCGACCCGCGGATGCTGACCTCCGGTGGTGCGGACCAGGCTCTGCTGCCGACCCAGATCAACCAGGCCCAGATCGCCTATGGCGTGGACTCCCGGCTGGAGTCACAGCTGGCGACGGCGCAGATCAGTCACAGTGCCGGGCTGCGACAGCTGGCAGGCATCACCGCGTCCTGGTACTTCGGCGCCAACAACTCTCGGCTGCCGGCCTACGACCCGGCCACCGGTCGCACGGTCGACGGGATCGAGGCCGACGGCCGGGTCAACCGCAACGCGGGCGCCGAGTCCACGATCCACGGCCTGCTCTCGATGATTGCCCTGGACGCGAACCCTGACGTCGCGGCAATCGCCCGCACTGCGGTCATCAGCCAGCGCATCGGCTCGACCACCGTGCAGGCCGAAGGCGCGCAGCTGGGCGGATCGGCAGCGGTCGTCACCCCGGCATCGACCTGGACCGGCGAGTCGCAGTTCGGTGGCACCGGGTACGTCGGGATCGGCAACGGAGGCTCGGCCACCCTGACCGTCCCCGGTGGCCCGGCCCGGCTGGCACTGGCAGTCGTCGACCTGCAGCCTGGCAGCACCGCCGTCACGACGTTCCGCTCCGGGTCTTCAGTGCTCGGCGTGGTGCGGTCCGGCGATGTCGGCGCCCAGGGCGTCTCGGCGGTGTCCGGCGCGCTGCTCCCGGTGACCCTGAAGGTCACCCTGCCCGCCGGTGCCACGAGTATCACCGCGACCACCACGGCCAGCGGCGACGACACCGCCCGTCTGGACGCCGTGATGCTCGAGCCGCTGGTGTCCAGCTACGTGCTGGGCGGCAACAACCACGCGAGTGCCGTCCTGCGCAGCGCGTCCCGGGTCACCGAAAGGACCACCGTTGCCCTTCCGGGCACCGGGACCGCCCGGATCTACGTCTATGACGGCACCGGTCGCCTGGTGACCCTGGGGTCGTCGAAGGCCTCAACGGTGCCGGTCACCGTTGCCGCCGGAGGGTTCACGATCCTGCGGCGCTGAGCCTGCCGCCGAAGCACCGGCCTGCGCAGCAGATCCACCTGGGACACGCTTTCCCGGGAGGGTCCGGCTGTGCCGGCCGGTGCTTCGCTGTCTCGCGGCGTGCATCCGGATATATCGAATCGATATATCCGGTGTAGAGTGTCTCTGAGGTGCTCATGGTGAGCCCCGGCACACCGCCCGGCGACCAGGGCCGAGACGCAGCCACAGACACGGACAACGAGCAGGGGAGGGGCGTGACGTGAGCCGACGTTCTGCCCTTCTGGAGCTCGCCATCCTGGGACTCCTGCACGAGTCGCCGCTGCACGGCTACGAGCTGCGCAAGCGGCTCAACGCGGTTCTCGGCGCGTTCCGGGTCCTGTCCTACGGAACCCTCTACCCCTGCCTGCGTGAGCTGGTCGACCGCGGCTGGATCGCCGAGGACACCGCCCCAAAAAGTCTTCCGGGATCGTCCGGCGGGTCGGCCGGTGCGGGCAGCCGCAGAGCCAGGATCGTGTACGAGCTGACCGATGACGGCCTTGGCGAGTTCCAGTCGATGCTGTCCCAGTCCGGGCCGGCAGCCTGGGAGGACGACACCTTCAACGTCCACTTCTCCTTCTTCGCGCGCACCGAGTCTGATGTTCGCCTGCGCATTCTCGAGGGCCGCCGCAGTCGGCTGGAGGAACGGCTCGACGCCTACCGGGCCGCCGCGGCCCAGCGCCGTGAGCGCCTGGACCTCTACACCACCGAGCTGCAGCGTCACGGCCTGGAGTCCGCCGAGCGCGAGGTGCGCTGGCTCTCCGAGCTGATCGAGACAGAGCGCTCCACCGCTCCGGCAACAGCCCCCACCACGAGCTCGACACCCGTCGCCACACCACGCTCCACCGCTCAAGGCCCTACTGGAAACGCCATCACGGGCTCCACCACAAGTACCGCGACCACCTCCACGGCGGCCAGCGCCAACACCAGGCCGCCGAACCTGAAGTCCACCTAGCTTTCCGTCATTCCAGCTGCCTCGTGCAGCACAACTACAAGGGAGAACCCCAAATGGGATCCATTCGCGTCGCCATCGTTGGCGTGGGTAACTGCGCCAGCTCGCTGGTTCAGGGAGTTGAGTTCTACAAGGATGCTGACCCGAGTGCCACCGTTCCCGGGCTGATGCACGTCAAGTTCGGTGAGTACCACGTCAACGACGTCCAGTTCGTCGCTGCCTTCGACGTGGATGCCAAGAAGGTTGGCTTCGACCTGTCGGATGCCATCAACGCCTCCGAGAACAACACCATCAAGATCGCCGACGTGCCGCCCACCGGTGTCACCGTCCAGCGCGGAGTCACCAACGACGGCCTGGGCAAGTACTACCGCCTGACCATCGAGGAGTCCGAGGCCGAGCCGGTCGACATCGTCCAGGCTCTCAAGGACGCCAAGGTGGACGTGCTCGTGTCCTACATGCCGGTCGGCTCCGAGGTCGCTGACAAGTACTACGCCCAGTGCGCCATCGACGCGAACGTCGCGTTCGTCAACGCCCTGCCCGTCTTCATCGCCTCCGACCCGGTCTGGGCCAAGAAGTTCGAAGATGCCGGCGTCCCGGTCATCGGCGACGACATCAAGTCCCAGGTCGGCGCGACCATCACCCACCGCGTCCTGGCCAAGCTCTTCGAAGACCGTGGCATCGTGCTGGACCGTACGTACCAGCTGAACGTCGGTGGCAACATGGACTTCAAGAACATGCTCGAGCGCGACCGCCTGGAGTCCAAGAAGATCTCCAAGACCCAGTCCGTCACCTCGAACCTCAAGCACGATCTGGGCGAGCGCAACGTCCACATCGGCCCGAGCGACTACATCCAGTGGCTCGACGACCGCAAGTGGGCCTACGTACGCCTCGAGGGTCGAGCCTTCGGCAACGTGCCGCTGAACCTCGAGTACAAGCTCGAGGTCTGGGACTCCCCCAACTCGGCCGGCATCATCATCGACTGCATCCGTGCGGCCAAGATCGCCAAGGACCGTGGTATCGGCGGCGCCCTGATCTCCGCCTCGTCCTACCTGATGAAGTCCCCGCCGGTCCAGCGTCCGGACGACGAGGGCCGCGCCAAGCTCGAGGCCTACATCGCAGGCACCGAAGAGCGCTGACTCTGCAGCACGTATCACGAGGGCCCGGCGCATGGCGCCGGGCCCTCGTACGTTCTGCTCCCCTAGGCCGCTGAGGTGGCCGCCTGGTCGGAAGCCTGGGTACGCGCCTGCCTGGACATCACCGAGATGACATCCACGGCCCCCATGAGCTGGGTGGAGCGAGCCGCCCAGTCTGCCGCGAACTGTGTCGAGTCCTTGCCGAACCAGTTCTGACTGAGGGTGCCGACCGAAGCCTGAGCGCGCTGCAGCAGATCCGTCACTCTCTGCTGGTCGGTGTCCAGCTGAGAGGCGATCGTCAGCACCGCCGCATGGTTCATGCCCTGGCTGACAGCCATCAGTTACCCCTCTTGACACCAACGAGACCCGCACCGGAAGACATCTTCAGACCGATAGACACCATCAGCTGGACGACGTAACCCGCTGCTGGGCAGCGCTGCGCTGGCTGATATCGCCCATGTTCGCCAGCAGCGTGGCCGCCGTCGCGAACACGGGTTTGTGCGTGCCGGCCCATTCGGTGGCGAACTTCCGGGAGTCCTCCCCGTGCCAGGCGCCGGCGAGCGCCGTGACCTGGCCCTCGATCTTGTGCATGAGCGTGGTGATCTCGCCGGACAAACCGTGCAGGATCCGAGCCTGCGACTCGACCACGTCAGGGTTCATCCCCTCCCAGGCGCCTCCGGCTGCGCCCTGCTGACCTTCGATACTCATACCGATCCCTTCAAAGAACGTGCCCACACCATGTCGGCATCGGCTGGATGTCATCGGACAGCCCGGAGTCACCCACCGGCCTGGCCTCAACGGCGGCCGGCTGTCACCGCCTTGCGCCTGACTGAAAACTAGATGCCCCGGCCCGGGGTGTCGATGGGGAGCGCTCCCCATCGACGTCCTAGCCCGTCGCAGCCTGATCTGCGCGGCTGGACGTCCCCCGGGCAGGTACCCGTTCGGGGCTCGCAGCCATCGGACCCGTCTCAAGGGACGTGCTCACAAGGCGAGCTGGGGCAGGTCCCGCGGGGCACACCTCGGGCCCGACCCCTGGCCGGGCGGCGATTCAGCAGCCGGGGTGGTGCAGGACGATTCAGCAAGTCGGGGTGCTGCTAGTCCGGAAGAACGACCTGGAGCATCTCCGGGCGGCCACGTTGTACCAGGAAGCCCCGCCCCACGGGCTGGTCGGCGCGGTTGAACGCCGGGAAGGCCGAGTGAAAGACCGTCTGCCCCTCGACGCCGTCCGGCTGCAGGGCCAACCCCGACCGTGACATCTTGAGCAGACCTGGAAGGCCGAAGCTGGAGCTGAAGAAGATCGCCTCACCCTCGGCCACCACAAAGTGGTCATCCTCCAGACAGGCCTTGACCAAACCCGACAGCGGCGACTCCGCGACCGTGCCGACGAGGTCGTCCATCCGTTCCACCACGAGCGTCACCGGCCCGGTCAGGGTGCCCTCGCGCAGTTCACTCTGCAGACGGGAGGACAAGGCGACGACGTCGTCGGTCCCGGCGGCGGTCTCGGTCCAGTAGGGCAGGGCGAGCAGCCCGGAGGTACGTCTGGGGGTGACCAGAATGAGTTTCATGGCAGGATCCCAGCGACGCAAGGACCGGGACAGCGAGAGCAGGCTCGTGGTGCGGCCGCTGCCTGAGGGCCCGGTGACCACAAAGGATCCTCGGGGCTCAAACGGCAGTGCCGACAAACTCGTCGACCCGATACCCAGCACCGGTCGCCCGCTGATCGCGCAGGGCAGATCGTCCATCAGCACCCGGTCGGTCAGGCTGCGGATCGCCGGCGCCCAGCTGGTGGCCCCCGAAGGGCCTGCCGGGGTTCCTCCCCGGGCACCGGCCCCGGTGACCGCCGGGCTGCTGCGCATTGCCAGCTCAAGCGCGCTCACGGCCTGCGCCTGTGCCATCACCTCGAAGGTACCGCCCAGGACGGCGCACTGGATCTCGGCGCCATTGAGCAGTCCGCGGCCAGGTGGCGAGGCCATGGTGAGGACGTCCGGGGCCACACCGAGGAAGCCATAGTCATCAGGGTGCGCCATTCGCAGGACCACCCGGCTCTGGACGGCAGAGGCCAGCGCGCCCGGCATTCCGGCGCGCTGATCGACGGAGATCACAAAGTGCACACCCACCGGGCGACCGTCAGCGGCCAGCGAGGTGAACAGGTCCAGCCAGCGAAGCCGACCGCCCATCTCGTAGGCCGCCCGAAAGGCGCTCAGCCCGTCCACCAGCACGATGACCCTCGGCTCGTCCGGCGCGTTGGCCAGCCGGCGGTAGTCGGTGATGGTTGCCGCGCTGGCCCTGGAGTAACGCACCGCCCGGTCGTCGATCAGCTGGCGCAGGAAGGTCAGCAGGCGGGTGAGTCGCTCGTGATCGGCTCCGGGCACGATGCTGCCCACGTAGGGCAGGGACTCGAGCATGCACAGCGCCCTGTTGCCGAAGTCGAGGCCGTAGACATGGCACGGATCGCCGGGGCCCGAGATCCCCGCGGAGAGGGCGATGGTCCGCAGCAAGACGCTCTTGCCCGAGCCGCTGGCCCCGAAGACGGCGAGATTGCCCTCCTTGTCCGGGTCGAAGCCGACCACCGGCTGGGCCTGACGGTCCGGGTCGTCAGCCACGCCGAACACCAGCACGTGGTCTCGCCCGGGCGTCGGAAGCTCGGCCAGGTCGTAGACCGTCCGCAGCTCAGGGAGCCAGGGCACACGCGGGGCTGGCAGTTCTGCCGTGCTGGCGGCGACCCGGATCGTGGACACCAGACGCTGGATATCGGTCGGGCCAGGGTCCGTCGTGTCGTGGCCCCGATCGCTGCTGACCGGCGGTGCCCACACCTGAGCCGGCCCGAAGCTCAGAGTCTCGACCCGGATCTGCGGTGCTGGGGGCGTCAGGGCGGTCCAACCGCCCGCGTAGCCGGTCTGAAACGAGGTCAGCCGCCCCGGCCCGCACCGTGACACGGCACGGCCGGGCAGGTCCAGGTCGAACGAGGCCGCCACCGGCGACCCGACAACATCCGCACTGTCATGGTCATCGGCCATCCTCAGGGCAAGACGCAGGTTGGTATTGGCGCGCAGATTGTCCTTGATGACACCGGCCGGGCGCTGGGTCGCCAGGATCAGGTGAACGCCCAGCGAGCGACCTCGCTGGGCCACGTTGACGACACCGTCGACGAAGTCGGGTACCTCCTGGATCAGCGCGGCGAACTCGTCAACGACGATGACCAGGCTCGGCGGGGTGTCCACCTCACCCCGCCGCTCGAGCTCGACCAGGTCCTTGGCTCTGTAGCGAGCCAGCAGGTGCTCGCGATGACGCAGCTCGGCGGACAGCGAGGCCAGCGCCCGCCGGACCAGGTGCGGGGACAGGTCGGTGACCAGGCCGACAGCGTGCGGGAGCTCCACGCAGTCGCGGAACGCCGACCCGCCCTTGTAGTCCACCAGCAGGAAGGTGACCCGCTGCGGGGAGTGTGCTGACGCCATACCCAGGATCCAGGCCTGGAGGAGCTCGGACTTGCCGGCGCCGGTGGTACCGCCGACCAGGGCGTGCGGGCCGTCCGCGCGCAGGTCGACCGAGAACGTCCCCTGAGCCGACTGGCCGATGATCGCCCGGAGGTTGCCGGCCCGGCGGTGCGGCGTCTGCGGGGCGAAGGGGCCGGTGAGGATGGAGCGGCTCTCGCTCCAACGCTCGATCACGGCGCCGTGGGAGTGGGCGAGGTCAGCCCCGGTCAGTGACAGCAGCGAGACTGCCCTGGGAAGGTCGCTGGCATCATCGGCCGGCGCGCCGGAGTCCTGGACCGGCGCCAGCGAGCGTGCCGTGGCAAGCGCTCGGGCCCGGCTGACGACATCGACGACCACCGAGGTGACCAGGGTGCCGTCCCTGACGTAGCCCGCGGCCCCGCGAGTGCCTTCCACCTCGAGAAAGACCCGGCAAGCCGCCGGCAGGGAGGGCGTCGAGTGCGCCAGCCACACCACGACGATGCCCTGGTGCCAGCCCTTCTCCGCGAGGTGGACCAGCCGACTTCGCTCGGCCGGCGCGTCATCCTCGACCAGGACGAGCACACAAGGGCGTGTACGGTCCGGGCCGTGACCGGCTGGACGGTGCTCACCGGGTGCACCGGCCCCGCCGGGATCGCCGACCTGACCGGCTGACCCGAGCAGAGCCTCCAGACCGGACAACAGCGCCGCACAGGCGGGCGCCGTGCTGGCCAGATGACGCGCCCTGACCGGGCTCTGCGCCGATGTCGTATGAGGAACCCACTTGAGCCAGTCCCAGTCGGGGGCTGTCGTGGTGGAGGCGAACGCGGTCACGATCAGCTCAGCCGGTGAGTGCAGCGACACTGCCTGGAGCACCAGGGACCTCGCCGCGGGAAGCGCGGCCTCACGAACACCCGACACCCCGACCGCTCCTGTGCTCAGCGGATCCACGACGACCGGGACGTCGGCGACGACCGACAGGCCCTCGATCGAGGCGGCGAGCTCGCTCCAGGCCTGGGCGGTGGAACGGCCCACCGCCGGCATGGTCACGAAGCTTCGCGACGGCAGCGTTCCCTGGCCGAGCCGGAGCTGCAGGAACCCCGGGGTGTCACTGCGGCGAGTCCAGAGCAGCTGACTGAGCTGCCGGGCGCTCTCGGCGCAGTCGTCGCCGGACGGGTTCTCCCGGCGGCGCTGCCCGGCCTCGACCTCCAGAGACCCGCGAATCCGGGTGGCCAGGATCTCGACATCGTTGCGGAACTCCCGCATCAGGTTCTCGAAGTCCTTCCTGCCACCCCGTCGCTGCTCGATATAGCTACCGAGCATCATCATCGGAGACATGAGGACGAACATCAGGGAGTAGGGGCTCTGGGTGAAGGCGAAGATCCCCATGCCCATCAGCGCGGGAAAGAGCATGGCCAGCCACGGCATCTGCACCGCCCTGACCCGCTCGGGAAGATCGGGCACCTCGAACCGGCGTCCCTCGAACAGGGGCGCGAGGCGTGGCGACCGCGTGAACGCCACACACCCGGGGTCCGCCGATCCCCCAGAGTCCGCCCGTCCACCCGGGTGAGCGTTGACCAGGCCTGCGCTCGGCCGGGTCGGCCGAACCTCGACCTCGGTGTCGCCCAGCCTGACCCGGTCGCCGGCCTTCAGCACAGCCCTTGGTACCTCCGCACCGCCGACCGAGATCCCGTTGGCAGAGCCGAGGTCCACCACCTCCACGACCAGGGCGGCCGGAAATCCGGCAACCACCAGCTTGGCGTGACGTCGGGAGACCGAGGAGTCGCTGAGCCTGATCGCGGCGCCATGCCCGCGCCCGA
Source organism: Actinomycetales bacterium (assembly GCA_038236535.1). GTDB lineage: Bacteria > Actinomycetota > Actinomycetes > Actinomycetales > Dermatophilaceae > UBA4719. The sequence goes on from JBBRZQ010000066.1 coordinate 11,375, forward strand.
TGTATGCCGTGCCGCGCACCAGGAGATGCTCGCTCCCCATGTCGGGTCCGGCGACCACGCGGGCCACGGCAACCGGGCCGGCATCGACGACCGAGGCGCGGCGACGGGTGACGGCGAACGTGGCCCCCGAGCACAGGCCACTCTCCAGGATGGTCAGCCGGGCATCGACCACCCGCAGATCCTGGTCGATCAGTGCCAGCGTGAGCTCCCCTTCAGCCGGGGATCCCGCCGGGTCCGCGACGCCGGCTGCGTCCGGACTCCGGAATGCGTCCGGACTCCGGAATGCGTCCGCCGCGCCGCCGACAGCCACCCCAGCCACCCGCGGCTCACCGGTCCGGCGAGGGTCAGCGTCCACGAGGTATGCCGCCAGCTCCCCGACCGTTGTGGAGGGGTCGATCGTGGCGACCAGATCCCTGCTCTCCCTGTTGTCCCCGCCGTTCCTGTTGTCCCCGCCGTTCCTGTTGTCCCCGCCGTTCCTGTTGTCCCCGCCGTCCCTGTTGTCCCCGCCGTCCCTGTTGTCCCCGCCGTCCCTGTTGTCCCCGCTGTCCCTGCGGTTGCCGTTGATCCTGCCGTGGCTGCCAGCCGGGTCTGGAGCGCGCAGGGCGAACGTCAGCTTCAACGGGCGGGCCGCCGGCCCAGCAGCGCCAGGTCGGGCGCTGTCACCAGGCGGGTCGACAGGGCGTGCTCGACGAGTCGGGCCTTGCGGTTGCTCGCCATCCTGCCGATCCCGCCGTGCAGACCCCGGGTACCCGCATCGGCCAGCTTCTGGCAGACGTTGTCCAGCTTGCGGTTGAACCTGGTGACGGTCCAGCCGATCCGTGCGGCGGCGGCAGCCGAGGACGGGATCTGGCTGGTGCCCGGACGGCTACAGGACAGTGAGCCCTCACACAGCGCCACCATCAGCAGCTTCTGGTCCGGCGTGAACGAGACCCGGCCGACTGTCATCTCGGCAGAGTGGTCCGGCTTGACGGCATCGGGAGCCGTCGGCAGGAGGGCCGGATCGTCCACGACGATCTCGAAGTCATAGGTGGTCGGCCCGGCGGTGAACCAGACCACCGTCCGGCTCAGGGCCAGCGGCATCCGGGCGCCCGGGGCGAGCCAGGCCTGCAGCAACCCGGCGCCGTCGGCGACCGTCGCCGTCAGGGTCGACCCGACGTTGGACAGCCACCACAGGCCACCCTGCTCGAGGATCACCAGGAAGGTGCGATGCAGGAAGGGGTTGTCGTCGATCTCGACATCGCCGCGGCGCCCGATCGTCAGCTGCCGTCCGGCAACCACCGGAAACTCTTCACCACAGAACAGGACTCTCAGGCTGGCGTCGCTCACCCCGGCATGCTCGCACCCCCGCGCACCGCGGCTCGGCACTTATCCACAGAGGGGACTTATCCCCAGCCGCACCCTGTTTATCCCCAGCCGTACCTGCTTTATCCCCAGACGTACTCTCTTTATCCCCAGGCCGGCCTCGCGGACCGCCTCAGCTGGAGCTGGTCGACTCGGGCTGCTCCGCCCACCAGGCACGCAAGGCGTCGATGACGGCCTCGCGACCGATCGGGCCCTGGTCCATCCTGACCGAGAGGAGGTATCTATAGGCGCGGCCCAGCACCGGCCCCGGCGCGATCCCCAGGATCTCGGCAATGTCGTTGCCGTCCAGCTCGGGACGGACAGCGTCGAGCTGCTCCTGCTCCATCAGCCGGGCGATCCGGGTCTCAAGGTCGTCATAGACCCGCGAGAGGCTGCGCGCCTTGCGCACGTTGCGGGTCGTGCAGTCAGAGCGGGTCAGCCGGTGCAGCCGGGGCAGCAGGGGCCCGGCATCGGTGACATAGCGGCGTACCGCCGAGTCGGTCCACTCCCCGTCGCCATAGCCATGGAAGCGAAGGTGCAGCTCGACCAGGCGGGACACCGCCTTGACGGTGTCCCTGTCGAAGCGCATCGCCTTCATCCGGCGGGCGGCCAGCTTGGCGCCGACCATCTCGTGATGATGGAAGCTCACGCCGCCCCCCTGGTCATCGAAACGCCGGGTGGCAGGCTTGCCGATGTCATGCAGCAGGGCCGCCAGGCGCAGGATCAGGTCTGGGCCGGGGACGGAGGAGGCCGGCCCGCCGGGGGGACCCTCGAGCCCGATCGCCTGCTCGAGCACGGTCAGCGAGTGCTCGTAGACATCCTTGTGCCGGTGGTGCTCATCCACCTCGAGCTTGAGCGCCGGCAGCTCGGGCAGGACCTCACCAGCCAGACCGGTCTCGACAAAGAGCGCAAGGCCCTGCCGCGGCGCAGCACCCATGATCAGCTTGACGAACTCGTCACGGATCCGCTCGGCCGACACGATCGCCAGCGACGAGGACATGTTGGTCATCGCCGCGACGACCTCGGGCGCCGCGGTCAGTCCCAGCTGTGACACGAAACGGGCAGCCCGCATCATCCGCAGGGGATCGTCACCGAAGGACAGCTCGGGAGTCCCCGGCGTGTGCAGGACCCGGGCCGCGAGATCGGCGAGCCCGTCGTAGGGATCCACGAACTCCAGCGAGGGCAGGCGCATCGCCATGGCGTTGATCGTGAAGTCCCGGCGGGCCAGATCATCGAGCAGGTTGTCTCCGAAGGCCACCACCGGCTTGCGGCTGACGCGGTCATACGCGTCGGCGCGGTACGTGGTCACCTCGATGACGTGGTTGCCCTTGCGAGCCCCGATCGTGCCAAAGGCCCGGCCCACGTCCCAGTTGGCGTCGGCCCAGCGGGCCAGGATCGCCTCGGTCTGATCCGGTCCGGCCGACGTGGTCAGGTCGAGGTCTGGGGACACCCGGCCCAGGAAGGCGTCACGCACCGGCCCGCCCACCAGCGCTATCTCATGACCGGCGTCGACGAACCGCGCGCCAAGCTCGCTGAGCATGGGCAGGACCGGGGCCAGCCGGCGAACGGCCTCGCGAAGGAGGGCACTGGTCGTATCGGAGGCAGCCACGGGAGCCAAGCGTAGGTGACGGAGCCGCGCGCTGAGGCGTTGCAGTCCATCCACGCGCCCCGACAGGGTCACCTCCAGGGCTGGCTACAGTGAGGTAATGACCTCCTGCCCACCGCAGCCGACGCAGTCGCCGGACCGGCTGCCAGACCGGCCGCCGCACCGACTGCCGGAGGTGGAGGAGATCTCCGCCGGGGGGGTCATCATCGAGGTGCACGAGGGGGTGGCACAGATCGCGGTGATCGCCCGCCGCAACCGTGCGGGACGGGTCGAGTGGTGCCTGCCCAAAGGCCATGTCGAGAGCGACGAGACGCTCGAGCAGACCGCCGCGCGTGAGGTGGCCGAGGAGACCGGGATCATCGGCCGTGTCCTGGCACCGCTGGGCACCATCGACTACTGGTTCACCGCCTCGGGCACCCGGGTCCACAAGATCGTCCACCACTACCTCCTCGAGGCCACCGGCGGGGAGCTGAGCATCGAGGGCGATCCGGATGCCGAGGCCATCGACGTGGCGTGGTTCCCGCTCGGCGAGGTCCAGGCACAGCTCACCTTCCCCAACGAACGGCAGATCGCCGAAGTCGCCTGGGCGCGCCTGGCAGGCACGAGGTGACCGGACCTGTGTCGGCGAGGCGGCAGCGCGCACGCCGGCGGGCCAGCCCAGCTAGCCTGCTCGTCCTCTCTCTGCTGACCGTCTCGCTCCTGCCGATCCTGCCACCGGTCCCGGAGGCAAGCGCTGCCCCTGCAGTGGAGGCGAACTCCACGACGACCCCCGCGGTGCCACCGCTGACCGTCTCGCTGACCTCTCTGACGCCCACGGTCGCGGTCCCCAAGGCGTCGATCCGGATCAACGGAAGCGTTCGCAACGCCAGCGGGGTCTCGATCGACCTGCCGGTGGCCACAGCGCTCATCGGGCGCGGTCCGCTGACCAGCCGGCAGGCCGTGTCCGACTGGGCGGGCGCCGGCAGCGGTCAGGCCCTGCGGGAGGTCGCCCATGTCTCTGTGGGCAAGACCCTGGCACCGGGCGCGCTCGCCGCGTTCACGCTCACCATCCCGGCCTCCGAGATCAGCCACAGCGACCCGTTCGCCGTGCTGCCACTGCAGGTCGAGGTGGCCGGGGCAACCTCGGCGGGGACCCAGAAGTCCGGTGAGGTGCACACCTTCCTGCCGACCCTGGCGACGATCAAGGCATTCGAGCCGATGTCCATCGCCTGGCTCGTGCCCCTCACCCTCGATCCCGACCCGGCGTTGCACGGGATGCCGAGCCCGGCCCGGACCGCAGCCTGGACCAGGGCGGTCGGGCCGGGCTCCCGGCTGGACCGGGTGATCCAGGGCACTGAGAACGCCAATGTCACCTGGGCGATCGACCCCGCGATCCTGGGCCCGCCGACCGCCTCTGCCCAGGACGCTTCGGCTCCGCTGGCGACGCCGACGCCTAGCACCTCGGGGACACCGACGCCGGGGGGCGTACGTACTCCGGATCCGGTGACCGCCATCACGACGGCACTGGCCGGGCGACTCAGGGCGGCCGCGCCGCGGCATACTCTCTGGACTCTTCCGTATGCCGATCCAGACCTGGACGCCGTGCTTCCGCTCACCACCGGCAACCGCGGCCTGAGCACACTGATCAGCCACCCGTCCACCGTCGATGTCGCGGTGGGCCCCGCCCGCTCCGACATCGCCTGGCCGGTGGCCGGCACCCTGACGCCGCAGAGCCAGGCACAGTTGAAGAGCGCGTACGCCGCACCAGGGCTCACCGCTGCGGTGACCTCCGCCTCGACCCTGGGCAGCCAGGACGGCTCGATCACCGGGGCAAGCCACAAGTCCGGTATCGGGCTGCCTCTGCTGGCCTACGACGACTCCCTGAGCAGGACTGTCGCCCAGACCTCCTCGAAAGCCGCTGGTGCCCTCACCATCCAGCGCTTCCTGGCCGACTCCATGGCCCTGCTGGGGGAGCGGCCCGGCACCCGAAACCGCTCAGTGCTGGTTGCCGAGCCCCGGACGTTCGCCGGTGACCCTGCAGTGCTTCGCTCTCTCTTCGCGGCCGTGGCCAGGGAGGCGCCGTGGCTTGTCCCGGCCACGACCGACCAGATCCTGGCGGCCAGCGAGACGCTGCCCCCGGAGCCGCTCGTCGGGGGCCAGGGAATCACCGGCATCACCGGCACGCCGACGACGTCGCCGGCCGCGCCGACAGCCAGTCCGGGCACCCCGGACCCGCTGAGTCCCGGCCCCTCCCGGCTGACCCGGGCCGGGCTCGCGACCATCCCTGTTACCCTCACCGACATCAACGGGGTTGCCAGCATCCTCGGTGACGGCCGGCTGTTCTCGGCGACCTGGCACGACGCCCAGGTCCAGAAGCTCTCAGCGCGCTGGCGTGATCACCCGGAGGGCCTCGGTGCCATCGACACCGCCACCAGAGCGGCCATCGACACAGTCGGGCGCAGCGTACGGGTGGCGCCGAGCTCGGTGAACTTCTTCGCCGACAAGGGAGTGCTCCAGGTCACCGTGGTCAACGATCTCGATGTCCCGATCCACGACGTGCACCTGACCCTGACCCCGGCCCAGCCCCGGCTGAGGATCGAGCGGCAGCCCGGGCCACTGAAGATCGGCGCCAAGAGCCGGGCCAATGTGCCGCTTCAGGTCACCTCCATCGCCGCCGGGCTGGTCAGCGTCAAGGCCGTCCTGACCACCCGTAACGGCACGCCGCTCGGCCGGAACGCCAACGTGAACGTGCGAGTGCAGCCCCCGGCCACCTGGCTCTACTGGGTCCTGGGCGGCTTCGCCGGGCTCATTCTCGTGCTCGGCACCCAACGATCACTGCGTCGCGGATCCACCCGCGGCTCTCGCCCCGATGCTCAGGAGCCCCCCGTCAATGACTGAGTCCATCGACAAACCCTCACCGGGCTCACCCGTCCCCGCGAGCACACCAGTCACCTCCGGCCCGCAGGTCCCGGGGGGCGCTTGGTTGCCACCCGCCTCGCCGACGCCTCCGGCAGCACAAAGCTCGCCCGAGGCGAGCCTGGCCCGCGCCACTGCTGGGATGGCCTCCGGCGTCATCGCCTCACGGATCCTTGGTGTGGTCCGGGCTGCGATGGCGGTCGCCGTGCTCGGGACGCTGGCGGCAGGTGACGCCTGGGATGTGGCCAACACCCTGCCCAACATCGTCTATCTCCTGCTCGCCGGGGGCGTCATCAACGCTGTCCTGGTGCCCCAGATCACCCGCGCGGCCGGCCATGCCGACGGCGGGCGCGAGTACGTCGACCGTCTGCTCACCGTCTCGATCACCGCTCTGGCCGTCATCACCGTCGTCTTCACGCTCGGCGCGGGCCTGCTGGTCAGGCTGTACAGCTCCCCGACCTGGACCGCGGACACACGCTCGCTCAGCTTCGCCTTCGCCTTCATCTGTATGCCGCAGATCTTCTTCTACGGCCTCTACACGCTCCTGGGCAACGTGCTCAACGCCCGCAACCATTTCGCGGCCTACATGTGGGCGCCCGTGCTGGCCAACGTCGTGGCCATCGGCGGGATGGCTTTCTTCCTGGTGGCCTTCCCCCAGCAGGCTGAGCCCGTGGGCTGGACCTCACCGATGATCTGGGTGCTGGCCGGCAGCGCCACCGCCGGGATCGCCGCCCAGGCACTGGTGCTGATCCTCCCGTTGTGGCGCTCCGGCTTCCGGTACACGCCCCGGTGGGGTTTTCGCGGGGTCGGCCTGCGTACCGCGTCCACTGTTGCCCTGTGGGCCTTCGCCGCCCTCGATGTCTCGACCGTTGGCTTCATCATCACCTCCCAGGTCACCACGTACGCCGGCGAGGCAGGTCGGGTGGCCGGCCTGACGGTGCCGGGCAAGTTCTCCTACAGCAACGCCTTTCTCGTCTTCATGCTCCCGCACTCGCTGGTGACCGTCTCACTGGTCACCGCGCTGTTCACCCGCATGTCCAAGGCCGCCGGTGCCGGCGATCTCGACGAGGTCCGCGCCGATGTCGACAGAGGCCTGAGACTGACCGCGGTCGCCACCGTCCCGGCCACGGTGGGCGCCTTCGCTCTCGGCTTCGCCGCCACCGCCACCTTGTTCTTTGGAGTCAACGCGGCGGAGCATCGAGGCATCGCCATGGTCATGATGGCGATGATGGTCGGGCTGGTGCCCTTCGGGATCCTGTTCCTCCTGCAGCGCACCTTCTACGCCTTCGAAGACGCCAAGACACCGTTCAAGCTGACCGTGGTGGTCACCGTCATCGCTACCGCCGCCAACTTCGCCAGCCTGCTGCTGCCACTGCGCTGGATCGTCGTGGGGGTGGGCGCCGGTCAGGCCGTCAGCAACGCCGTCGCCATGGCCATCGGTCTGGTCCTGGTCCGGAGACGGCTGAACGGACTGCCCCTGGGCGAGGTGACCAGGACATACGTCCGGCTTGGCGTCGCGTCCCTGGTGGCCGGAGCCGGTGCCCTCGTCGTGCAGTTTGGCCTGGCCCGGATGATCGAGGGAAAGCTGTACAGTCCTATTAGTTTGGTCGTCGGCGGCGTGGTTTTTGCGGCGATCTATTTCGTCACGGCACGCCGACTGCACGTTCACGAGATCGACGACCTGGTCAAACCAGTGGCGGAACGCGTGAGAAGGGCACTGCCTGGGGGCTGAGACCACCTTAGGATGACACTCACGTAGTGGCCCAGGAACGTGATGGCGGTGAACACAGACAGGAGTCAGCGGTGCGCGGTGTAGGTCCCGGGGCGGTCTTCGGAGGTCGCTACGCCCTGCGGAGGCGTCTGTCCCACAGCCTTGAGCTCGAGTGCTGGTCCGCCCACGACACCACCCTCGAACGTGAGGTCGCGCTGACCATCGTCGGCTCCGAGCACCCTAACCGCGCAGGCGTGCTGGACGCTGCCCGGCGTGCCGCCGGGGTGGAGGACGCCAGGCTGGTCCGTATCCTCGACGTCGGCAGCCAGGACGACAGCTCCTTCATCGTCGAAGAGGCGATGACCGGGTCCGAGTCGCTCGCCACGATCCTGCTCCAGGGGCCCATGCTGGCCGAGGAGGCCCGCCGGGTCGCCGGTGAGACCGCCAAAGCGCTGGAGACGGCGGGCCAGCGGGGTCTGCACCACCTGCGACTGACTCCGCACCACGTCCTGATCGACCCCGAAGGGGCCATCAGGGTCGGCGGGGTGGCGGTCGCCGCAGCGATCGACGGACCCGATCAGCGAGAGCCGGACTCGTCGACCGCGTTGCGCCAGGACGCCGTCAGCCTGGTAGCCATCGTGTATGCCGCGCTCACCGGCCGCTGGCCGCTGGAGGGAAAGGTCCCGGATGTCGAGCCGGCCCCTAGGGTGGCCGGCGGGGTGGTGTCGCCGTCCGAGATCGTTGCCGGCGTTCCCGGCGATCTGGAGACCCTGTGCCGGACCACGCTGAACGAGGCCGCCGGTCCGTTGACCCCCGGGGTCGTGGCGAGCCGGATCGCCCCCTGGTCACACGAGCCCGTCCACCATCCGGGGGTCGACCCCACCGTGGTGCTGCGTCTGCCCACCGGGGACGACCTCAGCAGGAACCTCCCGGTCAGCGGCGCGGTGCCGGCCGCCGCCGCACCGGCCGGGGAACCGGCAGCGCACCCGGCTGAGGCTTCAGCCCGGGCGACCACCCCCGTGGACGCTGAGCCGGACTCGGACAAGGTGGCCCCGGCTGGCTCGACCACCACCAGGGCCTTCGGAGCTGCGCTGACCGGTGCGGGTGCCGCAGCAACTGCGGTCAGCGGCAAACCGGGCTCTGTCGGCAGGACAGCCGGACAGACCAGCGGGCCAGCCGTCCCCGGCCCGGCCACCCCGATCGGAGACGAGCGGACGACGTCCGCCCGCGTCCTGGGCGAGATCGACGGCATCGAGCCGCCGCTGCCGATGCTGCCTGCCTCGACGGCACTGCCGCCGAGTCGTGGCCAGTCAAAGATCGTCATGCTGATCATGGCGGGATTCGTGGCGCTGGCCCTGTGGGTCGGCTACCACGGACTGGTCGGCCCGAGCAGTGCCAGTTCGAGCAAGCCCACTCCGCGACGCACGGTGGTCGTGACGGCACCACCTGTCGTGGTACCCGCCTCACCCGCCCCGCAGGCAGCAACGACGGCGGCCGGGCCCATCGCCATCCTGTCCGCCACGGGGTTCGACCCTGAAGGGGACCAGCGGGAGAACAACGACCAGGCCGCCCGTGTCTTTGACGGGGATACCTCGACGTCGTGGAGCTCCGAGCAGTACCAGAGCGCGCAGTTCGGCAACCTGAAGAAGGGCGTGGGAGTGGTGCTCGACCTCGGCCAGCCGACGTCGGTGCACGAGGTGACCATCGAGCTCGCCAATGGCCCGGTCGACCTCACCGTCTACGCTGCGACGGGTCCGAGCCTGGACGGCGCTACTGTGATCGGCACAGCCACCGACGCCAGCGGAGAGGTCAAGATCAAGGCGTCCAGCCCCTTGAAGGAGACCCAGTACGTCATCGTCTGGTTCACCAAGCTGGCCCAGGACGGCAGCCAGTACCGCGCCTCCATCTCGGAGATCGCACTCAGCTGAGTGCACGCTGATGTCGCACCTGGCTGACGATCTGCGTGAGCTGCCGGACCGCGACCTGCTCACGGCACACTGTGCCGGCGACCCCGATGCCTTCGGTGAGCTCTTCCGGCGTCACCGCGACCGGATGTGGGCGGTGGCCCTGAGGACCACGGCGGACCCGGAGATGGCTGCCGACGCAGTCCAGGAAGCCTTCATCTCCGCCTTCAGGGGCGCAGCTTCCTTCCGCGGCGAGGCCGCGGTGACCACCTGGCTGCACCGGATCGTGGTGAACTCCTGCCTCGACCGGCTGCGCCGGACCAAACCCGTCCTGCCTCTGCCGGAAGCCGACCTGAGGCTTGTGGCAGACCCGCACGACCACCACCACGGCGTCGACGTCCGGCTCGACATCCGGGCTGCCCTGGCCCAGCTTCCCGAGACTCAGCGGATAGCGCTGATCCTGGTCGACATGCACGGGCTGAGCATCGCCGAGGCGGCCAGCATCCAGCAGGTCGCCGAAGGCACGATCAAGTCCAGGTGCTCCCGTGGAAGGGCCGCGATGGTGCCCCTGCTGGGCCTCGACCCGCCGTCTGACACGCCCGAAGAGGACACCGGGAAGGAACCAATGGCATCCCCCTGACGTCATACCCACGTCGGAGCATTCAACCGTTCGGTATCCCTGACCTGACCATGATCCTGCAGACACGCGCGACCCAGCATCGAGGTGAGCCCCCTGATCAAGCCCCGCAACCCCCTTGGTTCGGAGCCATCCCGCGATGACGACCCCACCGGTGTCCGCGCCCTGCTGTCGGCCATGCCGGAGCCCGACCCCATGCCGCAGTATCTGGTCGAGCGGATCAACGCGAGCCTGGCCGCCGAGCAGGCGCAGCGATCCGCGAAGCCCCAGAGCGCCTCGGTCACCCCGCTGCTCGCGGCCGCACGACGGCGTCCTCGACGGCTGGTCTTCGCCCTGGCCGCGGCGGCTGCAGTTGCACTGGTCGCGGTGGCCGGCGACAACCTGTTGACGGCAGGTCAGAGCACCTCCACCAGTGCTGGTGCCGCGCTGGTCCGCACCTCGAGCGCAGCTGAGCCGCGCAGTGAAGCGGCCCAGAAAGATGCAGCCAAGGCCCCGGCTGTGGCGGGAGCCGCGACGACCCCCTCGGAGATGCAGATCGGTCAGTCCGGGACCAGGTACACCCAGTCCGACTTCGTGACCCAGGCTCAGATCCTTCGGATGGAACCGCCCCGGACGGCAGCCATCACCTCTACCGTCGGGCCGGCCGGCACCTCCCGCGGTCTCGCGGAGTGCCTCAGCGCGATCGGGGTCTCTGGCGCAGAGGTCCTCCGCGCTGATGTCGCGTCCTACCAGGGCCAGCCCGCCGTGATCATCATCACGATCACGAACGGGGTGCCGCTGGCCTACGCGGTGGGGCCTCGGTGCTCTCACGCAGATCCGGCGGTATTACGCCCGGCCACGCCTCTGCCCTGAACCGGTCCGGGCGCGTGTCGCGATCCCGTGCCCGTGGTCCCGGCGGAACAATCCCACCGTAGGATCGGTTGAGAGCAGACAGCACCCCTGACAGGAAGTGGCACGTCAGAGGTGCCCCCACGAAGCAGCACGGAGGTGAGCCATGAGTGCCGAGGTTCGTGACGTCATCATCATCGGCTCCGGGCCGGCGGGTTACACGGCGGCGGTCTACGCCGCGCGCGCCAGCCTGCGGCCGGTCATCTTCGAGGGCTCGGTCACTGCCGGCGGCGCCCTGATGAACACCACCGAGGTCGAGAACTTCCCGGGATTCCCCGACGGCATTATGGGCCCGGACCTGATGGATGCGATGCGTGCCCAGGCAGAGCGCTTTGGCGCCCAGCTGATCCGCGACGACATCACCGCGGTGTCCCTGGACGGCCCGGTCAAGACCGTCACCGACGGTGAGGGCACCACCTGGTCGGCGCGCACGGTGATCCTGGCGATGGGCTCGGCCTACCGCCAGATGGGCCTGACCGACGAGCAGCGCCTCTCCGGCCATGGCGTGTCCTGGTGCGCGACCTGCGACGGGTTCTTCTTCCGCGACCAGGACATCGCCGTCGTCGGCGGCGGCGACTCCGCCATCGAGGAAGCCACCTTCCTGACCAAGTTCGCCGCCTCGGTCACGATCGTGCACCGCCGCGACGAGCTGCGCGCCTCCAAGATCATGGCCGACCGCGCGATGGCCAACCCCAAGATCCACTTCGCCTGGAACAGCGCAGTCGAGGCGATC
>JBBRZQ010000067.1:0-23054 GCA_038236535.1 Actinomycetales bacterium
ACGATCGTGACCACCAAGTACTTCCGTGGCGCGGTCGGCACCCCCGAGCGGGAGAAGGGGCTCAAGCAGCTCATCGACCGGGTCGTGATGACCTACCTCAAGGCCGGCCTCGACAACGGCTACTTCGCCAGCGCCGATGACGCCCAGCTGTTCGAGCACGAGCTGACCTGGGCGCTGCTGCACCAGGTGTTCAGCTTCAACTCTCCGGTCTGGTTCAACGTCGGCACCACCTCGCCCCAGCAGGTCTCGGCATGCTTCATCCTGGCCGTTGACGACTCGATCGACTCGATCCTCAACTGGTATCGCGAGGAAGGGTTCATCTTCAAGGGTGGCTCCGGGGCCGGTGTGAACCTCTCCCGGATCCGCAGCTCCAAGGAGCTGCTGTCCTCCGGCGGCACGGCCAGCGGCCCGGTCAGCTTCATGCGCGGCGCCGATGCGTCGGCCGGCACCATCAAGAGCGGCGGCGCCACGCGTCGTGCCGCCAAGATGGTGATCCTGGATGTCGACCACCCCAACATCGTCGAGTTCGTCGAGACCAAGGCCAAGGAGGAGCGCAAGATCAGGGCGCTTCGCGACGCCGGCTTCGACATGGACCTGGACGGTGCGGACATCATCTCCGTCCAGTACCAGAACGCCAACAACTCGGTGCGGGTCACCGACGAGTTCATGCGTGCGGTCGAGGACGGCCGCGAGTTCGGCCTGACCTCGCGCGCCACCGGCGAGGTCATCGAGACCATCGACGCCAAGGAGCTCTTCGGCAAGATCGCCAAGGCCGCGTGGGAGTGCGCCGACCCGGGCATCCAGTACGACGACACGATCAACGACTGGCACACCAACCCCGAGACCGGCCGGATCACCGCCTCCAACCCCTGCTTCCCAGCGGATCAGCGCGTTGTCACGGACAAGGGACTCATTGCCATTGGCGATCTGGTCAGTCGTGCCGCGCACGGTGAGGTGTTCGACATCTACACGAACGACGTCACCAGCGAGGACGACCCCATCTCTCGCGTGGTGGCGACCACCCCAGTCCGTTACATGGTGACCGGCACAAACGAGATCCTCGAACTGCGCTTCACGGACGGCTCGAGACTGCGCTGCACACCCAATCACCGCTTGTGGACGGGGAACCGTGGCTGGGTGCAGGCCAAGGACCTGCTCGGAAACGACGAGGTCACCCGCTCCTTCCACTACGCGCCGCGGACGATGGCTGATCAGTTGCTGCCCTTGGGGGCTAGGTCTGTGGCGCTTCAGGCGCAGAGCCTGAACCTGCCTGAGAAGTGGGACGAGGAGCTGGCGCACTACCTGGGCTGGCTCACCGCGGACGGTTGCCTGACGGATGCCCTGGCGATCACCGTCTACGGCGGTGTGGAGGAGCACCAGAGTGTGATGCCCCGTCACCAGACCATGCTTGCCGCGTGGACCGGGCTCTCCGCCAAGCCCAGCCTGCAGGGGAACGGCACCATGCAGCTGCGCAGCGGCAAGGCCAAGGTCCGTGAGTACCTTGCCGCTTTGGGGATCAAGCAGGAGCTCTCGCCGTCAAAGGTCGTCCCTGCCGCGGTGTTCGAGGCTCCGGAAGAGGCTCTTGTCTCGTTTCTCAGCGGACTGTTCGACGCTGATGGTTGCGTGGTTAACGACATCGCGAAGGGAACGCGGTACGTCGGTCTGGGGAGTCGCTCGGAGGAGCTCTTGCTGGGCGTCCAGGAGCTGCTGGCCTCACTTGGCATGGCAAGCCGGATCTACAACACCGGCATCAAGACGGAGTCCTTCCGCTACACACGCAAGGATGGCTCCGAAGCGGTCCACGGCTCTGAGGGACCATCCTTCGACCTGCGGATCACAGGTCCGTCGATGCGCGAGTTCGCTGCGACCATTGGGTTCACGTTGCCCACCAAGGCGGAGAAACTGAACCAGGCCGTGGACCACCACGGGGTCGACAACGTCAGGGATAGCGTGCGTCTTGTGTCGCGGGAGTCCCGTGGTTTCGAGACCACCTACAACCTGACCGAACCTCGCAACCACTCCTACGTGGTCAGCGGCGTGGTTGTCGCGAACTGCAGTGAGTACATGTCGCTGGACAACTCCTCCTGCAACCTGGCTTCGCTGAACCTGATGAAGTTCCTTCGCGACGACGACACCTTCGACGCCGCGACCTACGCCAAGGTCGTCGAGCTCGTCATCACCGCGATGGACATCTCGATCTGCTTCGCGGACTTCCCGACCGAGCCGATCGCGGAGGTCACCCGTGACTACCGCCAGCTGGGTGTCGGCTACGCCAACCTCGGTGCGCTGCTGATGGCGACCGGCCACGGCTACGACTCCGAGGGTGGCAGGGCGCTGGCCGGGGCGCTCACCTCGCTGATGACCGCCGCGGCATACAGGCGTTCGGCCGAGCTGGCTGGTGTGGTGGGCCCGTATGCCGGGTACGCCCGCAACGCGGATGCCCACAAGCGCGTGATGCGCAAGCACCAGGCGGCCAACGACGCGTTGCGTACCCTGGACTCGATGGATGGCGACATTCACAGTCTGGCCACCAAGGCCTGGGACGCTGTCATCAAGCTGGGCGAGAAGAACGGCTTCCGGAACGCCCAGGCCAGCCTGCTCGCGCCGACCGGCACCATCGGCTTCATGATGGACTGCGACACGACCGGCATCGAGCCGGACTTCTCGCTGGTCAAGTTCAAGAAGCTCGTCGGTGGCGGCTCCATGGAGATCGTCAACCTCACCATCCCGCGTGCGCTGAAGAAGATGGGCTACACCAACGAGACCATCGAGGCGATCGTCGAGTACATCGCCGACAAGGGTCACGTCATCGACGCCCCCGGCCTCAAGCCCGAGCACTACGAGGTCTTCGACACCGCGATGGGCGAGCGTTCGATCTCGGCCATGGGCCACGTCCGGATGATGGCGGCCGCCCAGCCGTTCCTGTCCGGGGCGATCTCCAAGACGGTCAACCTGCCCCAGGACGCCACGGTCGAGGAGATCGAGGACGTCTACCTGCAGGGCTGGAAGATGGGCATCAAGGCGATGGCCGTCTACCGGGACAGCTGCAAGGTGGGCCAGCCGCTGTCCGATGGTGGCTCGACCGCCAAGGACGCGGCGGCGGACAAGGCTGCTGCCGGCGAGGTCAAGGTCGAGCGGATCATCGAGTACCGCCCGGTCCGCAAACGCCTGCCCCGGAGCCGTCCGAGCCAGACCATCTCGTTCTCGGTGGGAGGCGCCGAGGGTTATCTGACCGCCGGCTCGTACCCCGATGACGGTCTGGGTGAGCTGTTCCTGAAGTTCGGCAAGCAGGGCTCGACCCTGGGCGGCGTGATGGACGCGTTCTCGATCGCCGTCTCGATCGGCCTGCAGTACGGCGTGCCGCTGGAGACCTTCGTCGAGAAGTTCACCAACCTGCGCTTCGAGCCGGCCGGGCTGACCGACGACCCCGACATCCGGATGGCGCAGTCGATCATGGACTACGTGTTCCGCCGGCTGGCGCTGGACTACCTGGACTTCGACACCCGTACATCCATGGGTATCCACACCGCGGACGAGCGGATGCGTCAGCTCGAGACCGGCTCCTATACCCAGCCCGAGGAGGCCGAGTCGGACGAGGAGGTCTCGGACGAGCTCGAGGGGTTCGCCCAGTCCGCCCAGCTCGCCAAGAAGGCCGAGAAGCAGGACTGGACCAAGGCCAGGACGGTCGACAAGTCCGTCAGGGGCGACAGGTCCGCCAAGGTCGCGACGGCAGGCAAATGGGTCGAGAACGCGGTCCACTCCTCGGCCGAGCTGCAGGACAGGTTCTCCGGCAAGAATGCTGACGCGCCGATCTGCCTGACCTGCGGGACCAAGATGCGCCCGTCCGGCTCGTGCTACGTGTGTGAGGGATGTGGCAGCACCAGCGGCTGCAGCTAAGCAGTCGTTTGTCTGAGTCGATGCCCCGGTCCTCGGACCGGGGCATCCGTCATCTGTGGGCGGGGCGGGCGGGGCGTTCTGATTCGCAGCCGCAGTCAGGGAAACGCGGTCATCAGTCGCTGGCGATGGTGATGGTGACCTTGCCCGCGGGGCGTCCTTGTTCGACCAGCCGGACGGCCTGTGCGGCCTCGGCGAGCGGGTAGCTACGGTCGATGACGGGGGTCAGCTGCCCGGCCTCGATAAGCTCGGTGATCTCGTCGAGGGCTTCGGTGGTCTCCTTGGCGGTGAAGCTCTTCAGGGTCTGGCCGACGAAGAGGCTGAGTACCGCGGCCTTGACGATGTTGCCGATGGGTCCGATCCAGCGGTTGCCGTCCCCGTACGACTGGATGAGGGTGCCTTTGGGGGTGAGCACTTTTCGGATGGCTGCCGGGGCGTAGGTCCCGCCGAGCTGGAAGACCAGGTCGTAGCGAGCGGGACCGGTGAGGATGTCCTGGCTGGTGTAGTCGATGACGTGATCGGCACCGAGATGGCGCACCAGGTCGACGTTGCCGGCGCTGCATACGCCGGTGACCTCTGCGCCGAGGTGCTTGGCGATCTGGACGGCGAAGGTCCCGACCCCGCCAGAGGCGCCGATGACCAGGACGTGCTGTCCGGCCTGTAGCCCGCCGGCTCGCAGGCCCTGGAGGGCGGTGATGGCGCCCAGAGGCACGGCGGCGGCCTGCTCGAAGGTGAGGTTCGTCGGCTTTCGGGCCAGGTTCGCCAGGGGGACCGCGACGTATTCGGCGAACGCGCCGTGGCCGAATCCGTAGACGTGGTCGCCGGGTGCGAATCCGGTGACACCACCTCCTACCTGCTCGACCGTGCCGGCAAGGTCTCCGCCGGGGATGAGGAACTTCGGCTTGCGCACGCCACCGATACCGGCGGGTCGCATCAGCACGGGCTCGCCACGGATGAAGTGCCAGTCCCAGGGATTGGCACTGCTGGCCCGCACCGAGACCAGCACCTCCTGATCACCGACGTCCGGAGTGTCGACCTCGGCGATCTTCAGGACGTCATCGGGGGCACCGTACTCGTGCTGGACGATCGCCTTCATCGTGCGTCCCTTCCAGGAGCGGGGCGGGCTGTCCTGGTCCCGTGCCATTGGCGCAGTGGCCCTGGGCGGCCTCGAACACACGGTCGACCATAGTGCCCCGGGGGCACGGTGTGTGGGATGCACGTCAACGTGTTCGTCGGTCCTGACCGCCGCCTAGAGCTCGCTGCCCCTCCTGTGCGTAAGACAATGTCTGCGGCTACGTCAGCGGCGCCCAGGTTCTGAGGCCCGATGCGCCGAGGTGGTCAGATTTCCCTGGCCAGATCACTTGCGGGTAGCCCCGACACCGCGTAAAAATCAGAACAGACCCCGGAATCGGGAGCGCTGGGAGTTCTGCTTTTCGGGGACGGGGAGACGTGCCGCGCTGAGGGGTCTGCGCTGATGGGGGACAAGGGGGAATGGACGTGACAACTAGCCAGCCTGCCATTCTGATCGTGTGTGTCGTCCTCGCCATCTGGATCATGTGGCTGCTGGCGTTCGTGCGCCGCAACACCAGGCAGGATCGCCAGTATGCAGCGGGGAAGGTGGGCGACCTGGATGATCTGAGGTGGTACGGCTGGACTGTCAAGAAAGGCTGGCCGCCGGTGACCTGCTGGTACGGGTGCGCGAGCCTTCACCGTGAGGACTGGTGGAGAGATGAGCTGAGCCGGACCTGCTGGGATGGGTGCGCCGAGCTCCATCGTGCCGACTGGTGGAGTGTGTACCTGGATCAGGCTGGCGAGCGCCCCGCCGCGGAAGCGGTCAAGGTCCGCGTAGACCTGGGAGCCCCCGCACAGACTTTCGGGTAGTGCCAGTCAAGACCTGCGGGCAGGGCCTCGCACAGACTCACCGGCGTGCCGCCGCACGGACCTACCCGTAGTGCCCCGCACAGCTCTGGGCGGGGCACTACCAATACTGGGACTCCGTTTTCGTCACCCGGGGGCGGCGCGGCCGTTCAGTTCCGAGGCGTCAGCCTGAGCCTCGGTGGCAGCTTCGTTGGCTGCCTCTTGCTCGTCCCCTGCGCCCGCCTCGGCCAGGAAGTCAGGGTCTATCGGCATCGGGGTGGCTCTCTTGGGGCCGCCGAGAGAGGCGAGCTCCTCGCGAAGGCTGCTGAGCTGGGCGTTGATGATGTCACGGCGCCGCGTCGCGGCAGCCAGGTCTCGCTCGGAGTTCTCGTGGAGGCGCTCGGCCTTCGCCTTGGCGTCAGAGACCAGTCCGTGGGCGCGTGCCGTTGCCTGCGCCATCTGCTGCGAGATCTTCGCCGCAGCGTCCTGCTGAGCCTGCTCGGCGTCGCTGCGCGCCTGCTCTGACCGCAGCCGGACCGCGACGAGCTGCTGCTCCGAGGCGGTGACCTGGGCGGCGAACTCCAGTGCCGAGGCTTCCCGGCGTGCCGCCAGGGTCGTCTCGAAGTCGACCGCCGCGGCCGCGGACTTGGCCCGCGCCTCCTCGTAGGCACCTTCGGCTTCCTCCCGCCGCGCGATGGCCAGGCGGTCGGCGTCCTGTCGGGCCATGGACTGGCGGTCGGCCTCTTCCAGGACGCGGTCGGCGTGCTGTCTGGCGTCCTCCAGGACGCTGTCAGCCTGTTGCCGGGCCTCTTCCAGGATGCTGTCGGCCTGTTGCCTGGCTTCTTCGACGATCTGGGCTGCCTGGTCATCGGCTGCGCTGCGGGCTCCCATCGCGTACCCGTCCGCGTCCTGGCGGGTTGCCAGGGCGTCCTCCTCGGCGAGCGCCCGGCTGTTCGAGGCATCGGCCTGGGCGCGGGTGCGCAGGTCCAGGGCTTCGGTCTCCACCAGTCTCAGCACGGTGCCGATGCGTTCGCCAAAACCGGCGTAGGAGGGCTCCGAAGCCTCCCGGAGCGCCCCTTCGAGGGAACGGTTCTTCTTAGTGTGAGCCTCAACCTCGCTCGTGAGCTGGTCGTTGGCGGCCTTGAGCTCGTTGATCTGCCGGGCCTGCTCGGCCGACTGCTGCCAGACAGACGCCGCGCTATGCGCCAGCTCAGTCATGTGATGATCCACCTGGACCGTGTCGTACCCACGGAGCGCGGTGCGGAAGTTGATGCTGGTCTCGGACATCGGGTTCCTCTCGTCGCTGAGGCGCTGAGTCTGTGAGGCGCTGAGTCTGTAGCGACGATAGGGCGGAACAATACGCCGTGACAACACTTGTTTCGACCCGTTTTCTGCCGGTCTGGCCGGGCGAGGCTCAGGCGCGCGAGATGGTGTCAGCCCCCGTCGTCGAAGATCCAGCTGCCGGTGGCCTGGAAGCTGTCACGGCCGTGCCGGCCTGCTGTCCGCCAGGCCAGCACCTTCGGCGGTTGCAGCGTGGCGAGGTCGCCGTACTGCCAAGCCTGGTAGTCCCACTCGTACTTCTGGTTGTAGGCCTGGATCAGCTCTCTGTCCTGGTGGGAGCCTCGACCCACGGCCAGTCAAGGGGTGGCTGGTCGCTTCGGGCGCCATACAGGCGAAGCGCTCTCTCCTGCCGTCTCATCTCACCAACGTTAGAGCTGGCGGCGGGCGGTGCGATAGTCGATGATCCAATTGGCCAGCACGACGGAAGGACTCCTCAAGGATCTTGACCAGCAGGCTCGGCGACGCCCGGCGCTGGCAGCTCAGGCAGCCGGAGCGGTCGGGAGGTTGCCGCGAGTGAAGGGCTACCCGGATCGCTGCCATCGGGCGAGAGTGGGAGTGGCGCAGTTCCGCTCCGAGGGGCGGCCCGCCACAGACCTGACCCGGGAGGAACGTATGTGTACTGATCTGCGACTGGTGAAGCTGAAGGACCGTCACATCTCTGCCCGCACGATGGACTTCGCGCACGAGCTCGGTTCGCAGGTGCAGGTGGTTCCGCGGGGCCAGGACTGCTCGGCCATCAGCACCGGGACGGAGGCCGGGACGCTGACCTGGCAGAGCTCACTGGGGTACGTCGGGATGGACTCCTTCGGGTTCGGCTGGGCGATCTCGGACGGCCTGAACGAGTCGGGCCTGTCCGTCGGGACCCTGTGGCTGCCCGAAACCAAGCTTCCCGCACAGCTGCCGGCCGGTCGCTCGAACGCGGCCGTCGACCTCAGCCACCTTGCTGCCTGGACGCTGGGCACCTGCTCGACGGTGGTCGAGGTCCGCCATGCCCTGGCCGGCGTGCAGGTCTGGAACGCCCCGGTACGCCGGCTGTGGCCCCCGGATCGGCCGATGCCGGACGCTCTCAAGCCGCTGGCCGACTTTGCCTTCCCCCTCCACCTGGCATTTCACGATGCCCACGGCGGAGACCTGGTGGTCGAGTTCCTTGATGGCAAGGCTGTCTTGTACAA
The DNA here is from genome assembly GCA_038236535.1 of Actinomycetales bacterium. Classification (GTDB taxonomy): domain Bacteria; phylum Actinomycetota; class Actinomycetes; order Actinomycetales; family Dermatophilaceae; genus UBA4719. The sequence continues at coordinate 8,265 of JBBRZQ010000067.1, forward strand.
CAACGTGATCGGCGTGCTGACCAACTCGCCGACCTTCGACTGGCACCTGACGAACCTGCGCAACTACATCGGCCTGACCAGCGTCGAGGCCAGGCCGGCGAACCTGATGGGAACGCCGGTGGCCGGCACCGGCAACGGCACCGGGCTGATCGGGATGCCGGGCGACGTGACCCCGCCGTCTCGCTTCGTCCGGGCCACCGTGATCACCCAGGCAACGGAATCCGCCAGGGACTCCCGGGATGCCGTCAACCAGGCCTTCCACGCCCTGGATCTGGTCAGCGTGCCCCGGTTCCTGGCGGCCTCCGGCGACTACACCCAGTGGTATGTCGCCAGAGATCATGACGACCCGACGTACTACGTGCGCGGCTACGACGGCTGGACCACCGATGCCTACCGGCTCTGCGACCTCGGGCTCGAAACCCCCTCGGCGGCACGGTCACTGCCCCTTCCCGCTGCCTGAGGTGACCGGGACCCAGGGTGCTGCTGCGTGCCTGGCTCGCGACTACCTCAGGATGCGGATGAGCTTCTTGTTGGCGAACTCCGCGATCCCGAAGCGCCCGAGCTCGCGCCCGAACCCGGACCTCTTGACCCCGCCGAAGGGAAGCTCCGCGCTGTCCAGGCCGGTGCCGTTGACGAACACCATCCCGGCCTCGATCCGGTCGGCCACCCGCAGGGCCTGGGCCGGATCCGTGGTGAAGAGGTAGGAGCCGAGGCCGAACGGGATGTCGTTGGCCACCTGGAGCGCCTCGTCCTCGTCCTGCACCCGGTAGACACTGGCCACCGGACCGAAGAACTCCTCCCGGTAGGCGGCGTTGTCCGGGGTGACGCCGGTGATCACCGACGGCGAGAAGAAGGCCCCGTCACGCTGACCACGGGCGACCACGGTGGCGCCCTGGGCCTCGGCGCGCTGGAGCTGCGCCTCGAGGTTCTCGGCGGCACCCAGCGAGGAGAGCGGGCCCAGGGGGGTCTCCGCCAACATGGGGTCGGCCGGGGCGACGCCGCTGATCGCCGCGGTGAAGCGCGCCAGGAACTCGTCATACAGTCCGTCGATGACGATGAAGCGCTTCGCCGCGTTGCACGACTGGCCGCTGTTGTCCAGGCGGCCGGCGATGGCCGCGGCGACCGCCTCATCGAGGTTGTCGGTGCTGAGCAGGATGAAGGGGTCGGATCCGCCGAGCTCGAGCACGACCTTCTTGAGGTTGCGGCCGGCGATCTCCGCAACGGCCGCGCCGGCGCCCTCCGAACCGGTCAGCGAGACGCCACACACCCGGGGGTCCGCGATGATGTCGGCGACCTGTCCGTTGGAGGCGTAGAGGTTGCGGTAGGCGCCCTCAGGGAAGCCTGCGTCGGTGAAGATCTGCTCGATCGCGGCCGAGGACTCGGGGCACTGCGAGGCATGCTTGAGCAGGATCGTGTTGCCGAGGACCAGGTTCGGGCCGGCGAACCGGGCGACCTGGTAGTACGGGAAGTTCCAGGGCATGATCCCGATCAGCACGCCCAGCGACGAGGTGCGCATGAACGCCGAGCCCTCGCCGCCCAGCAGATCGATCGGCTCGTCGGCCAGGAAGGCCTCGCCGTTGCTCGCGTAGTACCCGTAGATGTCCGCCGAGAAGTCGACCTCGCCGAGGGCCTGCTCGACGGGCTTGCCCATCTCGCGCACGATCAGCTCGGCGAGATGCTCGCGTCGCTCGGTGTGCAGGTCTGAGACCCGCTGCATGAGGGCTGCCCGCTGGGCGACGGTGGTGCCGCGGGAGAACTCACGGTGGGCACGATCGGCAGCCCCGATGGCGTCGCTCACCTCAGCATCTGTGGCCAGCGGGAGGGGTGCTCCGCTGACGCCGGTGGCGGGGTTCGTGACGACGTACGTGTTCATGATCGCTCCTGTGCGCGTTGCTCGAGGCGGACAATGCTCATCGTGAAGGTCGGTGCAGGTGTCAGTGCTGGGTCATCTGTGCCGGGTTCCGTGTCCTGATCCCGAGCACTGTAGTGAAAGTCCGGGGGGTGAGCCAGAGGCGTGGGTGCTTCGTGCGGATCGACGCGAGGGCTGACCTGAGGCTGGGCTTCTCAGTAGCCGGGGAAGACCCGGCTCAGATCATCAAGCGTGAGGTTGCCGGTGACCTCGACATCTGCTGGGGTGCAGCGCGCCGCGAGCCGGCCTCCGATGAGCCTGACCACTGCCTCCAGGTCGCCGTTGAAGGTCGCGGTCGCTGCGGCGTCGGACGTCGAAAGGCTGACCTGGTCCACGATCGCGATCGCGATCTCAGAGTCCCGGACTCTCACCAGGGCTGGCTCGGAGAGCATGTCCGCCTTGCCGGTGAAGCCCAGCAGGAACCCCAGACCGCCGGTGAAGTGCTCGATGATCACGGCGGCCGGGCCCGCACCCACGGTGGCGGCAGGATCAACGGCGACGCGGACGTCCCACCCATGCAGGGCTGCTTCGTTGAGGCGCATGCCGGCCACCGAGGTGAGGGGCAGCGGTGCCGGCAGGAAGCCGAGCCTGACGTGGAGGCTCTCTCGTTGGTCGGCGGTCAGGGCCTCCAGCACGTCCACCAGGGCGCCATCGTGCTTCAGGAAGCCAGCCGCCTGATCCTGGGGACTGAGCGCGTTCCAGCGATCCCAGACTGCCTGGTTGACATCCTGTTCGGGCGCGGCGCTCTGCTGTATTGCGGCCTGGTAGACGGCCAGGGAGATCTCTGCGCTGCTGCCGAGGTGTGAGAGGACCTGGGCGACGGTCCACTCCGAGGCTCCTGAGGGACCGACCAGCTGGGCCTCCGAAAGAGCCGGCACGATGGCGGCCATCTCGTCGTGGATAGTTCGGAGGGAAGCAATCGTGCGATCAGCGAGAGTGGTCATGGAGGCAGAACATCGGCTGCAATGGGGTTCTTCCCAGATCAGGCGACCACGGTTGAGGCGGTGAAGGTCTCGGTGGGCATGGGTCGGTCGAGGTGCCAGGTGATCGCGATCGGGCGATCGCCGGTGTGGCTGACGTACTGCGCGGTTCCCAGCAGGAGGTATGGCGCGCCGGTGCCGAACTCGGACTTCTTGTTCTCGCGCGCAAAGAGCAGGATGTTTCTGCCTTCCCGGGCATGGTTGATGTAGCGCTGGCCGGTGGGCGAGGCGACAGAAGCCCGTCCCTGCGTTTCCCAGTGGAAGAGCGATGGACTGATCGCGTAGTCCTTGTACATGGTGGTCGGTGAGTAGTCGGTATCGGACTTGTTGAGCGTGATCAGGAAGGCGTCTGTCGCCCAGCCATCAACGGGCAGTACACCTGGCACGAAGGCGCTGGGTTTTCGGGCGAGAGTGGCGTAGTCCAGACTCGCCAGGATCTCTTCGCGGGTGTAACGGGCATGACTTCGAAGTGGGGTCGATCCGAGAGCGCCAAGCAGGGGAACCGTCAGGTGTTCGGCGCGGTCGAAGGCGTATTCCACCGTCGCACGAAGCTCATCGCGCGCCGCGGGTTCGCCGGTCATCGCAAGGAATGCGTCGGCATAACTGTCGAATCCGCCCCCATTGGGCCACAGGGAGAAGAACAGCATGCGGGCGAAGCGCTGCTCCGCCGCGCTGAGCTCCTGGTATGGAGGAGCATCATCCGCGAGCAATCGCCGGTAGGCCTGTGCGCGATCAGGATCGTCAACATGTGTCAGTGCCCTGACCCGCTTGAGAAGAGCAGCGTCGTGACGTCCTCCCGCCCGGGGCTCGAATCCTGCCTCTCGACGAAGCCGGGTCCAGCTCCGGTCGCTCTTCAGGACATCACCGAGCTCGAGTCCGGACTCCCGGAGGAAGACCGGCAATGGTAGGTCACCGCAGGAGCGCAGCTCCGCCACGATCTGCTTCCAGCTGGTGCTCAGCTGTCGCTTGATGCTGGCCAGGACGATTTCCTGGGACTGTCTGTCCAGCACGATCTGCGATCCGGCGGGCAGGAAAGGGAATCCGTGTTCGACCTGGCGCTGGAGGCCCGTCTTCGTCGCTCCCGTGATGGCGCGGTAACGCGTATCGAAACGGAACTCCTTGCGCTGATGACCAACGAAGTCGATCGCGGTCAGGACAGGTTTGTCGTGCGCGCGGCGCAGCCCCCGACCGAGCTGCTGCAGGAAGACAGTCGCGCTCTCGGTCGGTCGAAGGAAGAGGACCGTGTCGACCGACGGAATGTCGACACCCTCGTTGAAGACGTCCACGGTGAAGATGGCATTGACCCGTCCATCAGCCAGCTGCCGCACCGCATCTGCCCGGTCGGCTGACTCTGGGCCGCTGGTGACCGACAGCGACGGTATGCCGGCCTCGTTGAATACCCGGGCCATGTAATCGGCGTGCTTGATCGAGACACAGAAGCCCAGCGCGCGCATCGAATGAACGTCGGTCACCTTGTCTCGGACCTGTTTGAGGACGATGCGTGCGCGAGCATCGTTGCCGGTGTAAACACCCGACAGGGCCGTTTGGTCGTACATGCCTCGGCTCCACTGCAGCTGGCTGAGGTCGACGCCGTCGGCAACGCCGAAGTAGTGGAACGGGCACAGCAGATCCGCATTCAAAGCGTCCCATAGCCGCAGCTCGGCAGCGATCCGTCCATCGAAGAACGAACGGACGTCGGTGCCGTCCGCCCGCTCTGGTGTCGCGGTCAGCCCCAGCAGCTCCGTTGGCGTCAAGTGGTCCGTGATGGCGCGGTAGGTCTTCGCCTCTGCGTGGTGGAACTCGTCGATCACGACAATGTCGAACGCCTCGGGCCGGACCTTGGTGACGCCATATCTGGTCAGAGACTGGACCGAGGCGAAGACATGCTGCCACCGCTCGGGGCGGGCACCGCCGACATACAGCTCACCGAAGTTCGGGTCGGAAAGGACTTCGCGGTAGGTGCGTAGCGACTGCTTCAGGATCTCTTCGCGATGGGCCACGAACAGTAGCGAAGGGCGCTCGCCGGGGGGTGCCGGGCAGAGGCCTCGATAGTCCAGCGCGGCAATGACGGTCTTGCCGGTTCCGGTTGCTGCCACCACAAGATTTCGGTGGCGGTGGTGTTGCACCCGCTCAACCCTGAGCAGCTCCAGCATCTGGGATTGAAAGGGATACGGCCGCACTTCTAGGCCCGACAGTGACAACGTGACACGATCGATCTGCTTGCGGCCGGACGCCTCGGCGAGAGCATCGTCCAGTCGATCGCGATCTCGCTCGGGGTCGTAGCTCTCGAAAGTCGTGTCGTTCCAGTACGTCTCAAAGGTTGCCGAGAACTTCTCCATCAGTGACGGGGTGGCGATCGCGGAGAGCCGGACGTTCCATTCGACGCCGTCCAGCATCGCGGCGCGTGAGAGGTTTGAGGAACCGACATAAGCAGTGTTGAACCCGGTATCGCGTCGGAAGAGCCAGGCCTTGGCATGCAACCGGGTCCGCACCGAGTCGTACTGGATCTTGACCTCAGCGCCGAATTCCTGGACCAGGCGATCGAGCGCCCTCCGCTCAGTAGCACCCATGTACGTCGTGGTGATGACCCGCAGTGGAACCCCGCGGTCGCGCAGGTCGTGCAACTGCGACTCGATGACTCTCAGCCCGTACCACTTGACGAAGGCACACAGCAGATCGACCTGATCGGCGCTGTCCAGCTCCGAGCGGATCTCGTGGCCCACACACGGTTCGCCCCGGGCGTTGGTCAGTAGCGCCGCATCGGACAGAGGCGTCGCCGGGCGGTTGGTGCTGCGGGAGGCGGAGCCAGGTGCGGCAGGGGCGACGAGCGAGAGAAGCTGCCCCGGTGACGAGGCGAGCTCGTCGTCCCGCGCGCCCAGGAGATCCAGCAAAGTGTTCACCAGGTCCCGTCGCCGGTCCGGGTTCGGCTCCGCGGCGAGAGCCCGGGCCGCCGCGTCACGGATGTGTCTGGCATACAGCGCAGGCTGTTCGGCAGCATCCACGAGCTGTGTTCCGGGAGTCAGCCCGGACCCGGTTGCCTCGTCAATCTGGGCCTGGAGTCTCTTGGTCAGCAGGCTTTCGTACAGTCCCTCAAGCACCCTGAGCCCCTTGCGTCGTAGATTCCCGGCTAGCTTGTCACGGGGAGCAGGCACCGGGTGCGAGGCGTGTCCGAGGCGTCGCTGATTCGTAGCAACCCGCGGGCGAGCTCACACTGGTCGAGAGCGAGCGCCGATCATGGCGGCAGATACTCTCGGCCGTGTGCGAGCAGGGGGTCACACCCGATGACTGAGCCGACGATCGACGCGCTGGGGCTCGGGCAACAGGTGGTTGCCGTCCTGGAGACCGGGCTGCGCACTGCGACCTACAAGCTGGCCACGTTGATGGCGCTGGTGGACCATTGCGTGGAGTACCTCCCGGACAACCCCGAGGACAGGCTCGCCATCCCGATCGCTGGAAGAGGGCCAGGATGTGGCAGGGCATCTGTTCGGCCGAGAGCGAATCTCGCTCCAGCCGGTGCGGGTAGCTTCCTGGACGTGTTCGGGGCGCCGCCCGGGGGCTGTACCGCGGCTCGCCACAGGGGTGCGCCGACCTGGCAGGCGAAGGGGTCGTTCGCTCCGCTGGATCTGAGTGTTGAGCACGTGCCCTGGATCGGCGGAGGCGCCTGACCCTGGTATCCCAAGCGGATGTCGGCGGTCCGATCTAGGCTCAGCAGTGCCGCTCCACACGGGTGGTATCGCTGGGGGTCAGCATGAGCGCACAGAACGTGACCCGGCCCGGGGCATCGGCCGCGACGATCATCGACTCGCCGGATCGCGCTGAGCGGCTGGCCGAGCATCTGCTCGACGCGCAGCGGTCAAAACCGGTCGTCGTGATCACCGCGGCGGCGGGCCAGACCGCGCCATACATCGATGTCGACCAGATCATTCGCGACGTCAGCGAGCTGGCCGACGTCTACGTCCTGCCCACCGGCAGCATCACCCTTGCGATGGCCAACCGGCTGCCTGAGAAGACCCAGGTGTATGGCGGCGCCGGCCGTGTCTACCCGGTCCACAGCGCCTGGCAGGCCAATCCGTATGCCGCGCCGCTGCGGTTCGCTCTCGGCCCGGCTCAAGGACCGGCCGCCACTGAGAAGCTCATCGCTGATGCGCTGGGCGCGGCGCACGCAGCGGGCCTGGACATCAAGGGGGTTGGCGTCACCGTCGTCAGGGTCGACGGGCGGGTTGAGGCGCTGTTCCCGCCCTCGTGTGCGGTGGTCAGGACTGATGACGATCGGCACGCCACGATCTGGCAGGACCTGCTGCTCCCCGGCCTGCCGATCGAACGCGCATTCCAGGTGGGGATGCGGATCGACGGTCTTCTTGACGTTGACGAGTCCCGGATCGATGTGTCCGCCTCGCTGCGCAAGCCGGGGGAGGCGCTCGCCGGCTACGCGGTAGGTGCCGTGGTCCTCGGCCGGGTGGTCACGGTGGACAGCATCTCGGCCTGTGTGGAGCTCTATCCGGGGGCGCGCCCCGAGATGTCGGCCACCGAGGTGACCGGCAATCCGCTCGACCGCCTCACCACGTTGATGTCCGTCGGTGAGGTGCTCCTCGTGAGGGTGACCGCCCGCGGTGGCCATGATGGCCGTGGGTGGCACCTGAGCATGCTCGACGTCGAGGACTCCGAGGAGCCCCTGGCCTCACCGAACCTTCTCCCGGGTGGGCCGCCCTGGCTGGTGGTGGCAGAGGCAGCTCCCGAGACTGTCCCCCGGGTGGTCGGGTCGCCCGCAGAGCTCGTGGAGCCGGCGGTCGACCCCGCGCCGTCTCACCCTGAATCGCTGCCCTGGAACAGCCCCAAAGGCGACAAGGTGACGGATGAGCCCCCGGCGCAGATCGATGACGGGGAGTCGCTGCTCAGGAGGATCGCGAGGCTCGAGGGTCAGGTGCAGCAGCTCCGGAAGTCGAAACGGGCCCTCCAGGTGGAGCTCGATGGCTTCCGCGAGCAGTCCAGAGAGCTGTTCGCGGAGGTCCAGAGACTGGGCGAGACGGCCGGGAGAGCCAGGACCAGCCTGCGGGTCGAGAAGCAGAAGTCACAACAGCTCGACAAGAAGCTCCGGGCGGCGAAGGCGGCGGCCCCGGTCAGCTCGCCGTCAGAGGTCCTGTTCACTGACCCTGAAAGGCAGTTCAGCTATGACGTCGAGGTTGAGTACGCGCACCGGATCCCGGCTGCGGAGAAGGCGATCCGCCCGCGACGCGAGCTTCGGCTCGGCCCTGAGTTCCTGAGCAGCCTGAAGGACATCGAGGGAGTCGACAGGCGCAAGGTGGTCGCCGTCACGGTGGAGGTCATCACCGACCTGGTCGCGACGCTGGAGAGTCGAGGGCTTCACCCTCTGCGCGAGGGGAGGGGCGCGGCAGAGCATGACGTCGTGCGAGCTGGGGATGGCGCTCGCTGCATGCGGGTGGCCCTTCAGCGCAAGACCCCGTCGGCCCGTCGCCTGCACTACTGGAAGATCGGCGAGGCGATCGAGCTGTCGCGAGTCGTCAAGCATGACGACATGACGCCGTGACGGCCACGGCGACCAGGCTGGGCATGGGCGGCCGTTTGGGATGGACGGCGCAGGCTGACTCCCCGATGATGGGCTCTGTCCGGCAGGGCGGGGGAAGAGGGCCAGAGATGTGCTGCGATGAGTGACGACGGCCGGTTTGGTCCGATGCCCAGGCACCAGCAGGGGTCCGCGGGGGGCCGGCCCTTGCGCCCGGTCACCGAGCATGGTCCGGCTGACCGGTCGGGCCGCTCATCCCTGGCGACGATCTGGCTGCCGGTCTGGCTCTTCGTGCTGAGCGTGGGGCTGGTGGTCAACGTGGCTCTCGGGCCGCTCGGGGTCAAGGTCATCAGGTACCACTTCTCGGCAAGCATGCGGAACCAGCTGATCGGGCTCGACGCGGTCACCCTGTTCGTGGTCGTGCCGCTGGCGCTGGTGGTGGGCGTGATGGCGCTGCGCAGACACCCGTCGGCGTCGGTCCTGGCTATCGCGCCGGGGCTGTTCGTGGCGTACATGCTCCCGCAGTACATCGTCGGCCCTGACTACCTCAACCTCCCTGGCAACAACCAGCGGTTCTTCCTGCTGCATCTCTCGCTGTTCGTGCTCGGTGTCGCCGTGGCCGTCATCGGCTGGGTCACCATCGATGACGACAGGCTGCCAGACGTGTCCGACGGGGCGGCGCACCTGGCCAGCCGGGTCCTGTTCGTCGCGGCGTTGTTCCTGGTCGTCGGGCTGCATCTGCCGGGCATCATCGATGCGTTCTCGGCCGCGCCGGCCAATGCTGCCTTCCGCGACAGCCCGACCGCGTTCTATGTCGTCAAGCTGATGGATCTCGGGCTGATCCTGCCCGCCTCGATCGTGGTGGGCCTCGGGTTGTCGCACCGCAAGCCGTGGGCCGAGAAGATGATGTACCCGATCATCGGCTGGCTGGCACTGGACGCGCTGGCCGTCTCGGCGATGGCGATCGTGATGCAGGAGAACAACGACCCGACCGGTTCCATGGTCCTGGTGATCGGGTTCGGCATCCTGACCATCGTGCTGGTCTCGCTGACCGTGCACCTCTGGCGTCCGCTGGCCCACCCCTCGAAGGGCTACCGGTCAATAGCCAGGCAGTGAAATCCCGGGGGGGGGGCTGATCCACGACCCTGACGACCCGGCAGGCGCCGGCGCGGGCTACTCCAGGCCGGCGCGGGCTACACCAGCCAGCACTCCTCACCCTCAGCGCAGATGCACTCCTCTTCGGGCTCGTACTCGCACATCTTCTTACGGGACTTCCCGGCCCTGACGTTGTCCAGCAGGGTCTCGGCGGCACAACAGGTGGTCAGGCCTGCGGGGTCGGTCTCCTGCAACATGGTGGCCATGGTTGTTGTCGCCTCCGGGTGGGTGATGCGGAAGGCCCTGGTCCGGCATCGGTGCGCCGGGCGGGCCGCTCTGCACCCATTGTGCACCTTCGCCATACGCGCTGACCTGTTTTGTGCGATGTCCCCGGCTTCGACCGGGTCAGCGGGATGACCACCGGGTGGCAGATCCGGCGGGCCTCAGCGCGCTGTGCCAAGCCGAGGCCGGTACTGGGATGTCCGCAAGCCGCCTGGTTGACAGCCTGTCGTCGCGACGCATCTGGCATGCGCTGCGTCGATTCAGGGCGCCTGGTTGGTGAACTGGAACTGCATCCGTACGCCGGGGTCGAGCCTGACCAGTAGGGTCGAGTCGCTCGGCGACCATCTCTCCGGCACCAGGAACATCCGGTCGTTGCCCTGGATGAGCAGTCGCAGGTGCCGGTACCGGTAGTGGAAGGTCTGCCCCGCCGACGGCGGCAGCGTCACCTCGCTGAGTCCTGGTGAGGTCAGGAAAAGGCGCTCCCTCGTGTCCAGGATGACGCTGGGAAGCCGGTCAAGGTGCTCGGCCTGGGACTGGGCCAGTCCCACCCCGGACCACTGCGCGACGGTGGCGGTGGCCCAGAAGACGGCGGCGGCCACGGCCACCAGGAGGAAGACGCTCACGGCCGGCCGGAGCAGTACCGGGGAGCCTGGGCCCGGTGGGGGGGCTCCGGGCGGGGTGCCGCCCTTGGTGGTCGGGGAGCCGGTCGTCGTGGCGGCCGGACTCAGGCTGCCGGGCGACGCGGCTGCCGTCCCGGCGCTGGCTGCTGGCTCAAGGCTGGCGGCATACCTCCCTGCACTCAGGGCGTACGCCGCGATCGAGCCGCCCAGGGCGATCACCAGCGGGGTGAGCAGGTTGAACCAGGGCCAGTCGCGCAACAGGGGATACAGCAGCAGCAGCACGAAACCCGCTGCCATCATGAGCAGTCCGCCCGCCGTGCCTCGCCGGATCCAGCGCCGGGCCGTGATCGCCGGCTCCGGGTCGGGCTGCGCGAACGCCGAGGTCAGCCGATGCCTGATCGAGGCCTGTGCCAGCACCGCAGCTGCACCCAGCACGGCCAGCACCAGCAGCGGCACCAGCAGCGGCTGCGGGCTGCGCATGATGAAGTCCTGGGTGGTCAGGCCGATCGTGTCGACGTCGATGCCGAAGTACTCGTACTGGGAGCGCGAGGAGACGTAGCCGAAGTAGAACAGCAGCGCGCTGATCGCGGTCGCCGGCGCGATGACGTTCCCGGCCAGGCTGACCCACCGATCGAAGCGCATCGCCGACGGGCTGTCGTCCGGCATCGTCTCAGCCGCCTGGACCCGCGCTGGTTGCCGGTGACGTGGTCTCAGGTGACGTGGTCTGCGGCGGCGCGTTCCCGCCGGTACCGGATTCGGGCGTCGGCGTCGGGACTGGCAGCGTCGCCGACAGTGTCGAGGGCTGGCTCCGCGCCAACGCCAGGAAGTCCTTGCACGCGGCACCCTCGCTGTCCGCGCACCGGACCCGGCCCTCGGCCGACGCCGAGACGGAGGTGGTACTGAGCAGGATCGACATGCCGCTCTCCTTCGGCCTGATCGCCTTGTCGCAGGCCGTATCCGATCCCTGGAACACGTAGCCGACACAGGACGGCAGCGGGCACCCGCTTGCCGGGCTGAAGACCTCGCTGTCGAAGTGCACGTCCACGAGCGCCACCGAGAGCCCTGCAGGGATTGAGTCGGAGAGGACCCATTTCACCCGAAGGCACTGGACGATGTCGGACCCCGGCGCGAGCTCGCTCGAGCCTCCGACCGGCAAGGAGGCGACCCTGATGCCCGGGTTGCCCCCCCGGGGCGCCTGCGGCGCCTCCACGGCTGTCGTGTTCTCCGTCGGCGGGGCTGCGGTGCCCAGGACTGAGACGTCCCCTGAAGGCTGGGCCGGGCCAGATCCGGAGCAGGCGGCCAGGCTCAGCAAGACTGCCAGGAGCAGACAGAGTCGGTATGCGGCCTTGGACATCAGAAACCCCCGGGCAGGAGAGCGAAGGACGTCTGTTTTGCGCGGTTGAGGCATTTTGCGCACTTCGAGCGTACCGCCCTGAATCTCCCCTGCCTATGTCCTCACTAAGGGTGTCCTATGTCCTCACAGGGGCGTGCTGCCTGCGGTGCCGACCAGGTGCTCGCGCATCTCCGGGCTGGCCAGCCGTTGCGCCTCCGCCCGTGCTGCCTCCACCCGGGCCGGCATCTCCAGCCGGGCCGTGGGCTCCTCGTTCCCGGCAGTGGAGACGAACTTCTCGATCGCGGCCAGCCCGGCGTTGGCCCGGTAGCTCGCTGCGGACTGCTTGGCGTCCAGCCGCTGTGCGTACCAGTCCGCCTCCAGGATCGCCTCGCGGGTGAAGATGACCCGGAAGTCGGGCGACTCCAGGCCCCATCCCTCCGCCGAGAGCCCGTCAGCCATGATCTCCAGAAGCGCCCGCAGCGGTGGCACGGCCAGGGTGATCGTGCCGTCCTCGAAGTACGAGCGGGCGACCCGCTCGTGGGTGGTCACGATCGTGGCGATCGACTCGGCGAAGATACCCTTGTCCTGCAGCTCGGGGCGCAGCATCTCCGGGGTGAAGACCACATCGGGGTGCAGGAAGATCCGGCCGAAGTACTTGGTGGCCAGCTTGTCGGTCATCCGGTAGCCCAGCCTGCTGGCGGGCACCCGCCGGCCGTCGTGATCGAAGTCGGTCAGCTTCTCCAGGGCGCCCTCGGCGATGAGGTTGCCGGCGTCCCGCTCGTCCGGGGTCATCCGCGAGAACAGCTCCGGCACCAGCAGGGAGAAGTCGTGGTCCACCCGCACCCGGGGCCCGACGTACCCGGCTGCGGACAGCCAGCCGTCGTGACCGGTCAGCGCGTAGGACAGCAGCGCGGCGTTCAGGTCGATGATCGCCGGCATGGCGTTGAAGGGGCCCTTGGTCAGCGCGCCCTCGGAGCCGGCCCCGGTGGTGGAGGGGGACTTGCCGGTCATCGACGAGATGAACTCCATCAGCAGCTCGGGCAGCTCCATGTAGTGCAGCGGGTTGTACGAGCACAGCGGCGGCACCGGCCCGTCCGGCGGGTTGTTCCGCCGGCCGGCAGCGACCACGTCCACCGGCTGCAGCAGCGGCACCGCGGACGGCAGCCGGCGAACCAGGCGGGCGGAGAGCTCAGCCACCGCGGTGGCCCTGGCATTGGTGCGGTCCGGCCGCTGCTGCAGGTAGCGCGGGTTCTTCGAGGGCTTGCCCTCCACCAGCCGCGTGCTGGCCGAGCTCACGAAGTATTCCGGGCTCGCACCCTCGGCCGTGTCGGCGAACTGGCTGATCATCTCCGCCATCGGTTCGCTGAAGGCGCTGAAGGCCACGGCGTCGTCGCGCATCGCGATGGCATCGGCCCGGGTCAGCGGCTCGAAGTTGGACAGGAACGTCCCGGGGGTGGCGATGTCGCGCTCGGCCTGCTTGTCGTACCCGCGGTGGACGGCGTCGTCGGGGCGCTGGAACAGCAGGTCCTCGCAGTTCTGCACCAGCTTGTACGACCGGCCGTCATCCAGTCCCAGCTGGCTGCCCGGGACGACCGTCGAGGCGGTGATGTCGTCCTCCGTCTGCACCTTGACCGCCGGCGAGAAGTCGTGCCGGAGGCTGAACAGGCGCCAGGAGGAGTCAGAGTTGTATCCGACCCGCAGCATGTTGAGGGTGATCCGCCTGCCGTCCAGACGTAGCGAGTTGCCCTGGCGACCGTCGATGGCCACAACGCTGAAGTGGCTGCGCCAGTTATCCCCCCACTCCGGGCGGTAGGAACGCTTGACGACGTAGACGAGCTCCTTGACGTAGGGCGGGATCTGGGCCAGCCAGCCGTTGTAGTCGGCGTGGTACTCCGAGCGGGACGGGGTGAGCAGCTTGATCACCGACCCGATCGAGCGTTCCTCCGACAGGATCGAGCGGGCGTCCCGGTTGTTCCTGGCCGGGTCGAGGAAGCGCTTGGAGTAGCCGATGTCGAGGATCGCGGCGACCGAGTTCATGTCGGCGTCGAAGTCCTCGACGAACGCCGGCCGGAAGATGAACGCATCGGTGATCGCCTTGGAGATCTCCGACTTGCCACCGCCGGAGACCGTCGCCGGCTTGTGGCACGACGTGGCGGTCGGCACGGTGCCGATCAGGCTCCACGCCGTCGGGTCGTCGGGCTCCTGGGCGATCTCGACGCGGTAGCCGTTCGGGCTCAGGTAGACCTGGTCGGCGCGCAGCGGGATCGTCTGGACCTGGCCGTCGGCGCCATTCCAGGACACGGTCATCGCGCGCAGCGAGTAGTGCGGGTTGGCCGGCACCAGCACGATGTGCGGCTGCTGCAGGTCGAGGGCATATCCCTGCGGCTGGGCCGCGAACCGCTCCGGATCGCGTTCGAGCACCTCAGCCAGGCTGTAGGAGTCGCCAGAGGAGGTCTCGGTGTGCTCCTGGCCCAGGTTGTAGCTGGCGAAGACCAGCGCGCCGCCAGAGTGCTCCTCCTCGGCGTTGCCGAACAGGTTCGCCGAGTAGGAGATCTGGGTCTTGATCTCCTTCTTGCAGTAGCCGAAGTAGGTGTCCGCGATCACTGTGACGATCACGCCGCGGGCGTCCCGGGCGCAGATCTTGAAGGCGCGCCCGTCGTTGTACAGCTCGTCCTCCTTCTCCCAGCACATCCCGTCGCGCTTCTGCCGGTCGGTGGCCTGGCTCGTCTCGGGCAGCCCGAGACCCTTCTTCGTCTGGCTGGTCAGGTGCGGGGCGAGGATGACGCAGCCGGTATGGCCGGTCCAGGTCTGCGGGGCCAGCGAGGCGTCGTTCTCGGGCAGGTAGGGGTCGCCTCCGTTGCCGAAGATGCCCTCCACGAAGTCGAGGTTGGCGACCAGGCCGCCGGGCACGATGAAGCGGGTCTCCATCCGCTTCTCGCGCACGGAGCCGGGCACCTCTGGGGACACCAGCGGGCGAAGGTGCAACGAGACGAAGCAAGCAGCCGGTTGCGGCTGGCTGGCCGTGTAAGGCAGCACCTTGTCGATCTCGG
>JBBRZQ010000068.1:0-22544 GCA_038236535.1 Actinomycetales bacterium
ACCAGCCGTCCGGCGCGCCGCCCGCCGGACAGCCTCGACAATGCCTCCGGGGGGCTGAAGTCCCGCCTGGGGGCAGGAGATGGTTCGCTGGGCACCGATAAACCGTATGCCTCCGGTTGCGCCACGGGGCTAGTGTGACTTTCGAGTGGCCGTCCGATGTCGACGACGAGGGGAGCGGGACGTGGACCTGACCATCACCAGCGAAACGCGCGGCGAGGCGACCGTGGTGCATGTGGCCGGCGAGATCGACATCTACACGGCGCCGGTGCTCCGCGAACGTCTCGATGAGCACATCTCAGCAGGGCGACATCACCTGGTGGTCGATCTCAGTGGCGTCACGTTCATGGCTTCGACGGGTCTGGGCGTGCTGGTCGGGCGGCTCAAGCTGGTCCGGGCCGCCAACGGCACGCTGCGTCTGGTCTGCGCGAGCGAGCGGATTCTGAGTGTGTTCTCGATCACAGGGCTCGATAAGGTCTTCCGGATCTTCCCGAGCGTCGATGATGCTCTTGCCGCCACCGCGTCGACCGCCTGACGCAGACCTCGACCGTCTGACGCGCCCATCCGGAGCGACAGGCCTGCTGGCTGCAAGTCTTTGCGACGCGCTGCGGGTTACAATGACCCGCACCTTCCGCCGCGGCGGCTGTGTTGCAGCGTCACGATGGGGTCACGCTGGTTATCGGCCAAGCAACTCTGTTGTGCGCAAGCTCGAGTGAACTCCCGCTTGTCCTAACAGGAGGATTGAATGCCAGGCCTTATCCCAGCCGTTGGCCCACCAGTGCTGACCTTGACAGGTACGAACCTGACCCTGGTCATCGTCGTCGCGATTATCGCCCTCGTGGCCTTGACCATGGGTATCGTGTTCCGCCGGCAGGTTCTCGCCGCCGACCCGGGCACCGCAAAGATGCAGGAGATCGGCGACGCCGTCGAAGAGGGCGCGCACGCCTATCTGGCCAGGCAGTTCAAGACGCTGTCCGTCTTCGTGGTCATCGTCTTCTTCCTCCTGATGCTCCTGCCCGCAGACAGTCTGGGCATCAAGCTCGGACGTTCCGGCTACTTCGTGCTCGGCGCGCTCTTCTCTGCGGCGGTCGGCTACTTCGGGATGAGCCTGGCGGTCAAGGCCAACGTTCGGGTGGCCGCGGCTGCCAACGACTCCGGCCGCGACCTGGGAATGCGGATCGCCTTCCGCACCGGTGGCACGGTCGGCATGCTGACCGTCGGCCTCGGTCTGCTGGGCGCCAGCTCGGTGGTGCTCATCTACAAGGGCGACGCCCCCAAGGTCCTCGAAGGCTTCGGTCTCGGTGCGGCTCTGCTGGCCATGTTCATGCGGGTCGGCGGCGGCATCTTCACCAAGGCCGCTGACGTCGGCGCAGACCTGGTCGGCAAGGTCGAGGCGGGCATCCCCGAGGACGACCCCCGCAACGCGGCAACGATCGCCGACAACGTCGGTGACAACGTCGGTGACTGCGCCGGCATGGCAGCTGACCTCTTCGAGTCGTATGCCGTCACGCTGGTCGCCGCGCTCATCCTGGGCAAGGCCGCCTTCGGCGAGCAGGGTCTCGTGTTCCCGCTGATCGTGCCCGCCATCGGCGCACTGACCGCGATCCTGGGTGTCTTCATCACCAAGCCCCGCCCCGGTGAGAATGGCCTCGTTGCCATCAACCGTGGCTTCTTCCTCTCGGCGCTGGTCTCGGCCGGGCTCTCCGCTCTGGCCGCCTATATCTACCTGCCTGCCAAGTTCGCCGGTCTGGTCGGCGCCAACGAGTCGATCAAGGCCCTGGACAGCAGCAAGCTGTTGTTCCTGTCGCTCAACCCGCGCATCGCGGCGACGCTCGCAGTCTTCATCGGTATCGCGCTCGCCGCGGTCATCCTCATGCTGACCGGGCACTTCACCGGGACGGACAAGCGCCCGACGATGGACGTTGCCCGTACGTCCCTGACCGGCGCGGCCACCGTCGTTCTGTCCGGTATCGGCGTCGGCCTCGAGTCCGCGGTCTACACCACGGTCATCATCGCCTCGGCGGTCTATCTCGCCTTCCTGATCGGTGGCGGCTCCGTCATCCTGTCGCTGTTCCTGATCGCCCTGGCCGGTTGTGGTCTGCTGACCACGGTCGGCGTCATCGTCGCGATGGACACCTTCGGCCCGGTCTCGGACAACGCCCAGGGCATCGCCGAGATGTCCGGCGACGTCCACGGCGACGGCGTTCAGGTGCTGACCGAGCTCGACGCGGTCGGCAACACCACCAAGGCGATCACCAAGGGCATCGCGATCGCCACCGCGGTGCTCGCTGCCACGGCCCTGTTCGGCTCGTACACCGACGCGTGGCAGACCGAGCTCAGCAAGATCGCCGTCGCCGACAAGCTCAGCGACTTCCCGAGCGACTTCGTGAAGTCGATGTTCGACCTGCAGATCGTCACGCCGAGCACGCTGGTGGGTCTGCTCATCGGCGCTTCGGTGGTCTTCCTGTTCTCCGGCCTGGCCATCAACGCGGTGACTCGCGCTGCCGGTGCCATCGTCTACGAGGTGCGTCGCCAGTTCCGCGAGCACCCCGGGATCATGGACTACACCGAGAAGCCCGAGTACGGCCGCGTGGTGGACATCTGCACGAAGGACTCCCTGCGTGAGCTCACCACACCGGGCCTGCTGGCCGTGTTCATGCCTGTCGTGGTCGGCTTCGGCCTGGGCATCGGCCCGCTCGCCGGCTTCCTGGCCGGCGCCATCGGCACCGGCGCCCTGATGGCGGTCTTCCTGGCCAACGCAGGTGGCTCGTGGGACAACGCCAAGAAGATCGTCGAGGACGGCGCTCACGGCGGCAAGGGCTCTGCTGCCCATGAGGCGACGATCATCGGTGACACGGTCGGCGACCCGTTCAAGGACACTGCAGGCCCGGCCATCAACCCGCTGCTCAAGGTGATGAACCTGGTGTCGCTGCTGATCGCCCCGGCGATCGTCAGCCTCACCATCGGTTCGGGCGCCAACACCCTCATTCGCTGGGGTGTTGCCCTAGTGGCCCTGGCGATCGTGGTGGTGGCCGTGGTCATCAGCCGCAGTCGCGAGATCGGGATCGGCGTCGACGTCGACCTCGACGACGAGGGTGACGGCCCTGGCCAGCCCGTCGTCAACGAGTCTGCCTCGGCCTGACCGGGCAGCAGAGCAGCCAGGCTGGCGTCCGCGCGATGAGATACCCAGCCTGACGCTTCACGTCACAAGACCGGTGGCCGGTCACCTCACCCGAGGTGACCGGCCACCGGCCTGTGCGTCTGCAACGAGGTGCCTCAGCGGGGTCAGCCGAACTGCCAGGAGCGTTTGGACAGGCCGTACCAGAAGCCGTCGATGACACTGCGGCTGGTCAGGTCGCCACTCTCGTAGGCGGCGCCAAGGGCCACGAACAGCGGGGCGAAGTGCTCCGTGCGCGGGTGCGCCTCGTGGGCGGCCGGTGCCTTGGCCAGAAAGTCCAGGATCGAGTCGACGTCGGCGGAGGCCATCGTCTCCGCGGCCCAGGCGTCGAACTCGGCGGACGCGGCCGGCGCGGGGGCATCTGCGCGGGCACTGGGGTTGAACCAGCGCAGGTTGTGCGTGGTGAACCCCGACCCGACGATGAGCGTGCCCTGGTCGCGCAGCGGCGCGATGGTGCGCCCGACCTCGAACAACCGCTGCGGGTCCAGGGTCGGCATCGACAGCTGCAGGACCGGGATGTCGGCCTGGGGGAACATCTCCACGAGTGGGATGTAGGCGCCGTGGTCGAGGCCGCGGCTCTGGTCGTGGTGCACCGGGGTGCCGGGGGCTTGCAGCAGCCTGGTCACCTCGGCGGCCAGTGCGGGGGCGCCAGGCGCGGCATACGTCACCTCGTAGTAGCGCTGGGGGAAGCCCCAGAAGTCGTAGATCAGCGGCACCTTCGTGGTTGCCGACAGGGCCAGCGGGGCCTGCTCCCAGTGGGCGGAGATCATCAGGATGCTCCCCGGCGTGGGTAGATCGGCCGACCAGGCTGCGAGCTCCCTGGTCCAGGTCTGGTCGTCGGCGAGCGGGGGAGCGCCGTGGCTGAGGTACAGGATCGGCATCCGGCCCGCGGTGGCCGCTGGGTGATCGGTGGTGGTCATGGCCAGATCGTATCCTTAACAAGTTCAACATTCAACTACAATTGGAGGTGTTTCTGGACACCTGCGGGTCCTCAAGTTCCCGGAAACCGGTCACGACGCGTTACGGTCTATCCGCATTGCCATATCGGAGCAGCGACGAATCCGCTGCATGTGGTGATGAGAAGGCGAGGACGCACCATGAGCACCACCGCTGACCGCAAGACCTCCGGCCGCACGCTGGTCATCGTGGAGTCGCCGGCCAAGGCCAAGAAGATCGGCGAGTACCTCGGCAAGGGCTACGACGTGGACGCCAGCGTCGGGCACATCCGGGACCTGCCCAGCCCCAGAGACATGCCGGCGGACATGAAGAAGGGGCCCTACGCCAAGTTCGCCGTCGACGTGGACAACGGGTTCGACGCGTACTACGTGGTCGATCCCGACAAGCGCAAGAAGGTGGCCGAGCTCAAGCGGCTGCTCAAGGATGCCGACCAGCTCCTCCTGGCCACCGATGAGGACCGCGAGGGCGAGGCCATCGCGTGGCATCTGCTGGAGGTCCTCAAGCCCAAGGTGCCGTATCGCCGGATGGTGTTCCACGAGATCACCAGGGAAGCGATCATCCGCGCCGCCAACGACACCCGCGAGCTCGACACCCGTCTGGTCGACGCCCAGGAGACCCGCCGCATCCTGGACCGGCTCTACGGGTACGAGGTCTCACCGGTGCTGTGGCGCAAGGTGCGCCAGGGACTGTCGGCCGGGCGCGTGCAGTCCGTGGCGACCCGGATCGTGGTCGAGCGTGAGCGCGAGCGGATGGCCTTCCGGGCCGCCTCGTACTGGGACGTCGAGGGTGACTTCGCGCCGGAGTCGGTGGCCGCACAAGCCTTTACCGCCCGACTCAGCATGGTCGACGGCCTGCGGGTCGCCACCGGCCGGGACTTCGGCGACGACGGGGTGCTCAAGACCGCCAGCGCCAGGGGCGTCAGCGTGATTCACCTCGACCAGACCACCGCCAACCTCATCGCCAACGCCGTGATGGACAACGCCAGCGTCGCAGTCACGGACGTGGCCGAGAAGCCGTACACCCGCCGCCCGTACGCGCCGTTCACGACCTCGACGCTGCAGCAGGAGGCGAGCCGCAAGCTGCGCCTGTCGAGCAAGAACGCGATGCGGGTGGCCCAGCGGCTGTACGAGAACGGCTACATCACCTATATGCGTACGGACTCGACCACGCTCTCGGAGGCCGCGCTGACCGCCGCCCGCGGCCAGGCCCGGGACATGTATGGCGCCGAGTACGTCCCGGACTCGCCCCGGCGCTACGAGAAGAAGGTCAAGAACGCGCAGGAGGCTCACGAGGCGATCCGCCCGGCCGGTGATACCTTCCGCACCCCCGCCCAGGTCGCCGGCGAGCTGCGCGGCGAGGAGTTCGCGCTCTACGAGCTGATCTGGAAGCGCACCGTCGCCTCGCAGATGGCCGACGCCCGCGGCTCTACCGCCACGGTCAAGCTGGGCGCCACGCTGACCATCTCGGGTGAGTCCCGGGTCGTCGAGTTCAGTGCCAGCGGCACGGTCATCACCTTCCGTGGCTTCCTGGCGGCCTATGAAGAGGGTCGCGATGACGACTCCACCGCGCGTGCCCTGGCTGCTGACGAAGAGCGCCGGCTGCCCAAGCTCTCCGTGGGCGTCCCGCTCGACGTGCTGCGCGCTGCGGCGGGTGGGCACGAGACCTCGCCTCCGGCCCGCTATACCGAGGCAACGCTGGTCAAGGCCATGGAGGAGAAGGGGATCGGCCGCCCGTCGACGTACGCCTCGACCGTCGGCACGATCCAGGACCGCGGCTACGTGAACAACCGGGGCTCCGCGCTGATCCCGACCTGGCTCGCGTTCGCGGTGACCCGGCTGCTCGAGGAGCACTTCAGCAAGCTGGTCGACTACGACTTCACCGCCTCCATGGAGGAGGACCTCGACCGGATCGCCAACGGTGAGGAGCAGCGCGCCGACTGGCTCAAGCGCTTCTACTTCGGCGAGGAGGCAAGCTCGGCCGGTGGGCTGCGACACCTGGTGGACGACCTCGGCGAGATTGACGCCCGGGAGATCTCCACCATCCCGATCGGCGAGGGCATCGTCGTGCGGGTCGGCCGTTACGGCCCCTATGTCGAGGAGACCGTCCCTGCGGGGGTTGACCTGGCCACCGGCGAGGTCCCCGAAGAGGCTACGGCTCAGGTCCGTCGGGCCACCATCAACAACGACATCGCCCCGGACGAGATGACCCCGGCCATCGCCCGGGAGCTGCTCGAGGCGGCCGCCGATGACGGTCGCGTGCTGGGTCAGGATCCCGGCACCGGGCGCGACGTCGTGGCCAAAGCCGGTCGCTACGGGCCGTATGTCACCGAGGTGCTGCCCGAGGAGATGGCCGCGCTCAAGGGCAAGGCCAAGGTGAAGCCGCGCACGGCCAGCCTCTTCAAGGACATGAACCTCGCCACTCTCGACCTCGACACCGCCCTCCAGCTGCTGACCCTGCCTCGGGTCATCGGGAAGGACCCCGCGGAGGGAGACGACGGGGACGAGATCACCGCCCAGAACGGCCGCTACGGCCCGTACCTGAAGAAGGGCACCGACTCTCGTTCCATCGAGAACGAGGCGCAGCTGTTCACGATCACCCTGCCGGAGGCGCTGGCGATCTATGCCAAGCCCAAGGAGCGCGGCCGGGCCGCGGTGGCCCCGCTCAAGGAGCTGGGTGACGACCCCGTGTCCGGCAGGCCGATGCTGGTCAAGGAGGGCCGGTTCGGGCCCTATGTCACCGACGGCGAGACCAACGCCACCCTGCGCAAGGACGACGAGCCCGAGTCGATCACCGCGCAGCGGGGCGCCGAGCTGCTGGCCGAGAAGCGTGCCCGCGGCCCGGTGACCCGCAAGCGGGCCGCCAAGAAGACCACGACGAAGAAGGCGGCGACCAAGAAGGCCGCTGCCAAGAAGACTGCCACCAAGAAGACCGCCACCAAGACGGCGACGAAGAAGGCGGCGGTCAAGAAGTCCGTGACGAAAGAGGCGTGACCGTGCCCGGCGTCGACCCGGCCACCGCGCGGGCTCTGTCGCACCGCCTGGCGGTCGAGCAGTCGCAGCGCCGGCTGCCGTCGGTCGCTGCCGGGCTGGTGCGCGACGGGGAGCTGGTCTGGTCCGACGCCGCCGGCACCGTCGACGGCCGCCCCGGGGGCGGCCTTCCGAGCGCCCGGACGCAGTACCGGATCGGCTCGATCACCAAGACTTTCGTGGCGGTCGAGGTGATGCGACTGCGCGACGAGGGTCTGCTCGACCTGAACGATCCCCTCTCGCGGCACGTCGACGACACCTCTTTCGGACACGTCACGATCGCCCAGCTCCTGTCGCACACCTCCGGCCTGCAGGCCGAGACCAGCGGGCCGTGGTGGGAGCGGACCGCTGGCCTGACCTGGGCCGATCTGATGGCGGGAGGGCCCGGCCTGAAGTTCAGGCCTGGTGCGACGTTCCACTACTCCAACGTCGGGTATGCCGTCCTGGGCGAGCTGGTCGGCCGGCTGCGCGGCCACCCGTGGCACGACGTGCTGCGCCGGAACCTGCTGGAGCCGCTGGGGATGCGGCATACCACCACCGCCCCGCAGGGCGAGAATGCCGCGTCCGGTCTCGGCGTGCACCCCCTCGCGGACCTGTTGCACGCCGAGCCCGAGCATGATGCCGTCTCTATGGCACCGGCAGGCCAGCTCTGGTCCACCGTGCAGGACCTGTCCCGCTGGGCCGCCTTCCTGGCCGGCGAGACCGGGGGCCTGCTCTCCGGCGACACCCTCGACGAGATGCGCTCACCCATTGCGATCGATGACCGGTCCGGGGCTGCGTGGACCGGTGCTCACGGCCTCGGCTGGCAGCTCTGGAACCTCGACGGCAGGCGGTATGCCGGCCACGGTGGGTCCATGCCAGGCTTCCTGGCCGGGCTGCGGGTTGACCTCGAGACCGGTGACGGCGCCGTGGTCTTCGCGAACGCGACCTCGGGGCTGGGCGACGTCGGGGCTGACCTGATGGCCCTGCTCGCCGACCGCGAACCGGTCGCGCCCAAGCCCTGGTCGTCGGATCCCGGTCAGGTGAAGGTGCTCGAGCTGACCGGCGACTGGTACTGGGGCACGGTCGAGTTCACCATGTCGTCCGGGCCTGATGGCTTCCTGGAGCTGGGCGAGCCCGGTGCCGGACGAGGCTGCCGGCTGAAGCCGGTGGACGGTGGCTGGACTGGCCTGGACGGGTACTACAGCGGGGAGACCCTCACCGTGCTGCGCGATGGGGCCGGCCGGGTCAGTCACCTTGATCTCGGCTCGTTCCGGTTCTCGCGTACTCCGTACGACCCGGCGGCCGACATCCCGGGCGGCACTGACCCCGCCGGCTGGCACTAGGAAGCGGGCTCAGGCCCGCTGAATGGAGTTGAGCGCCCGGGGCTGTCTCTGGTGAGGCAGGAGGTCACGCGATGTGGCCCCGATTTGGCAGAATTGGACTTGACCCTCACCCGACGTGAGGCCGCACGGTAGGGACATGACCGCGATGACACAGGTGAACGGGCCAGGGCTGACCGCTTTGACGGTGGGCCAGGTGGCCGGGCAGTTCGGCGTGACGGTGCGCACGCTGCACCACTACGACGAGATCGGCCTGCTGGTGCCGAGCGAGCGCACCCCTGCCGGTTACCGGCTCTACAACGGCATGGACGTCACGCGACTTCAGAACGTGGTGGTCTATCGCCGGCTCGGGTTTGCCCTGGAGGAGATCGCTCTCCTGCTCGACGACCCGACAGCTGACCTGGCCGAGCACCTGCGTCGTCAACGCGAAGCGGTCATCTCCCGGCTTGATGAGATGCGCGATCTCGTGACGGCCATCGACCAAGCATTGGAGAAAGAGATGTCAGGGACCAAGCTGACCAAGGAAGAGCAGAAAGAGCTGTTCGGCGACAACTTCAGCGACGACTACGGCGACGAGGCCGAGCAGCGCTGGGGCGAGACCGAGGCCTGGCAGCAGTCGCAGGGGCGGACGTCGAAATACACCAAGGCGGACTGGGAACAGGTCAAGGCTGAGATGGACGCCAACAACGCGGCCTTCGCAGCCGCGATGGACGCCGGCCTTCGCGCGACCAGCGATGCCGCGATGGACGCCGCGGAGCAGCACCGGCTGCACATCCACCACCGGTTCTACGACCTCACGCTGGACTTCCACCGGAACCTCGGCGACATGTACGTGGCTGACCCGCGGTTCACCAAGAACTACGAGGACATCAGGCCCGGGATGGCGCAGTACCTCCGGGACGCCATCCACGCGAACGCCGACCGGGCGGCGAAGGCCGCGGAGCAGTCCTAGAGGGAAGGTATGCCGTCGCCCGCGCCTCAGCGGCGCGGGCGCGGCATACCGCGCCTCGGCTGGCTCGCTAGGGTCTGCGGGCACGCTGACATAGGCTCAGGGGCGAGAATCAGCCGGGGTTGTCCTCGCCGTTTCGCGGGGTGTTCATCGCCCTCGGGGTGGGGCGACGCGCGGCGGGTCGACCGGGAAGAGGAGCCAGGTACACGTGAGTATGGACGAGAAGAAGAACCTGTTAGGCGCTGGCTTTTTCGATGGTCGCGCAGGGGAGGCCGAACAGCTGTCTGACGAGGCCGGGTCGGCTCAGCCGTCGCAGCGGCGGATGTCGGAACGCACCAAGAAGGACTGGACGCGGATCCAGGCCGAGGTGGAGGAGTCCAACGCAGCGTTCGTGGCTGCCATGGACGCCGCTCTGCCGGTTACCAGCGCTCAGGCGATGGACACCGCGGAGCAGCACCGGCTGCATATGCGCAGGTGGTTCTCCGAGATCACCCCGGACCAGCATCGCCAGCTGGGCGACAGATACATCACGGACCCGACGTTTGCGAAGAACTACGAGAGCATCAGGCCGGGTATGGCGCAGTACGTTCGCGACGCGATCCACGCGAACGCCGACAGGGCCCAGCGCTGAGTGGGGCACTGTCGGCCCCCTCACATAGGCTCGGGCGCGTGACCCAGCCGGAGCTCCCCGAGCAGCCTGAGCCATTGCTGACCGCGCGCGGGGTGTTCATCGCCTTCGAGGGTGGTGACGGCGCGGGCAAGTCCACCCAGGTCCGGCTGCTCTGTCAGTGGCTCGAGGGACTCGGCCACACGGTGGTGGTGACCCGCGAGCCGGGCGGCACCGAGTTCGGGCGCACCGTTCGTGAGCTCGTGCTGCACGGTGACCACGTGGCCCCGCGGGCCGAGGCCCTGTTGTTCGCCGCCGACCGGGCCCACCACGTCGAGACCAAGATCCGGCCTGCCCTTGAGCGCGGTGAGGTGGTCATCACCGATCGCTACATGGACTCCTCCATCGCCTACCAGGGCGCCGGGCGTCACCTGGGGGTCGACGAGGTGCGCGGCCTCAACCTCTGGGCCACCGGGGGTCTGGTGCCCGGGCTCACCGTGCTGGTCGACCTGCCCGCCGAGATTGGCCGAACCCGCCGCGGCGGGGTCCATGACCGCCTCGAGTCCGAGTCCGCAGGCTTTCACCGCGCCGTCCGCGACCTGTTCCTGACCCTGGCCGGTGACGACCCCGGCCGCTACCTCGTGGTCGATGGTGAGCTGGCGACAGAGCAGATCCACCAGCTCGTCCGGGCCCGGGTCGGCCGGCTCCCAGAGGTTCTCGGGGTGACCCGGTGAGCGTCTGGGACGACGTCATCGGCCAGGAGAGCGCCGTCGCCACATTGAGCCGCGCGGTCGCCGACCCGGACGCGATGACCCACGCCTGGCTGCTCACCGGCCCCCCGGGGTCGGGCAGGTCCGTTGCGGCCAAGGCCTTCGCGGCAGCGCTGCAGTGCCCTGACGGCGGCTGCGGCACCTGCCGTGAGTGCCATACCGCGCTCGAGGGGACCCACGCCGACGTCGATGTCATCGCCACCGAGGGCCTCACCCTCAAGGTGGACCTTGCCCGCGACCTGGTCCAGCTCGCGGCCCGGCGTCCCTCCGTCGGCCGCTGGCGGGTGATCGTGATCGAGGACGCCGACCGGTTGCACGAACGCGCCGCCGACGCCTTGCTCAAGGCGCTGGAGGAGCCGGTTGCCCGGACCGTCTGGGTCCTGTGCGCTCCCTCGCTGGAGGACGTGATCATCACGATTCGCTCGCGCTCGCGGCACGTCCGGCTCCGCACGCCGCCCGTCGAGGCGGTTGCCGCGCTGCTGGTGCGTCGCGATGGCATCGACCCCGCCATGGCCACCTTCGCGGCCCGGGCAGCCCAGTGCCACGTCGGGCTCGCCCGCCGGCTGGCCCGGGACGAGGGCGCGCGGATCCGGCGGCACGAGATCATCTCGCTCGCGGCGAAGATCCGCAGCGTCGGCGATGCGGTCGGTGCTGCCGCCGATCTCGACTCGATCGCGAAGGACGAGGCGCTCGCCGCCTCGACCGAACGTGACTCCGGCGAGAGGGCCCGGCTGCTGGAGACCCTCGGGGCCGACCTCACCGCTCGCTCCCAGCCCCCGCATGTGCGGGCCCAGGTCTCGGCGCTGGAGAGGGAGCAGAAGACCAGGGCCACCCGGTTCACCCGGGACGTCATCGACCGGTCGCTGATGGACCTGATCTCGATCTACCGGGACGCCCTGGTGATGCACTCCGGCGCCTCGATCGGACTGGTCAACCAGGACATGACCGAGCAGGTCCGACAGCTGGCGCGGGTCCTGTCGCCCGAGCAGCTGCTGGGGTGCATGGACGCCATCGGCACCGCCCGTGAGCGGATCAACGCCAACGTCGCGCCGCTGCTGGCGCTGGAGGCGATGGCGATCTCCTTGCAGCTTCCGCGTTGAGGTCCGCCGTGAGCCCTGGCGACGGCCGCGGCATGGCGGGCCGGCGCATGGCCGGCCGGCCCGGGGTTTCGGGTACCGTCGGAACGCCAGCCGAACGACGATGAGAGCACCGGGAGTGAGATCTATGGGGGACACCCCTTTCGCCGGCCTGCGACACCCTCGAGCCCTGGGCCGGTCCCGACGACTGGCTGCCTCGGCGGCCGGGGTGCTGGCCCTGTCGCTGGCGCTGTCCGGATGTGTCGGCTCCGGCGGGTCGGAACAGGCCAGGACGCTCAGCCCGGCCCAGAAGACCGCGGCCCAGGCGCCGCCCACCGGCCAGCCGAGCCTGGCGAAGTTCTACCAGCAAGAGCTCGTCTGGTCGGACTGCGGTGACAACCAGTGCGCCAAGCTGACCGTGCCGATCGACTACGCCCATCCTGAGGGGGCCACGGTCAGGCTGTCGGTGCTCAGGGTCCCCACCACGAAACCCTCCCGTCGGCTCGGCTCCCTGGTGGTCAACCCCGGCGGACCTGGCGGGTCCGGGGTCTTCTATGCCGCCGGGGCGGACTTCCCCGACCGGATCCGGGCGGCCTACGACATCGTGGGCTTCGACCCGCGCGGGGTTGGCACCTCGGCGCCGGTCAAGTGCCTGACCGACCGCGAGCTCGACCGCTTCCTGGGCGGCGACCCGACGCCGGACACCGCTGTGGAGGAACAGCAGCTCGCCGCCGCGGCCAAGGTCTTCGCCGACAAGTGCAAGGTCAACGGTGGCCGGCTGCTCGGCCATGTCTCCACGATCGAGGCTGCCCGCGACATGGACGTCCTTCGCGCGGCCCTGGGCGACACCAGGCTCAACTACCTGGGCAAGTCCTACGGCACCTTCCTGGGCGCCACCTATGCCGACCTGTTCCCCAAGAAGGTCGGCAGGTTCGTGCTGGACGGCGTGATCGCCCCGGACCTCACCTCGAGCCAGGTGAACGAGGGGCAGGCAGTCGGGTTCGAGACCGCCACCCGGGCCTATGTCAAGGCCTGTATCGCGGCGGGCGACTGTCCCCTGGGCGGCTCGGTGGACGCCGGGATGGCTACTTTGCGCGGTTTCCTGAAACAGCTCGACGCCAAGCCGCTGCCCCTGGCGGACCCGTATGTCAGCAAGCTCACGGAGGGCTGGGCGTCGCTCGGGATCGCCGGGCCGATGTACGACCCGCAGCAGTGGCCCGACCTGACCAGCGCCCTGCGTGAGGCCTTCGCCGGCAAGGGCGAGGCCCTGATGAGGCTCTCGGACAACTATGCCGAACGGACCAGCGGGGGCGCCTACCTCGGCAACCTGATGCAGGTCATCTACGCCGTGAACTGTCTGGACCGCGCCGACTCCAAGGACCTGACCCACTACCAGGCCGAGGCCCGCTCGCTGACCGCCACGGCGCCGACCTGGGGCCCGTTCCTGGCCTGGAGCACCGTCCCCTGTGGCTACTGGCCGGTGGCAGCCAACAACGCCCCCAAGAAGATCACGGCGGCCGGCAGCGCACCGATCGTGGTGGTTGGCACGACCAGGGACCCGGCGACCCCGTACAAGTGGGCCCAGCGTCTTGCCGCCGAGCTGCAGAACGGGCATCTGATCACCTACGACGGCGACGGTCACACGGCATACATGCGGTCCAACTCGTGCGTCGACGACGCGGTCGACGCCTACCTGCTGAGGGGGGTGTTGCCACCACCGGGGCTCAGGTGCTGAGCCGTTCCCGGTCCTGGGGGCGAGGCCAGACGGCCGGGATTCCCGACCGGTTCGGAGTTCGGCTCGTTCATCCGTATACTCGTGCATCGTGTCCCATGGACACCTGCCGCCTTAGCTCAGTCGGCTAGAGCGATTCACTCGTAATGAATAGGTCATCGGTTCGATTCCGATAGGCGGCTCCGGAGAAAGCGCAGGTCAGCGACCTGCGCTTTCTGCATTCAATGGCACTACTGGCGCGTCAGTACACATCGAGTACACACGAGCCCCGGCATCCAGCCGCTCGGCGACCCCATCGAGGTCGTCGTCGAACAGACCCGAGTACACGTCGAGCGTCATCGCCGCGCTCGCGTGCCCAAGCATCCGCTGGACTGCCTTCACGTTGGCCCCGGCACTGACCGCAAGCGAAGCCGCGGTATGCCGCAGCTCGTGAGGGGTCAAGCCCTCGAGCCCGGCTGCGGTCGCCGCTGAGTCAATGACGTCCCGGCGAAAGTTCAGGTTCCGCAGGACCGCGCCACGGCGGGTGGTGAACACGACGTCGCCGGGTGCCTTCCCAGCCATGATGAGCGCGAGGTCATCGACCAGGAACCGGGGGATCGGGACCGACCTGACCTGATGAGACTTCGGTGTGCCCCAGATCAGCTTTCCCCGGACCTCGCTGACAGCCTCGACGACGCTGAGCCTGCGACGCATCAGGTCAACGCGACCAACCTTCAACCCCGCCAGCTCGCCCCAGCGCAGGCCACAGTACGAGAGCAGCAGCACCGCGCTCCGGTAGTCGCCTGCTGCCTGTGCGAGCTCGTTCACCTCCTGATGGCTCAGGAAGCGTTTCTCCGCCGTCGCGACCTTCGGCAACCGGACCCCGGCGGCCGGATTCCGGGGGATCCTGGCCGACCTCACCGCGAGGTCGAGCAACAGTGAGAACACCCGGTGCACGTAGCGAACCGTCGCCGCTGACAGGTCCGAGGCGATCAGGTCGCTGACCCAGGCCGCGGCGTCCTCGTGAGCCACCCGGGCGAGCGGTGTCGAACCCCAACGGGGGAGGACATGTTTGCCCAGGATGCTCTCATAGGTGGCCAGGGTCGACGGTTTCAGGTGCCCCTGGGTTGAGATCCACTTGGCAGCGAAGACCTCGACGCTCATGTTCCCGGCGCTGGGGTCAACGTAGGTGCTCGTTTGCATGGCCATGCCGACACCTTGGAGGTACTTGTCGGCAAGGTTCTTGTGGGTGAATGTTTTGGCCTTCTGCCGGCCGGATGGGTCTCGCCAGCGGGCACGCCAGCGCCCTTGGCCGAGCCGCTCATGCTTGCCATGACCTTGACCCTCCAGCGCCTCTCGTGGATCCGTTCCGCGCACTGCCTTGGTGCTTCCAAAGCAGGCTACGTCCCGGCCGTGACATTGCCACGTGTCGAGTTCTCCAGCGCCGCTGACTTGATCAGGACTCATGCGGCGGTGGGGCCGTTGCTTTGGCCGTGCAGCCAGGTGCTGACCTCGCTGCGCCAGTAGCGGACGCCGCGGCCGATGCGGAAGCTGTGCGGGCCGGTGCCGAGGTGGCGCCAGTAGCGCAGGGTGGCGACGGGGACGCGGAGAACGTCGGCGACTTCGGCGATTGTGAGCAGCTCGTCGCCTGCGTGCGGGTCCTCGGGCGGTGTGACCTGTTGCGAGATGGTGCTCATGCTGAGTCTCCTTGCATCGGCGCGAGCTAGGCGTGGGCAACGCCCAGATTTCGTCTCGCCATCATGGCGCTGGAACGTCACCTGATTCGTACCCCCAGGCACGTGCCCCCAAGGGGGTACGTCGGTCTTTGCGCAGGTCAGGCCACGTACCTCCGAAAGTTGTGGACACCCCTTGCCAAGGCCCGTTCTGAAGGTTTTCGGGTGACCAGACCCGCGGAGGTAGCGTTCCGAAACGTTGCCGATCCCAGCTCGGCTGGTGACTGCGCCGATCGATGTTCAACACGTATGTGTTCATTTTTCGTGCGTGTTCAGTTATCCTGAACGTACGTCGATTGTGAACGGAGGTGGAGATGGACGACTTACTTGCGCGCTTCGCGGCACGCCTGAGCGATCTTGGCGTGACCGCCGAGGTCGGCGCCGCCCTACCCGCTGGGCCCGGCGTTCAGATGACGACCGTGCGTCTGACACGTGGCGCGTCAGGTCGGGCTTACCGGCTGCTGTACGGGCCAACTGTGTCGCTGGCCGATGCGGGCCTGGCACGTGGCGTCGAGCCGCCGACGCTGGTGTTCACGAGCTTCATCGCACCAAGGTCCGCTGAGGCCTTCCGTCGAGCCGGGGTCCAGTACCTCGACATGGTCGGCAACGCCTGGGTCGAGTTCGATGGCGTCCTGCTCGATGTCCGTGGTCGCCCCCGCCTTGATGATCTCGCTGTGCCAGCACACAAACCGGCCGGCAACCTCTTCAGCACGGCGCGCGCACAGGTGGCTTTCGCCCTCCTGGCCTGGCCGTCGCTATGGGAGTCGACCAGGAGGGACCTGGCCCGCGCAGCCGGCGTCTCGCTCGGGCAGGCGCACAATGCGCTGGCCTTGCTGACCGAGGCGGGGTGCCGGCGTGATCCCGCACGCCCGGGACAGACCGAGCTGCTCGACCTGTGGGCAGCCGCGTTCCCCACCGGCCTGGCCACGAAGCTGACGCTGGCGCGGTATCGCGGTGAGATCGGCCCCGTGGAGAACGTCCGCTCCGACGATCCGGCGTTCGTCTCGGGTGAGAGCGCTGCCGAGGATCTGCTCCGACCCGCGACGCTGACGCTGTATGTCGAGAGGCTCGACCCGCGACTACCTGTTGTGAACAAGTGGCGCTCGGACGGGCCTGCCAACATCGTCGTGCGTCGCAAGTTCTGGCAGGTCCCGCATGACAGCGATGGCGGGCTGGTGGGGGTGCGCCCGGCGCCTTGGCCGTTGGTTTATGCCGACCTGGTCACGAGTGACGACCCTCGGGTGCGAGCCGTCGCAGGGGAATGGAGGGACCGCTTTGCTGGACCTGACCAACGCTCCTGAGGGCTTGCTCGATCCAGTCGCGCGGGTGGTCGAAGCCGCGCTCGCCGTGACCGAGGAGCTAGCAGTACGCGAGGTGATGGTCGTGGGTGCAGGCTGCCGTGACATCCTGCACAGCGCCTTGGGCCACTCGTTCGCGACCGCGCCTCATCGACCAGCAGCAGGTCACCGGACCGCAGGACCGCGCCTGGTTGCGGGCCCCGGTACGTCGCGCCGGTGCGTGGGTCGCGCTGGCCTGCGCGCAGCCGTGTCCAGGCGCCGTGGGTGTCCCACCGGTAGCCGTGCTGGTAGGCCAGCCAAGCCGCTGAGTACGCCGAGGTGCCGGTTTCGCTGGCGGCGACCCGGGCGGCCTTCAACGTCGGGGTCACCACCACCAGCGCATGCCCTTGTCGTTCCAGCAACTGCCTGGTCGCGGCCAACGTGGTGGTCTTCCCAGCCCCCGCGGCACCCTCAACGAGGGTCAGGGCGCCGGTCCCAGCCAACGCGGTTACCACCGCCTGCTGGGCGCCATCCAGCTCCTGGCCTGCTTCGATCCCACCGGCCATGTGTGGTGCAGGACTGGCGGGACTGGCCGGTGTGTGGGCGGCGCGGGCGATGAGCCGGGTCGTCAGCTCGCCCTCAACGGCAAAGACCTGCGGCGAGGTCAGCGCCCGGAGGTGTTCGGGCACGTTGCGAACCGATCCGTCGCGGTCGACCACCAGCGGGACACAGGCCACCAGCGTCCGGGCGGTGAGGTCCTCAGCCAGCTCAACCCGCACGGCCGCGGTCGCGACCAGCCCGGTGCGAGCGAGCAGCTGCTCGACCTCACCGCGAACATCGGCGGCGTTCCAGGCCGACCGGCGCGCACCCAACCGGGACAGGATCGTCTTCACCGCTGCGTCGCGATCCAGCTGGCCCACCTTCGGCCCAGCATTCGCAACGACTGTCGACGGCGTCTCAGGCTCGCGGTAGCCGAGCCCGTGCAGCTCCTGCACCCAGGCCCGCGTCAGGTCGGCTCCGTCTTTGGGGATCACCTTGTCCGGGCGGGCTTGTGCCCAGGCTCGGGCATCCCAGGACTGGCGCAACTTCGGACCCGGCTCGGCCCCAGGGTTGCCGGCCCGCCAGTCGGCCTCGAAGCGGTCCGTGTTCCGTGCGATCTGCGCAGCACGGGCACTGAACGGGCCGGTAAACGACGCAAGCTCGACGATCTCACCGGACTCCGCGTCAACACCGAAGCCGTGGGAGGCCAGCGCTGCCCGGAAGCCGGGGTCGCACATCACCGCTGCGTGACCGATGCCATTGATCGCATCCAGGCTGTCGCGCACCCCGACGGTGTACAGACCCCGCCACCTGCCCTCAGCGAAGACCCGGGTGTTGACCTGCAGGTGCAGGTGCCGATGCGGGTCACCAGCACGGGAGGTGTAGTGCCTCACCGTGATCGCTTCGAGCTCTCCGACCGGTACCTGGACCTGGCGCCCACGCGGACCGACCCGTGTGGTCGAGTGCTCGGCCAGCCACCCCAGGATCTGCACCGCCGCCCGGTCCTGCGCGCCGTCGTACGCCTCGGCGATGTCTGGGTGCAGTGCGGCCGCCAGCGACCAGGTCTTCGGACCGTTGACCACCACCTCGACGAACCGGACCGCCTGGTCGTCGCTGCGCAACCTTCCCTTCGCCGCGCCCGTGGCCGGGTCATACCCGCCGACCCACGCCTCGTAGGCGTCCCCGGTCAGCGTGCCCCCATCACGCACCCCCGCCTCAGTGGAGGCGAGGTAGCGCTGCGCAACGCCGGTGCCCTCAGTGAGGTAGTAGTCATCGGCGCGGCCGCGGTCGGCCTCGACATAGCTGCGCGCAGCAGCGGGCGAGCCGCGATAGACCTTTAACCCACCATGCATTTCCAACACCAACCAACAATCATCGGCAGATACGTTTCCGGGCCGCCCGAAAGGCGATCCGACCTACCAATATTGGTAGCATGCGTGCCGCTATAAGTTAAAGAGTTGGAAATGTCTATTTCGTGTTGAAAGCCGTTGGTAGCATTACCCTTTCGCGGTGACGGCCGTATTCTTTCGTGGGTCGGCGTATTCGTTGGCGGCGCCGTCATATTCCAGTGGAGGGGTGGCTTTTCGGTGGGGGTTGCCAGAGCACGGGGCGCTCGAGGGTCCGAAGGTGACCCAGCTAGAGCGAACCCGAGCGCCAGTGGCCATGAACATCAACGATTCCCACCACTCGGCGAGTCCTGCAGATCGAGGATAGTGAGGAATCGTGCGGGGGTCACTAACAGTCCGGCGTAGGGCGGCAGTGTGGGCGACCATGGAGCGGTAGTGCCCAACGGCGGATGACATCATCGGTGCACCAACCGCGGGGAGTATCCCGATGACCCCGTGCTGCGCGGCATCCACGCGCACCGCCGGCGCGCATCGCCCCAGAGCCAACGAAGAGGGCTATGCGCGCGTATTCACAGGAGTCACCGTAGGGATTGTGTGTCGTAGCAGCACAGCTGGCCGAACGCGCCTGGGCAGTGATGGCCAGAGACATGCCCTACGTCATATGCGACATCAACAGCGAGATATGCGACATCAACAGCGAGGCAGTCACCACAGACCAAGACGGTCCTCGCCGAGCACTGGACCGTCCCACCTAAGTACGGGCGCCCGCCGCAGCACCAAACCGGCGAAGGCGCGGAAGACCCCTCAACAAGTCCACACCCTGTTGCCTCACGTTAATACCTCCGGGAGGCTACTTCGTTGCCTCATTTCAGAACCTTCGGCGGGGACGGGAGCACCAAACTAGGGGCGTAACTGACCCGTCTTGTGTGTTTCGGTTCTTGGGTTGGACGGCTTGGCGAGGATAGTGTCGGCGCCTTTGGTCCAGATGAACGGTCCGCCCAGTTTGTTTCAGGCACCTTCATCGAGGCGGGGCGCCAGACACGATATGGGGAACATCACACGTTTCAGCTGGCAGAGAGTCCGACTCCATGTGATATTCACTGCACCAAGTCATCATCTTTGAAATGTTTAGACTGGGGAAAGTCATGCACACCCCACGCGCTCGCTGGTCGATCCTGACTCTGGCAGTAGCGGCACTCACGGTGCTGCCCATCGCCGGCGTTGCCGGTGTAGAGGCCGCTCCGGGGGTTGCCCCCGGCTTGGGAGCCTCGCAGTCCGCCACTGAACCGCCCGTCGACGAGTTTCCGACTTCGACTGGAGAACAGGTCGCGGAGGTTGCCGCCCAGGGCGCCGCCAAGCTCGTTGGCATCAGCGTCGAAGACGCCAAGACGTTGCTCGCTGCTCAGGGGCGGTTCGGCCAAGCGGTCGACAGAATCCGCGAACAATACCCTGAGCGGCTTAGCATCGCGTCCTGGAACAAGAAGACCGGACTCGGAGAGATCAACCTGGTGAAGGACGCGCCTACGGACGCCGTGACGGGCATCACGGCCCTCGCCACCGCAGCAGGGGCTCGAGTGACGGCGGTCGGGGAGATGAGCGAGTCCGCCCGATCCGAGCAAACCGTGCGCCTGTCCGAAGCGATTCGTGCCGCACACCCGGACCTGACGAATCTAAGCGTTCACCCTTCAGAGGACTACAGCGGACTTGTAGTCGAGTCGCCGGAGCCTGTGAGTGACGCGGTTGACAAGTGGGCTGCCGACCCTCAGGGCGGCGATGGTACCGAGGTCGAAGTCGTTGTCCAACCCGGCCGAGAAGCAAGTTCGTCGGGTGGTGTCGTGGGCGGCGCACAGCTGAACTATCCGGGAGGCAGCGCCGCTTGTACGTCTGGATTCACGATCAAGATCGCCGGAGATGTCTTCCTGCTGACCGCGGGACACTGCCCGACTGGTCTGAACTACGGGAACAACGCGTGGCTCGGGTCCTCCTACCCCCAGCGCCTAGGTGCCTGGGGAGACCTGCAGTACCACTGGATCTACAACGGCGGCGTCGGGCTGCCGCAGTTCCAGTACACCTCAGGCGCAGTCACGTTTAACA
The DNA here is from genome assembly GCA_038236535.1 of Actinomycetales bacterium. Lineage (GTDB taxonomy): Bacteria > Actinomycetota > Actinomycetes > Actinomycetales > Dermatophilaceae > UBA4719. Next base: position 20,584 of record JBBRZQ010000068.1, read on the forward strand.
AGCACGTGAGCGGCGTCTACGCCGGCCAAATCGTTAACCGATACGGTAGAAACACGAGCGACACGCTCGAGGTCGACAACCCAGACAGCACCGAAACCATCGAGAACGTCACAGTGACGCACGTGGCTGTTACGTACCCGCACACCTACACCATCGGCGGCGACAGCGTCGGACCGTGGTGGATTGGTGCCTCCGGTGGCGCTGCGGCTGTGGGTATCCATAAGGGCAGCATGTGGATCTCCTTCCCGGTCGACTGATGTCATCGGGCCGTGTTCACCCCAGCGACGAACCTCGACAACATCTGGCCAGGCGCCACCTACTACACATCCCCTTGAGTTTCGCGTCAGTCTCCCTCGGCCCGTACACCAGAACCGAGGGAGACAGTTCAACGAGAAGGGCAGCCTGACATGACTGGCAAGTCCAAGGTTGGCGTCGCAATGATGTGTTCGGTTCTGACTGCCATCCTTTGCGGCGGATGCGCAGGAAACGGAGGCAACGTCCCCACCAAGACAATACGGCCGGGCGGGTCTTACGGGACCACGGTGGAGGACGGGTTGGTCGTCTTGACCAGATCTGCTGGCTCAACCGCCGCGGTGGAGGGCGTCACCTCCGTTGATGAAGGCGGCTGTTGGACATTGAAGATTCCGGGCTACAAGACGTTTTCCGTTGTGTGGCCAGCATCTACTAAGTGGGACGGAACGGATCATCGCGCCGTGCGGCTCGCAACGGGCACCGTGATTCGCAGTGGCGAGTATCTCAAAGGCGGCGGTGGCCTTACCGAGGACGTACAGAGGTCGACACTGAACATCGACCCCGCGGTCACCTGCCTCGGTGACGGCTCCATCTCCTACGTGGCTTTGGGCGACCCGGCCCAAATCACCTCCCACCCCTAGCCTCGAGATTTCATGGCCTGAAGGGGTTGGCTGTCTGTGCAGGTGGATTTCATGAGCCCCGCGTGACTGTTTCAGGGGCCCTCCCCCTTGTAGGGAAGGGTGAGTGTCGTCAAGACTCTTGGCCCCTCGGTCTTCCTCCCTTGTTGGGTCCAGTACACAGCCAGTACACAAAAAGACCGTTGACGGCACTCAACCACCGTTACCCTCAATACCAACGCTCTAAACGACTATCAACGACCACCAGCGACCCAGACAATGACCTCGTAATGAATAGGTCATCGGTTCGATTCCGATAGGCGGCTCCACGGCATCACCGCAGGTCAGCGGGGGTTTACGTCCCCGATCACGGGGCCCGATCCGACCCAGGATCGGGTCCCGTGGGCATACTTGGGGACTCCAGGGGGCAATGTTGGAGATGCTTGTGCGGTTTGGCTGGATGTTGCCGTCGCTGACGAACATGATGATTGCCCTTCGGATCGGTGAGGCGGGCTGATCTCGCCTACGTAGCGAATACACCTCACGCGGTACACCATGCGCCGACTCTGTGCGAGTCGCGGGGGGATGACAAGTTCGCCGAAGCGATGAGTCAGTACGGTGGCGAGCTCCGCAAGACGACACTGTCCGAGGAGGAACTCGCCCACGAGCTGATCGCTCTGATCTGACTTGCTCTCGACGGACAGCGACTTTTGCATGAATCACGCGGCGATTTGTTGTTTCTGCTGGTATTCGGTGGCGACTTCGTGCGGTGTTCTGTAGCCGAGTCCGGAATGAAGTCTGATCCGATTGTAGAACACCTCGATGTACTCGGCAATAGCCCGACGGGCACTTTCTTGAGTCGGGAATGCGGTCCGGTAGATCAGCTCGTTCTTCAAAGCGCCGAAGAAAGATTCGGCCATAGCGTTGTCCCAGCAAATACCGGTGCGGCCCATTGATCCGACCATATTGTATTTGCTCAGGTGCTCGGCGAACTGGGCGCTCGTATACTGGGTTCCGCGGTCGGAATGGAATACAGCACCAGGAGCCAGTTCAACGTTTGCTGCGGCCATGTCGATCGCGTCGCAGATCAGG
>JBBRZQ010000069.1:0-22518 GCA_038236535.1 Actinomycetales bacterium
AGGAGCTGGCGCATGGTGACAACGGCCATGCCGTGGTCTCGCTTTCGTTCGTTCCAGTTATCCACGAGGCGGGCGGGATTGCCGTTCTCGTGCCTGGCGTCTGCGAGCGCACCCCGCCCGAAGAATCCGGGACTGCGGTGGTGCGCACCCGCCTTGCGGCGGTGTGGAGACGCGCGAATTCTACCGGTTTGCCCGAGGGCGAACCTGTGGTGTGCTCATGGTACGGCTAGCCTGCCGAACATGGGAAATCCGCTGGTCACCCGGATGCACGGCTTTGGCACCACGATCTTCGCAGAGATGAGCGAGCTGGCGCTGCGTACCGGCGCGATCAATCTCGGGCAGGGCTTCCCAGACGTGGACGGGCCGCAGCAGATGCTCGATGCCGCCATCGAGGCGATCAGCTCCGGCCGCAACCAGTACCCGCCGGGGGCCGGTGTCCCCGAGCTGCGTATCGCCATCGCCGAGCACCAGCGACGGTTCTACGGACTGTCGGTCGACCCCGACCGGGAGGTTCTGGTCACCGCCGGCGCCACGGAGGCGATTGCCGCCGTGGTCCTGAGCCTGTGCGAGCCCGGCGACGAGGTGGTGACCTTCGAGCCGTACTACGACTGCTACTCCGCCACGATCGCCCTTGCCGGAGGGGTCCGGCGCACCTCGGTCCTGAGGTTTCCTGACTTCGCCGTCGACGAGGTCTCGCTGCGGGCGGCCTTCTCCTCACGAACCCGCCTGATCCTGCTGAACACCCCGCACAACCCCACCGGCAAGGTGTTCAGCCGGTCCGAGCTGGACCTGATCTGCTCGCTGGCCCGCGAGCATGACGCGTGGGTGGTCACCGACGAGGTGTACGAGCACCTGGTCTTCGACGGCGGGGTGCACATCCCGGTCGCGAGCCTGCCCGGCATGGCGGGGCGGACCATCACCATCTCGTCGGCCGGGAAGACGTTCTCAGCCACCGGCTGGAAGGTGGGCTGGCTGCATGGCCCGGCGGACGCCGTTGCCGCGGCCCGCACCGTCAAGCAGTTCCTGACATATGTCGCCAGCGGGCCGTTCCAGCCCGCAGTGGCCCTGGCCCTCGGCCTGGGCGACCAGACGTACCGCGAGATGGCCTCCGGGCTGCAGGCTAAGCGCGATCTGCTGTGCGAGGGGCTCACCACTGCCGGGCTGACCGTGGCCCGTCCGGCGGCAACGTACTTCGTGATCGCCGACGCGGCACCTCTGGGAGTCAGCGACGCGCTCGACTTCTGCCGGCAGATGCCCGCCCTGTGCGGGGTCGTCGGCGTACCGGTCTCCGTCTTCTGTGATGACAAGGAGGCCACCCGGACCCTCGTGCGCTTCGCGTTCTGCAAGCGCGACGAGATGCTGAGGGAGGCGGTGGTCCGGCTCTCGGCACTGGCCACACGCTGATCTTGGCAGCCCGCCTCGCGGGTGGCTGACTGCCACCCGGATCACCTCGGCATGAGCGACCGGGGCGGCGGCGCTGGGTTGGTGCGGCCAAGGGACATGGATGGCGGGGTTGGACGATCCATGACGGCAACAGAGCTGTGGATCTGTCCACAGGGACAGGCCGCTGGGCCACCTGTCCACAGGGCTGCGACAGAGGCTGTCCGGCGACGGTCAGGACCGGAACCCTGACCACATGCACCTCCTTGCACCAGCCGACCTCGCCAAGGTGGCGGCCGGGCTTATCGCCGTCATCGCCCTGTCTGTGACCGCCGGCGTTCCCCATGGCCAGTCCGTTCCAGCACCCTCTGCCCCCCGAACCGGATCCAGCACTGTCACCAGGCTGAGCACCGTCAGCGGGTCGACCTCCGGCACCTCGGTGCCCGCTCCCGCACCGACCCTCACCGCCCCCACCACGACCGGACCGAGGCCCGGCACGAGCCTGCTGGCGTTCACCTGGCCGCTGGCCCCGCGGCCAGCGGTCCAGCGCACCTTCGAGCAACCCACGACGCAGTGGTCCCACGGACACCGCGGGGTGGACCTCCTGGCTCTGGTGGGGCAGCCGGTGCTCAGCCCGGGCGTGGGAGTCGTTGCCTTCTCGGGGGTGGTGGCCGGCCGGGGAGTGATCACGATCCGGCATGCCGGCGGACTGCGCACCACCTATGAACCGGTCGACGCACGGATGCCTGCCGGGACGCCCGTGGCCAGGGGCGCCACGATCGCCATGATCTCGGCAACGGCAGGGCACTGCGCACCACTGACCTGTCTTCACTGGGGTGCCATCTCAGGGCAGACCTATCTCGACCCCTTGTCACTGCTGGGCCTGGGCCGGCCGATCCTGCTCCCGCTGGGTTGACCCGGTGACCAGGCCCGGCGAGTCACGGTGCCGCACTGGATGACGTGCCCGCTCAGGGACCGCGTCCGCTCGGTGACGGAGCCCGTCAGGCGCGAGGGTGCGCCTGCTGATAGGAATGCCTCAGCCGCTCGGCCGAGACATGCGTGTAGATCTGGGTGGTGGCGAGGCTGGCATGGCCGAGCAGCTCCTGGACGGCGCGAAGATCCGCGCCACCCTCAAGAAGATGAGTGGCCGCGCTGTGCCGCAGGCCGTGCGGCCCCACGTCAGGAGCGTCAGGCACATGTTGCAGCATCCCGTGAACCGCGCTGCGGACCTGGCGCGGATCGACCCGGCCCCCCCGGCGGCCCAGGAAGAGTGCCGGACCACTGCCCGAGGTGACCACCTGACCACGCCCCAGCTGCAACCATCCCTGCAGTCCGGTGGCCGCCGGTATGCCGAACGGGACCGTCCTCTCCTTGGACCCCTTGCCCATCACCCGGACCAGTTTCGAATCGAAGAAGACATCGTCGATGTCCAGGCCCACCAGCTCGCCGACCCGGATCCCGGTGGCGTACAGCAGCTCCAGCATTGCCCGGTCCCGCAGGTGTATGGGGTCCTGGTCATCCGCGGCCACGGCCGCCACCTCCAGCACGGCGCTGATCTCGTCCTGCCTGAGCACCCCTGGCAGCGACTGCACCCGCTTCGGCGCCACCAGACGCAGCGAGGGGTCGATATCAAGCACACCGGTCCGGGTGGCCCAGCGCATGAAGGCCCGGGCCGAGGCCGATCTGCGGGCAAGGGTGGATCTGGCTGACCCGTGCTCCGACTGGACAGCCAGCCACGACCGCAGGTCCGAAAGCCTCAGGTCTGACAGGGCGGTGATCCCGTGGTCGCCCGCATAGGCCAGCAGGTTGCGAAGGTCACCCACGTACGCCCGCTGAGTGTGCTCGGACAGACCCCGCTCGGCGCCGAGATGCCGGGCAAAGGCAGCCACCGGGTCGCTGTGCTCACCGGACTCCTCGTTCACCATCTCACGCTGACAAAGCCTGACCAGATCGGCAAGGGCAACAGCGCCGGGTATTTCGTGTCCGGCCGGGGACGGAGCGCCCGGCATCGATCATGACGGACCGGTCCCGCGCAGTCCGAGAGCAGTGATGAGCACCTGCGCCGAATGCTGACCATTGTGCACGTCCTCGACATACCGACGACCGGCTGTGGCCACGGCCATGGCAGCCTGCCTGTCGTGAACCAGGCCCCTCACGACGCCAACCAGGGTGTCGGGGGTGGCTTCGACGACGGGCAGGTCCATCGGGCACAGACCGCGCACCTGCGTCGGAACGTGACCCACGACAACCCTGCCGGCCGCCATCGCCTGGGTCGCCAGCACGCCGTAGCAACCCAGCGTGAACTGGTCGAGCACGATGTCAGCCTCGGCGATCCGGCCAGGCATATCGGCCGGTGCGACCCCCTCGATCCGCCGGTACTCGACCAGTCCCTCAGCCAGCAGCACCCGCATGGCGTCCTCGACGTAGGCACTGCCCTTCATGCTTGCCCGGCTCGGCGCATGCAGGACGACCGGGACGTCTCGCTCCATCACCGGCTCGTCGGTGCTCCAGAGATCCACGTCGACCACCACCGGCAGCCAGATGGCATCGGGCACGTCGGCAAGCAGATCGGGGGTCGATACCAGCTTCGGCCCGTCGAAGGCATTGATGATCGGAAAGAGCTGGTCCCAGCCGCGTTGCAGGCGGGCGGTCAGCTCCTCGTTGGGGTCCCGGAAGGGCGACCAGGGCGTGGTCTTGGCGTGTCTGCGCGGGTTCCGCACCTCGGAGCCGTGCAACAACAGGCCCACCTCGACACCCATGGCACGCAACACCGGGACGTCCCCGCTGAAGTCCCTGCCGTGCAGGAGGCCGAACAGGGGACGTCCCGCCTCCAGCAGGGCATGGGTCCAGGTGTCCAGCGCTCGATCCTCGAGGGCCTGCGCCCAGACGGGGTCCTTCGCGTAGGTCACCCTGGAGACGTACTCGTCGGCCGGAAAGACGAGCGGAGACCCCCGGTCGACCACGATCACCTCTGTGCGCACCCCTGGCAGCCAGCGTTCGACCGCCTTGGCCCACTCCCACGCCTGGCCGGCCATGTTGGCCGGGCCGATGCCGATGACCGAGGGACGGTCCGGCGAGGTCACGGGCTCCTCCGTGAGGTTGCCCAGTGTCGACGAGGACAACGGCTCGACCACCGCATCCGCTGAGCCGAGGAGCTGCCGGTAGAACGTGCGCAGGGCCGTCTCCTGAACCTCCCAGGCAAAGGGCTCCAGCAGGTCTGGCGAGCTCGCGATGAGCTGGGCCACCTCATCGCGACGGGCCAGCAGAGCCTGCAGCTCGGCAGCGAAGGAGGACGCGTCATCCGCGACGTGCACCGCGCCGACCCCATGACTGCGGACAAACTCGGCCTGCGCCCTGCAGTCGCTGACCAGGACGGGGATGCCGGCATACAGGTACTCGAACAGCTTGTTGGCCAGGGCCATCTCGTGACTGCCGAAGTGCCGCAGCGGCAGGATGCCGACGTCGGCGCTGGCCACGAACGCGGAGACCTCGTCGGGGCGCACAGGGTCCAGCAGGTGAAGCCGGTCAGTGACCCCGAGCGCAGTGGCCTGGGCCAGCAGCCTGGCCGCCTGGGCACCCCTGCGGTGGGGCACGCAGACGACGGCGAGGTGGACTCCGGGCAGCGCAGGCAGGGCCTCGACGGCAGTCTGCACGCCGCGAGCCACCGTGACTCCCCCGCTGTAGACGATCAGGGGCACATCGTCGTCGAGGCCGACAGCCTTGCGCAGGCTGACGTCGACAGGGCTCGCGCCGGCCCCGAGGACAGGGCTGTTCATCACCACGGCGGGGCATCGCGGCAGGTCATAGCGCCGCTGAAGCTCCTTGGCCAGCGGCTCCGTCACGGTGAGAACGCCCGCGGCGGACCTGATGTACTCGCTCTCGAGGGAGAGGTAGGCCGCCACCTTGCGACGGGTGCGCGATCCGTACAGCGACAACCCGGCCACGAACTCGTGCGAGTCATAGACCCAGATCGCCTCGCGACTGCCGCGGGCCCGCCGGCGCGCCACGGCACGGCTGGCGATACCGACCATGTGCACGTCGTGAGCGTGCAGCACATCCCACTCGAGCCTGTCTATGGCCGGCGCGAAGGCCAGCTCGTAGTCGTCCATCTCGGGGAGCAGATGACGCCAGCCCGCCCGGACCCCGGTGCTGTTGCGGGCCCGGTCGAGAACCCGCCAGCCGATCTTCTCCAGCCGGACCAGGCGACTGCTGACCCCGGCCCGGGCACGGTTGACCTTGCTCCTGAACACCGCAGACCTGACCCGCTGTTGTCGCGACAGCCCGCCCAGCTCGGCAGCCTCACGCCGGCGCAGAGTCGCCTGGATGTCCTGGAGCATCCGGACCGAGGGCTCGACCGCGATGTCCAGCCGGGACCTGCGCACCCGCTGGCGACGGCTCACCGCCTGGTCGCGCATCTGCCAGGCCACCGGGACCCGCAGGATCCGGACGCGGCCCAGCATGCTTTCCTCCCGGACACCACCGGACGCGTAGCCCAGCACGGTGACCTCAAGGCCCCCGTCGCTGAGCGCCAGCGCTGACTTCAGCACCCGGGTGTCGTTGCGGATGTCGTTGCCGACCAGCATCAGGACACGCTTGCGACCCGGCGCCGCGCCCGGCTCCGCTGGCTTCATCTGCGTCTGGTCTGACACGGTCCTCCTGCTGACCTAGAGATGGGGCTCGATGCCGAGCGCCTCGGCAAGGATCCGGGCCGAGCGCCTGCCATCGTGCACCGAGCGGACGAACACCGGACCGGCCTGGGCAGCTGCCCGGCGCAGCTCGGGCTCGGCCACGAGCTGGCGCAACGTCTCCTGAAGGGTATCCGGGTTGGCCTCGACGACCGGCAGGACATGGCCAGTGGCCTTCTCGACCGCGTCGCGAACTGCCGGGCTGACGTGACCGACAACCGCGGTGCCAGTGGCCATCGCCTGACAGGCCAGAGCGCCGTACGAGGCGATGGCGAACTGGTCGAGGACGATGTCCGCCTCTCTCATCACGCCCGGCATCTGCTCCGGTGTCAGCCCTTCGACGCGGCGGTACTCCACCAGCCCCTCAGCCACCAGCGGCGCCAGCGCCTCCTCGACGAACACGCTGCCCTTGATCGCCGCCCGTGAAGGGGTGTGAATGACGATGGGTACGGCAGGCTCGGCCCGATCCGGACGAGGAACCCAGATCTCGCAGTCGACGACCACCGGAAGCCAGGTCGCCCCTGGCAGGTCCTCGAGCAGGTCCGGGGTCGACACGAGGCGCGGTCCGGCAAAGGCCTCGATCTCCGGTCGCAACAGGTCGACGGTCGCCTGCACCCGTTGCACCCAGGGGTCCGAGGTGTCGTTGAAAGGCGACCAGCGGTGGGCCGCGGCATGACGACGGGGGTCGCGCAGCTCCGACCCGTGAAACACCAGGCCCACCGTGATCCCGGCCAGCTCCATGAGAGCGGCGTCGCCTGCGAAGGTCAACCCGTTGATGCCGCCCATCACGGGGCGCCCGGCCTCGATGAGCGCGTGGGTCCAGCTGCTCAGGATGCGGTCGCGAGTGCCCTGCTGCCAGGTGTGGTTCGCGCGATAGACAGCCGCCGGGACCAGCTCGTCCGACGGGAAGATCAACGACGAGCCCCGGTCGACCATCATCACGTCGGTACGGGTGCCGGGGACCTCCCGCTCGAGCGCTTTTGCCCAGGCCCACCCCTGCCCCGCCATGTTGGCCGGGCCGACTCCCACCAGCGGGCCCTGATAGGGGACCCGGTCAGGAAGCACCGGAAGCTCTCGCGTTTCATCGGCCGGCTCCTCCAGGCGGGGCTCGAGCCCCGTGGCGTCGAGCAGCCCCAGGCAGACCTCCCCAAGCCGAGCGAGGTCCTGATCGGGGATGACCACCGGACGGGCCGGCAGCCGGTAGCGGTTCTGGATCGTGTCGGCCAGGGCGTCGCTGACCGCGACCACCGTTGCGGCGTAGCGCACGTACTCCTTCTCCAGAGCGGCGAAGGCGGCCAGATCCCGGCCCTCGCTCGCCGCATCCGGGGTAGAGCCGGCACTATCCGCTTCCACCACATAGACCCAGGGCACCTGCCGTCCGGCCAGGCGGGCCCGGGCGCTGGCCCGGGCTGCGACCCCGATGAAGCTCACCCCGTGGACGCACAGCGCATCAGCCCCGAGCCGGTCAAGCTCGGGCCCGAACACCGCGTCGAAGTCCTCGACCTCAGGAAGGCGACGACGCCAGGAGGCTGGTCCCGGCACGGCATCCACTGTCCCGTCGAATCCCTGCCAGCCGAGCCGGAAGACCTTTGTCAGGGCACGCTGGGCGCCGGCGCGTGCGCCGATCGTCTGCTGCCGAAGCGTCAGCAGTGCGCCGCGCAGGACCGGGGAACCAGACGAGGCCGCGGCCAGCCTGGCGGCCTGCAGCCGCGTTCGTGCCGCGCGTTCGGCCAGCGGGTCGCGATACCCGATCTGTGGCACCCGCGCCCGCCGTCGTGCCTGGCGCAGCAGGCGTGCGTCTCGAAGCGTGTGCGGAACGGCAACCCGGACGACATGAACGGCGCCGAGCCGGGTCTCAGCTCGGTGTTTTGCCTCACCGACCGTGAACAGGGTGACCTCGAAGCCCGCCCTGACCAGGGCGAGCGCCTCACGCCGTGCGCGGTCCCCGATCGTCGGGCCGTCCGCCACCACGAAGGCGACCACCGGCCGGGACGTCGTGCCATCAGGCTGCGTCATCGTCATACCTCATCGTTTCGCGGGCTGCACGGCCCCGGTGAATGATCGTGTCCAGAGCGCTCAGCCCGGGCACCCAGTCCCAGCCCGAGCGGGCGTCCTCCAGGCGGCGGTGGGCGCGAACCTGCAGCTCGTCGTCGCGGCCGCGGGTGAGAGGCTCGATCCGCAGCGAATCGGCCGCTGCGCTCAGAGAATCCATCGGAGGACATCGAACGTCTCGGCATAGGTCACACCGGCCTGCACTCCGTGATAGCGCACCTGCGAGCGCAGGAACTCGGGGTCGGCGTACGGACGATCCGCCTGCGACTTGTAGCACCTCAGCGCATCCACCTTGGCCTGGACGTGCGCCTCGTCGAGCCCGACGAAGCAGGAGGTCCTGAAGGACACGTTGTTCCAGGCGATCTCGTAGGCCAGGATGCTGGTCCTCTTGAACGCCCGCAGGCCCTCCTGGGCGACCACCGCGTGGTCCTGGTGCAGGTCGTCCTGAGCCGGCATCAGCACCAGGTCAGGGGACAGCTCGGCATTGAGGTCGATCATCGCCTGGAGGATCTCCTGCCGATCACGGGCGAAGCGCCGCACGTCGAAGTCGAGCACCCGCAGTCGTTCGGGCTTGATGCCGAGCACCAGGGTCGCGTCGGCAACCTCCCTGCGCAGGACGTCCTCCGGCCAGCCATCGGGAATCGCCGTCTGGCACGCCGAGAACGCCACATAGTGAATATCGCGGCCCTCGCTGGCCCAGCGGGCGATGGACCCCCCGGCTCCCAGCTCACCATCGTCCGTGTGCGGGGCCAGAACAAGGATGGTGTGGGGATCGGCCAACGGTCGCAAGGGTCCTCCTGGATCCGGGAACTGACGTGCTGGTGTTGCAGGGGTTGCAGGGGTTGCTGGGGTGAAGCTCTGGTTCTGGCTCAACTGAGGGGCCTCTCGGTCTCGGTCAGGTCGATCATCTCGTCGCTGCCGCTACGGCTGCGCTCAGTGCCGGCGAGGCTCGTGCCGAGCAGCCCGTCGTAGACCGCGCGCAGCTGGTCCGCCTGCCCGGTCCACGAGTAACGGGCAAGCAGCGCCGGGTCTGAGGCAGCGGCCACGTACTGGTCATGATCCGCCAGGACGGCGCGGACCGCAGCCGCCAACGCGGCCGGATCCTCTGCCGGGTGGGTCAGCCCCACGCCGTTCTCCCGCAAGAAGGTACGGATGCTGTCGAGCTCGGTGCTGACGACGGGCACGCCGGCATGCAGGTATTCGAAGAGCTTGTTGGGCAGCGACATCTCGTGGCTGGGGTAAGACAGAGCCGGGATCAGGGCGACGTCAACGCCCTTCAGGAACTCCACCACCTGGTCGGGGCCGACCGGGTTGACGAAGTGCACGCGGTCACCGAGCCCCGCCGCCGTGGCCTGCGCGCGCAGCTGGCGGACGTACCAGGTGTCGTTGTGCGGAACGCAGACCAGGCCAAGGTGAGCCTCTGTCAGCAGGGCCATCGCCTCGATCGCGGTGTGCACGCCACGAGCCCGGGTCATCCCGCCGACGTAGGTCAGCAGCGGAACGGCCGGCCCGATCCGGCAGACCTCGCGCAGGGAGCGAACCCGCTCCCTGCCGGGAGGTTCTTCGGTCGGGATGTTGAGAACCACGGCGGGTCTGGAGGCAAGCCCGTACTTCTCGAGCAGCGCGTCGGCGATCGCCGGGCTGACCGTGATCACCCGGGTGGCCGAACGGATGAACTCATTCTCCAGGTCGGCCCAGCCCTCGACCACGCGAGCGGTCCGGCCGCCGTACTGGGACAGCCCGGGGACATACTCGTGGGCGTCGTAGACCCACGGCACGTCGCGCCCGGCAGCGCGGGCCCGGGCGCTGGCATGGGCCGCGATGCCGATGACATGCATGTCGTGGGCGTGCAGCACGTCAGGTTTCAGGTCGTCGATGACCGGGCCGAAGGCGACCTCGTAGTCAAGGACGACCGGGTGCTCGACGCGCCACCGGACCCGACGTGGCTGCGCGGCCTGCCTCTCTGCCTGGGCCGAGCGCCGCGCAACGACACGCTTCTCGACCCGGCGCGCCAGACCGCCCTGCACCCGGACCGCGAAGCGTCGCCCCCGCAGCACCTGTCTCTCGACCTGTCGCCCGCCGACGCCGGCCTTGAACTGCAACGCGCCCAGGAGCCCGTCGGCACGCGTCTGAAGCGCCAGCCCGGAACGGCCCCGGACGTCGCGTTCCCGGGCCTTGATCCGGGCCAGGGCGCTGGCGTCGCGTGGCGGACGCCGGACATGCCGGCTGACCTCGCGAGCCACCTGCTCCTGGACGACGAGCTCCACCGGAACCCGGATGATCTCGACGGGCCCGAGCCACGAACGCTCCGAACGATCCATCGACGTGGACCCCAGCACGGTGACCCGCAGGCCAGACTGTGCCAGTGCCAGCGCCTCCTTCTTGACCCTGGTGTCCGTCGCGACATCGTTCGCGACCAGCATCACCACGTGCGCGACCGGCGCCTCACTCATGGACGGCTGTGCCGACCACGCGATGCGTGACCCCGGCCCAGTCGGCTGGGTCTGTGAAGCGCCGTCCGTCGACCAGCACCCGAATCCCGGGAAGGTCCGCCGGACGCAGGTCGCGATACTCGGCGTGATCCGACTGAAGCACCGCGGCGTCGACCGGGGAACCGGCTTCGTAGGCGGTGAGCCCCAGGGCCGCGAGCTCGGCCGTGGTGAACATGGGATCGTGGACCAGGGCCACGGCTCCGCGTCGGGTGAGCGCCTCGACGGTGGGGAAGACGCCCGAGAACGCGGTCTCCTTGACGCCACCGCGGTAGGCCGCGCCGAGAACCACAACCCTGGCTCCGGTCAGGTCTCCGTAGGCACCCTCAAGAAGCCCGACGGTGTATTCAGGCATCTCTGCGTTGGCCTCGCGGGCCGCCCTGACCACGGTCGCCGTCGGGTCGTTCCAGAGGTACATCCGGGGGTAGATCGGGATGCAGTGCCCGCCGACCGCGATCCCCGGACGGTGGATGTGGCTGTAGGGCTGGGAGTTGCTGGCATCGATCACCTGGTAGATGTCGATGGTGTGGTCGGCCGCGAACCGGGCAAACTGGTTGGCCAGGCCGATGTTGACGTCACGATAGGTCGTCTCGGCGAGCTTCGCGAGCTCGGAAGCCTCAGCACTGCCGAGGTCCCAGACACCATTGCCGCGAGCGAGGTCGGGACGCTCGTCGAAGCTGAGCACCGCCTCGTAGAAGGACACAGCCCGCTTGGCGCCCTCGTCCGAGAGGCCGCCGACCAGCTTCGGGTAGGCACGCAGGTCGGCGAAGACCCGACCGGTGAACACGCGCTCAGGGCTGAACACGAGGTGGAAGTCCACACCCTCGGTCAGGCCCGACCCCTCCTCCAGCATCGGCCGCCAGCGGTTGCGGGTCGTACCCACCGGCAGGGTCGTCTCGTAGGACACCAGGGCACCGGCGGTGAGGTTGGCCGCGATGTCTCGGGTGGCCGAGTCCATCCACCCGAAGTCGGGCACACCCTCGGCGTCCACGAACAGGGGGACAACCACGACCACGGCGTCGGCGCCGGGGACCGCGTCGGTGTAGTCCGTGGTGGCCCGGAGCTGACCGGCAGCAACGGCAGCCGCCATCTTGGTCTCCAGGTGCGCCTCGCCCGGGAACGGCTCGCGACCTGCGTTGACGCTCGCGACGGTCGTGGGGTTGACGTCGACGCCGACCACCTCGTGCCCGTTGCCGGCGAACTGCACGGCAAGGGGTAGACCTATCTTGCCCAGCGCGATGACGGCGATCTTCACAGTATTCCTCAGCGTAGACAGGGCCGCAGGGAGTCCGCACGGCACCTTGGATCATACGGAACTGTCGCCGTTCTCAGAAGTTGCCCCGTGGCGCGCCGGTGATCGGCGGCCCAGACCCGAACCGTCAGTCAAGGCTGCCGGGCTGGCCTCAGGGGACGGCGCCAGGACATGAAAGGATCAGCGCTGCACGCCGACCCCGTCCGGAAGGTCCACCGCATGAAGATCCTGTCGATCGTCGGAGCCCGGCCCCAGTTCGTCAAGCTGGCGCCGATCGCCCACGCCCTCACCCTGGCCGGTCACGAGCACGTCATCGTGCACACCGGCCAGCACTATGACGTCAAGATGTCGGACGTGTTCTTCGAGGACCTGGCCATCCCCGTCCCCGACGTGCATCTCGGAGTGGGCTCAGGCAGTCACGGAGTACAGACCGGCGCGATGCTGGCTGCCCTGGACGGGGTGCTCGACGAACATCGTCCCGACTGGGTGCTGGTCTACGGCGACACCAACTCGACGATCGCCGGCGCCCTCTCGGCCGTGAAGATGCACCTGCCACTGGCCCACCTCGAGGCGGGCCTCCGCTCGTTCAACCGCCTGATGCCGGAGGAGCACAACCGCGTGCTGACCGACCATGCGGCGGACCTGTGCCTGGCGCCGACCCAGACCGCGGTGGACCACCTGACCCATGAAGGCCTGGGCGAGCGGACGGTGCTGGTCGGGGATGTGATGACCGACGTATGCCTGAGCGTCGCTGCCAAGGTGGCGGACACGGCTCCGCTGCTGCCTGAGGGGGTGGACCCTGCCCACGACTATCTCGTGGCGACCATCCACCGGGCCGAGAACACCGACGACCCCGGGCGGCTGAGAGCGGTGGTCGAGGCGCTGGCGGCCCTTCCGGTGCCTGTCGTGCTCCTGGCGCACCCGCGACTGGTCGCGCGCGCGGCCACCGCCCGGATCGACCTCAGCGCCGGCTCGCTGCGGACCACGGAACCACTCGGCTACCCGCAGATGGTCGCCGCCGTCCTGCACTCGCGCGGCGTGGTGACCGACTCCGGCGGGCTGCAGAAGGAGGCCTTCCTGCTCGGGGCCCCCTGCACCACGCTACGCACCGAGACCGAGTGGACCGAGACGGTGGACCTGGGCTGGAACGTCCTGCGCCCGCTCGTCGATGACCTGGCCGAGGTCGTCATGCGGCCACGGCCCCAGCCCTCCACCGCCGCACCGTACGGCGACGGCCGAGCGGCCGAGGTCACCGTCGCCACGCTGGAGAAGCGCCTTCACTGACGGCACCACTGAGGTGCAGAACCGAAAAAGCACCAGCACCGAAACAACGGAACGGGCCCGACGAGATCACCCTCGTCGGGCCCGTTCTGCTGCCGAGTCAGCCCCGGTCACACCCTTGGAATCTCGACCGTCCGGCCGGTCTGTGCCGACTCGATGACAGCCTCGGCAACGGCGACGGTGGCCATCCCCTGCTCGAGGGTGACGATGTCGGCGTCCTTGCCCATCACCGCGTCGCGGAAGTTCTGGTGCTCAACCTGGAGCGGCTCCGGCTTGGAGATCGCGAAACGCACCACGTCGCCCTCCGAGACGCCGCGGAACTGGGCGATGTCGTCCCACGTCGTCTGGACCAGGCCATTGGCGTAGAACGTCAGGTCGGCGGTCAGCGTGTTGGCCACGAAGGTCCCGCGCTCACCGGTGATGACGGTCACCCGCTCTTTCAGCGGTGAGAGCCAGTTGACCAGGTGGTTGGTCACCGTGCCGTCGGCCAGCAGGCCGGTGACGGCGACGAGGTCCTCGAACTCACGGCCGCTCTTGGTGGCGGTCCGCGCGCCCACCGAGACGAACGGCTGCTGGGTCACCCAGGCGGTCAGGTCGATGTCGTGCGTGGCCAGGTCCTTGACCACGCCGACGTCCGCGATGCGGGCCGGGAACGGTCCCTGACGTCGGGTGGTGACCTGGTAGACAGCACCCAGCTCACCAGCCTCGAGGCGGGCACGGGCGGACTGCAGAGCCGGGTTGTAGCGCTCGATATGACCGACCGCACCGATCAGGCCCCTGGCGGCGAACGCATCGGCCAGCTTGCGAGCCGACGGGGTGTTCTGAGCCAGCGGCTTCTCGATCATCGCGTGCACGCCGGCCTCGGCCAGCGCCAGGCCGACCGGCTCGTGGTAGATCGTCGGCACGGCCACCATGCAGTAGTCGATACCCACCGCGATGAGCTCCTCGATGCTGTTGAGCAGAGGACGACCACCCGCGACGTGGTGCTGGTCACCACCCGGGTCGGCGACGGCGACAAGGTCGACACCCTCGAGCCCGGACAGGACGCGAGCGTGGTGACGGCCCATCATGCCCAGGCCGATCAGCCCGGCCCGCAGCCTCGCCATCTCAGGCACCTGCCTTGGCGAGGGCGTTGACCGCGGTCACGATGCGCTCAAGATCACCCTGCGACAACGACGGGTGCACCGGCAGCGACAGGCACTCCCTGGCGGCGCGCTCGGTCTCGGGCAGGTCGATGTCAACCTGGAACGGTGCCAGGCGGTGGTTGGGAACGGGGTAGAACATGCCGGAGCCGATGTTGTACTCGGCCTTGAGCGCCTTGGAAAGACCGTCCCGGTCCTGCGGCACCCGCACGGTGTACTGGTGGTAGACGTGAACGGCACCCTCGGCGACCGGCGGCGCGGTCACACCCTCGAGGTTGGCTGACATGAAGGCTGCGTTCTCCTGGCGCTGCTTGGTCCAGGCGCCGACCTTGGTCAGCTGCACGCGGCCGATGGCCGCGTGGATGTCGGTCATCCGGGCGTTGAAGCCGACGACCTCGTTCTCGTACTGGCGCATCATGCCCTGGTTGCGGTACAGCCGCATCATCCGCTCGATCTCGTCATTGGCGACCGAGACCATGCCGCCCTCACCCGAGGTCATGTTCTTGGTCGGGTAGAGCGAGAACATCCCGAACGTGCCGAAGGAACCGACCGGGGTGCCGCCGAGCGAGGCGCCATGTGCCTGGGCCGCGTCCTCGAACACCTGCAGGCCGTGCTTCTTGGCAACCGCCATCAGGCCGGTCATGTCGGCGGGGTGGCCGTACAGGTGTACCGGGAGGATACCGACCGTCTTGTCGGTGACAGCGGCGTCGACCGCCGCGGCACTGAGGCAGAAGCTGCCAGGCTCGATGTCGGCGAAGACCGGCGTCGCCCCGGTCAGTGCGACGGAGTTGGCCGTCGCCGCGAAGGTGAAGGACGGGACGATGACCTCGTCGCCGGCCTTGATTCCGCTGGACAGCAGACCCAGGTGCAGACCCGACGTGCCGGAGTTGACGGCAACGCACGCGCGGCCCAGGCCGAAGTGATCGGAGAACTCCTTCTCGAAGGCCGCAACCTCGGGGCCCTGAGCGAGCATGCCGCTGCGCAGGACGCGGTCGACGGCTGCACGCTCCTCGTCACCGATCAGCGGCTTTGCCGGAGAGATGAATTCGGTCATGACTGGGGTGCCTCCATCAGGCGTTGGTTGGTCTCGACATAAAGATCACCGGTCTGGGGGCAGATCCATGTGCCCTCGCCCTCCGGCTCCAGGGGGACGCCAGCGCGCCCGACCCATCGTATCCGCCGTGCAGGGACGCCAGCGACAAGGGCAAAGTCGGGCACGTCCTTGGTCACCACAGAACCCGCAGCCACCAGGGCCCATCGGCCGATCGTGACGGGGGCCACGCACACTGCCCGAGCGCCGATCGACGCGCCGGTGCGCACGGTGACACCGACCGCCTCCCAGTCGTCGCCACGTTTGAGCGTCCCGTCCGGATCGACCGAACGCGGAAAGTGGTCATTGGTGAAGACCACGGCCGGGCCGACGAAGACGCCGTCCTCGAGGACCGCGGGCTCGTAGACCAGTGCGTAGTTCTGCAGCTTGCAGTTGTCACCCATCCGGACCCCGGTGCCCACGTAGGCGCCACGACCGATGATGCAGTTCTTTCCGAGCACGGCGCCCTCGCGGACCTGTGCGAGGTGCCACACCGACGAGCCTTCACCGATGGTCGCCTCCGCGGATACATCGGCGCTGTCCTGAATCCTTATGCCCATCGTTACCTTCGTTGATTCGCGCACGCGGCGCGCTGGGGACCCGGCACGGGATGGCGCGGGGAGACGCGGACCAACGATAGAGCGAACAACGGAGGATATGAAACCACCCGCGCGTCGATCCGGGCCGGAACGGACAGCCACGGAAGCCGGGCCGGCCACGGCCGCAAGGTCCCCCTTGACCGGAGTGCCCCCCAAGATCTGACATAGTTTCCAGCGAACCAGCTGAACAAGACCGCCAAAGTCAACCGCTCCTGAGCGGGCCGGAAATGGGAGGATCGTCCATGCAGTCTGCGGATGGGGCACCACACGTGCTGTACGTGGCGTGGGGCTTCCCTCCGTGCCGGGGTGGCGGGGTCTACCGGGCGCTGGCCACTGCCAACGGCTTCGCCCAGCAGGGATTCCGGGTCACCGTGCTCACCGCTGACCGCGAGGCGTTCGTCCGCTTCACCGGGGTCGACGTCTCCCTGGAGGCGCTGGTCGACCCCCGCATCGAGATCGTCCGGGTCCCCTTCAACTGGCCCACCCTGGAGACCGACGTCCGCCGCTGGAGCGCGCTGCGGGCTCTGGCCCCCAGAGTCTGGCGAAAGGTCCGCGTCCGGCTGGACAAGGTGTCATTTCCCGAGGTCGGCTACGGGCCATGGCGCAAGCCGCTGGAAGCTGCGGCAACCCGGATCCACCAGAAGGACCCGGTGGACCTCGTCGTGGCGTCGGCGAACCCCAACGTGGACTTCACCGTGGCGGACCGGCTGCACCGCGACCACGGTGTCCCCTACGTGATGGACTATCGGGACGCCTGGATACTCGACGTCTTCGACGGCAACCAGGTTCACCCGGAGCGCAGCCGCGTCGCCCGGCTTGAGCGGCGGCTGGTCACCGGGGCCCGCGAGGTCTGGTTCGTCAACGAGCCGATCCGCCGCTGGCACCAGCAGCGCTACCCGCAGGCGGCCGGGCGGATGCACGTCGTGGCCAACGGCTACGACCCGGAGTTCGCACCCGTTGCCCGCGCTGCACCCCGCGATCCCTCTGAACCCCTCACCTTCGGCTACATCGGCACCGTCTCGACCAAGGTCCCGCTGCGAGAGTTCGCCGAGGGCTGGCAGATCGCCCGCGACCGCTGCCCGGCCCTGCATGGTGGTATGGCGCAGATCTGGGGTTACCTGGGCTACTACTCGACTCCGCACGCCGGGTTGCTGAAGATCGTCAAGGACCACGAGAACGACGGCCTGCAATACTGTGGCCCGCTGGCCAAGTCGCTCGTCCGGGACATCTACGAGGACTTCGACGCCGCCCTGCTCATCCTCGGGAAGGGCATCTACGTCACCAGCGGCAAGGTCTTCGAGTACACCGCCAGCGCCCTGCCCATCGTCTCGGTGCACGACCCGAGCAACGCGGCATCCGACATCCTGCGCGACTACCCCTTGTGGTTTCCGGTGCCAGACCTGCAACCCGAATCGGTGGCAAAGACACTCGAAGCGGCAGCCGTGGCAGCCCGCACCGCTTCGGCCGAGGTCCGCCAGCAATGCCGGGACTTCTCCGCGCAGTACGCCCGGGACCTGCAGCTGCTCCCCAGAATCCTTGCACTGTCCAGCGGTTTTGCCCCGAGCCCACCGTCAGGCCCCTCGATGGAGCAGGTCTCATGAAGATACTCATCCTGTCGACCGGACGCGGCCTGCGCCCGG
Source organism: Actinomycetales bacterium (assembly GCA_038236535.1). Classification (GTDB taxonomy): domain Bacteria; phylum Actinomycetota; class Actinomycetes; order Actinomycetales; family Dermatophilaceae; genus UBA4719. The sequence continues at coordinate 17,611 of JBBRZQ010000069.1, forward strand.
AGTATGTCGAGGAGCTGCGGACAAAGCTGGCCCTGCTGGGCTCGGACGAGATGCGCCTGATCTCCTGGCAGCGCTCCGGCAGCCCGCTGCCGGTCGACAGACACCTGGTGGTCGGGCCTCATCTCCTGACCCGAGGCGGTCAGGGCAAGGATCAGAAAGTATGGCAACCTACCCGGCTGGCGCCCTTCGACGGCAACTCCGCCGTCGAAGACAGCCCAGCTCTCGAAGCTGACTCGGTGCTAGAACAGAGCGCAGCACTGGGTGAGGGACTGGTTCCCGACGACAGCAGCGCTGCGCAAGAGCGCCAAGCTCCCGGGACCAGCCCGGTCCTCGAAGCAGGCACGACGCTGGAGATGAACCACGGGACCAGCGACCCCGCATCCGAAACCGCCGCCCGGGTCCGTGAGAAGCACGCTCTGGCCAGGCTCCCGGCGTGGCACCCACGTCGGCTTCGGGCGGCAGCGGCCTGGCGTGCCCGCCGGCTCAAGCGTGCGGCCTCGATCCGGACCCGTATCCGCAGACATCCTCAGTTCCGCAAGGTACGCAACCGGCTATCCCCCAGTGCCTCTCTCGGCTTCGCTGCCAGCTGCCTTCGGGCCAGAACCGTGCACAGCATGACTCGCGACTCCGACCTCGTGATCGCCCTGGACACCGCCGCGCATCGCGGTGCCTGGATCCTTGCGAAGAGAGTCCCCGGACCCGACGTGGTGATCGGGGTTCCTGCTGCCGAGCGACTTCTCGACCAGCGCCGGCTGAACACCCGGGCCAGCGCCTCCTGACCACTTGGTTCCAGGCCGCTGGCCACTCGGTTCCAGGCCCCTGTGGGTCAGCGCCGAGTATCCACGACCATGCGCACCTCTGTGGCCAGCTGTTGGTAGGGCGATGGACCACGCAGTTCCGCGCGGGCCCAGCGCAGACCCGCTTCACGGTGCATCAACAGCCCCGCCTGACCCTCACCGGCCCATTCCCGAAGAACCCTCCCGGCTTCGGCCCCGTCGAGCACGATGCGCCCTCCCCCGCTGACCTTGAGGAGCTCGGCAACCCGCGGTAACGGGCTGGCCAGAACGGCCAGCCCGCAGGCCAGGTACTCATAGACCTTGGTCGGCACGGCATCCCGGAAGGCCGGGGTGTCCTCGAGCAGAGCCAGCCCCACACTGGCACCAGCCGCGAGCTGCCAGGCCTGCCGGGGCGGGAGCCGGCCATGCCAGGTCAGCCGCCCCGCCAGCTCAGGACCCACCAGGGCATGCACCCGCTCACGCTCAGCCGGCGAGACCGGCCCCACCAGATCGAGGTGCCAGCCTGGCGCAGCAGCGACAGCATGGAGCATGTCGTCCAGGCCGCGGGAAGCGCGCAGGTCGCCGACATACAGGGCGTGCTGCGTCTTGCCGGCGAGGTCACCGGACGCCTGTGGCTTCGGCAGGTCGGGCAGCATCGAGAGATCAGGCAGGTTCCGCACCACGAGCCGACTGCGGGTGGCGCCCTGCCGTGGAGGGACATGGTCGTCGGCCACCACGGTGAGGTCCGCCCGGCCGGCCAGGCCCACACATCGCCCGGTGAGCCAGCTGAGCACACCGAGCAGGCCCCTCGGCACCCAGGACCTGTCGTGCAGCAAGGCCGCATAGTCTTCGTGGACGTCGGCCACGACCGGACGCCCGCGCAAGCGCCGAGCCAGGAGCGCGCTGGGTACGGTGTCGGGGTCGATCAGCAGCAGCACCCGGCCACGTGCCGTCCACGGCAGCCGCACCGCACGCAGTGCGCGGGTCAGCATGGAACCCCGCGGGCACACCCGTACGGGCACCCCTGGAGGACCGGCCACGGCGTCACCGAGGCCGATCACCTCAACGGTCAGCCCCGCGTCGAGAAGTGCTCGCACCTCTCGGTGAAGCCGGGCGTCAGCGACGTCGTGACCGCTGGAGACGACGCTGACGTCTGGGACGGCCCCCCCAAGGATCAGACGTCCTCCATGGTCAGGGCGGTCTCGCCGACCTTGAGGAACTTGGTGTAGGCGGCAACGATCGCGTCGGGCTCTCCGCGCTGGATGAGCTGACCCTTGTGCAGCCAGATGGCCTCGCTGCACATGTCCTTGATGGTGCCGAGGGCATGGCTGACGAGCAGCATGGTGCCGGCGTTGGCGGCCAGGTCGCTCATCCGCTGAGAGGCCTTCTGGCGGAACTTCGCATCGCCTGCCGACATTGCCTCGTCAATGAGGAGGATGTCTGGATCCATGTTGACGGCAACCGAGAACGCCAGTCGGCTGTACATGCCCGACGAGTAGGTCCGCATCGGCATGTCCATGAAATCGCCCAGCTCAGCGAAGTCAGCGATCTCTTCGTACTTGTGCTCGATCTCGGCCCGGCTCAGGCCTGCTGCCAGGCTGCCGAGGGTGACGTTCTGCCGGCCGGTGAGCGCGCCGTTGAAACCGACACCTAACGCCAGCAGCGTACTGACCCGGCCGTGAATCTCGATCTTGCCCTTGCTGGGCGGCAGGATGCCGGCGACGGCACGCATCAACGTCGACTTGCCGGCACCGTTGGCGCCGATGACACCCATCACCATGCCCTTGGGAACGTCGAACGAGACGTCCTTCACCGCTTCGACCACGCGGATCGACTTGTGTGGTCGGCCGAGACGGACGATCGCACCCTTGAGAGTCGGCCGGGCCTCGAGACTCACGCGGTAGGTGATGTCAAGATCACGGACGCTGATCGCAGGCTTGCCGATCGGTCCTGGAAGGGAAGCCATGTCAGTAGCAGACACCTCAGATGCGGACAGCGAACTCACGCTCCCTAGACATGAAGTACAGGCCACCGGCGAGCAGGGTCCCCAGGGACCAGGCGGCACCAAGGGCCAGGAGGTACTTGGACGGAGAATGGCCTTCGATGAGCACCTGGCTCCAGGAACCCATGATCCCGTAGAGCGGGTTCAGGGGCAGGATCGGCAGCAGCCGCTTAGGGGCCGCATCAGCAAACCAGAGCACGGGAGTGAGATACAGCCAGATCCGGACGCCATATGGCAGGAAGCTCTTCGCATCACGGAAGTACACCTGAAGGGTTGCGAACAACATCGCGAGGCCGAGAGCGAAGCACGCAGCCTCCAGCAGCACCACGGGGACCCAGAGCAGGTGAGGGCCAATCGGCAGGCCGGCCATGACGTGTAGCACGGCATAGACCGCCAGCGTGGGCAGGAACCGACGGAAGGCCGTGTACGTCGCAGAGATCGGCAGGAGCATCTTGGGGAACGACGTGTTCATGATCAGGCGGCCGCCGCTGACCACCGAGCTGGCCCCCGAGAGCATGGACCCTGAGACGAAGTAGAACAGGAAGATGCCGGACGTCAGGTGCGCGAAAAACGTCGGCGGCTGCGACTTACCGCCGATGATCTCGACGAGCACGAAGTAGACAGAGGCCAGCAGCAGCGGGTTGATGACCAGCCAGGCCTGGCCGAAGAACGTGTCGGTGTTTGCCGCATGCATCTCGGTGTGCGACAGCTCGAACGCGAAGGACTTGCGTCGCCAGAGCTCCCGAAAGTAGGGACGCATCTTTGGCAGACCCGCGCGATGAGGCTCGTAGACATGGTGCTCACCGAGATATTCGTCCTCGGGTGAGATGGCTTGGCTGCTCACGAACCCTCTTTCGGCTTGGTCTGGTGTCTGCTAAGGATACCCACCTGAGAGCGCTCAGCTCGCAGTCCGGCGTACGCGTCGACCAGTGCCTGGCTGTCCGCATCCCAGGACAACGGGCCTGCGGCCAGCCTCACGTTAGCCCTGAGCTCCTGATATCGGGCCACTGCACGCTCGATAGCCCGCACGAGGTCATCGGAGTCACCGGGCCGGTAGAGCTCACCCAGATCGTGCTCGCGCACCATTCGGGCAAGCTCTCCGACGTCAGTCGCCACCACCGGCACCCCTGCCCGCACAGCGTGAAACAGCTTGTTGGGCAGCGCAAGCCGGTGATTGACCCACTGGTCGGAGTGGGTGACCAGGGCAAGGCCGGCCGCAGCCAGAACCGCGTCCACCTCGTCTGCCGGAAGGCTGTCCCTGATCGTGGCCCGGCCCGGATCGAACCGGGAGACGAACTGCGCGTCCGACGGGCCGATGAGAGTGATGGGCAGGTCGGTGAGACGGCTGGCCCTGGCGATGACCTCGAGCTCACGGTATGGGGCGAGACGGCCGGCGTACACCGCCGCACTCGGCCCGTCGAGACGCTCGACAGGTGACTGTGCGCGAGGAAAGGTGTTGCGCACGACGCGGACATCACGCCACCCGTAACGGTCACGAAGGGCACCCGCCACCCCTTCGCCCACGGTGAGCACCATCGCCGCGCCCTGCCCGAGGCGCCCCTCAAGCCTGGCCTCCCGCCTGGCCTTGACGGGGGTCGGCCGACCAACCCGGGGACGACCAGACCACAGCTCATGACTGTCGTAGACGAGCGGAGCTCCCCACGCCTTGGCCAGCTCGGCGCCCACGGGAAGGGCTGAGAAGTCGTGGGCGTGAACCACGTCTGCCCGGTGCGCGCGTGCCTCGGTCATCGCATCCCGCTGCCAGGCGGCAAGGCGGTGGCCCACATGCTCGGGCAGCAGAAGCCAGCGGGTTGCCCGCTCAAGCACGTTCAGCTCACGGGTGCGGCTCTGTGCGGCGGGCGCCGCGCCCACGCTGGACACCGAGATCCCCGGCGGGGGAACGAAGCCTGACGGGACCGCCCGTCCGATGATGTGGACAGACCAGCCCGCATCCACGAGGGCGCGGGCCTCGCGCAGCACTCTGGTGTCAGTGCTGACGCCGGTCCAGACCAGCATCAGCACGCGACCGGTCAACGGGCCACCTCTGGCGAGCTCACGACGCCCTCGCCGGCATGTCTTAGTCGCGGCGGGCTGGTCAGGAACCCCACGCCCCAGCTCAGATGCATCGCG
>JBBRZQ010000070.1:0-22434 GCA_038236535.1 Actinomycetales bacterium
CCCAGTCCGGCGTTCGCATCAGGTAGCGCCCGCCGATCACCGTGTCCGCGTTCGGGCTGCGGGTGAAGGCGGGGGCCGTCGGCCACAGGCGCAGGGCCTCGTCGAGGACACGCCGGATGTGACGGAACTTCGGAACCTGCTCGAACGAGGGCTCCGCCCCGGGATCTGACCCGAGGATCGCATCCGTCTCGGCCTGCGCCTCGGCCAGCACGCCGGGGTCTCGCGACAGGAAGTAGAGCGCGAAGGACAGCGCACCGGAGGTCGTCTCGTGGCCCGCCGCCAGGAAGGTCAGGATCTGGTATCGGATATTGCGGTCGCTGAGCCGCTGCCCCGACTCCGGGTGCGAGGTCGACAACATGATGCCGAGCAGGTCACTGTCGTCGATCGGGTCTCCGCCGTCGATGAGGCCTGTGTCGTCAATGTCGCTGCCGCGGCGTCGCTGCGCGATGATGTCGTCGATCAGCGCGTCGACATACTCCTGGTGGTGGGCGTTGCGGCGGCTGATCCGGGCGGCCAGCACACCAGCGCCCGGCATCGCGTTGAACACGCCCTTGCGCTGACCGGCTCGCAGGGCGGCGATCATGGCCGGCACGAACGGGTGCGGGTCCGCGCGGGTGAACGAGCCGAAGTCGCGGCTGAAAGCGGCCCGGCTGATGGTCTCCAGCGTCAGCCGGGTCATATCGGCGGACACGTCGACCGGGCCCTGGCGGGCGTCCCAGTAGTCGAACAGCTCGGACGACGCGGCCAGCATGATCGGGTGATAGCGGAGCATCGCCTCCCTGGTGAAGGCCGGGCGCAACAGGTCATGCGCCAGCTGCCAGCTCGGCTCGTCGCTGTACGCCGTGAAGAGCCCGTCGCCGGAGAACTCGCGCAGCGCCACCAGCCCTGGCGAGAGCGCCTTGCCGAACCTGCTCTCGTCGCACAGCTCGGCCGCGAGCCCGGCACCAGCGACGAAGACGAACTTCTGCTGGAAGACGTTCAGCTCGAAGATCGGTCCGAGCCCTGCGCCGCGGGCCATCGTGCTCTGCAACGGACCTGCCCGGTCCGCCCCCAGGACGTCGCCCACGAACGGTCGGCGTCCGGGCGGGTGGGGAAACCTCTGGCCCGACCAGTCGTTGCGCACGATGGTCTCCTCAGGACGGTGCATTTCGGACATTCATCGTATCGGCCGCCCTTTCGCCCCGCCTGTCTTCACGTTCCGTGCAGTGGGGGGGGTGGTCTCCGCGTGTGAGGGGGAGATACGTTGTCCGGATCACTCGTCCAGATCGCTGAGGGAGATCGCATGCAGCATCACTGTGTCGACGGGAACGAGGCAGCGGCTGGGATCGCCTACTCGCTGAGCGAGCTGGTGGCTCTTTACCCGATCACTCCCTCGTCACCGATGGGTGAGTTCGCCGACGCGTGGGCGTCGGCCGGCCGGACCAACCTGTGGGGGACGGTTCCCCGGGTGGTCCAGATGCAGAGCGAGGGCGGCGCCGCCGGGGCCCTGCACGGTGCGCTCCAGACGGGCGCGATGGCGACGACTTTCACGTCGTCCCAGGGCCTGCTGCTGATGCTGCCCAACATGTTCAAGATCGCCGGTGAGCTGACCTCGGCGGTCATCCACGTCGCTGCCCGCACGGTGGCCACCCACGCGTTGTCGATCTTCGGCGACCACTCGGACGTGATGGCGGCGCGCACCACCGGCTTCGCGATGCTGTCATCCAGCTCGGTGCAGGAAGCCCAGGACCTGGCCTGCGTCGCCCACCTGGCCACCCTGGCGACCCGGGTGCCCTTCGTGCACTTCTTCGACGGCTTCCGCACCTCGCACGAGATGAACCGGGTCGAGGTGCTGGACCAGGACGACCTCCGGGCCCTGGTCGACGACGCCGGAGTGATGGCTCACCGCGGGCGGGGGCTGAGCCCGCAGCATCCGGTGCTGCGCGGGTCGGCCCAGAACCCCGACGTCTTCTTCCAGTCCAGCGAGGCGGTCAACCCGTTCTACAACGCGGTGCCGGCGGCGGTGCAGGACGCGATGGACCGGCTGGCCGCGCGCACCGGCCGGGCCTACCGGCTGGTGGAGTATGACGGGCACCCGGAGGCCGACCGGGTGATCGTGATCATGGGCTCGGGGGTCGGCGCGGTTCACGAGACCGTGCAGGAGCTCAACCGTCGCGGGGAGCGGGTGGGCGTGATTACCGTGCGGCTCTACCGGCCGTTCCCGGCCGCCGAGCTGGTCGCCGCGATGCCGGTCACCGCACGCCGGGTCGCCGTGCTCGACCGCACCAAAGAGCCTGGCTCGTATGGCGAGCCGCTCTTCCTCGACGTCATGGCGACCCTCGCCGAAGCCGCCGGCAGCGGGCAGGGTGAGCTGGCTGTCATGCCCCGGGTGACCGGTGGCCGCTACGGGCTCTCGTCCAAGGAGTTCACCCCGGCCATGGTCAAGGGAGTCTTCGACGAGCTCAGCTCCGAGGCGCCACGGCCCAGGTTCACCGTCGGCATCGTCGACGACGTGACCCATCTGTCGGTGAGCCCCGACCCCGACTTCCAGCTGCCCACACCCGCCGGCGACATCCGCGCGGTGTTCTACGGGCTGGGCTCGGACGGCACCGTCGGCGCCAACAAGAACACCGTCAAGATCGTCAGCGAGAACAGCGATCTGCATGCCCAGGGCTACTTCGTGTACGACTCGAAGAAGGCCGGGGCGATGACCGTCTCGCACCTGCGCTTCTCCCGCGAGCTGATCCGCTCCACCTACCTGATCGACCAGGCCGACATCGTCGCCTGCCACCAGTTCGGCTTCCTGTCGACCCAGGACGTGCTCGCCGTGGCCAGGCCGGGGGCGACCGTGCTGCTCAATGTCCCGCTGCCTCCCGACGAGGTGTGGGACGCCCTGCCCGAAGTGGTCCAGCGGGCCATCATCGAGAAGAACCTCAAGGTGCACGTCATCGACGCCCACCGGGTGGCCCGCGACCTCGGCCTTCGCGGGCGGATCAACACCGTCATGCAGCCGTGCTTCTTCGCGCTCTCGGGGATCCTGCCCCAGGCGGAGGCGATGGACGCGGTCCGGCGCTCGGTGGAGAAGAGCTATGGCAGGCGGGGACGTCAGATCGTCGAGCGCAACCTTGCCGCCGTCGACGCGTCCCTGGCCGAGATGCACGAGCTCACCGTGCCGGCCCGGGTGACCTCCACCACGTCCCTGCGTGAGGTGGTCCCGTCGAACGCGCCGGACTTCGTGACCAGGGTGACCGCGCGGATCCTTGCCGGTGAGGGGCACCTGCTACCGGTGAGCGCGCTGCCGGTGGACGGCACCTTCCCGACCGGCACCACGAAGTACGAGAAGCGGGCGCTGGCCCAGGAGATCCCGATCTGGGACCCGGACATCTGCATCGACTGCGGCAAGTGCGCGATCGTCTGCCCGCACAACGCGATGGGGATGCGGGTGCTGGCCCCCGACAACCTGGCCGGCGCACCGGACACCTTCGAGACCAAGTCCTTCAACGCCCGCGAGCTGGCAACACCGCACCTGCTGAGCATCCAGGTAGCGCCGGACGACTGCACCGGATGCGGGGTGTGCGTCGAGCAGTGTCCCGCCAACAGCAAGAGCGTGGTCGGGCACAAGGCGCTCAACATGGAGCCGGTCGCTGAGCACCGGGAGCGCGAGCGGGCCAACTACGCCTTCGCCGAGACCATCCCGCCGCTGGACCGCGAGCTGCTTCCGCACGACTCCATCAAGGGCTCCCAGGTGCTCCAGCCGCTGTTCGAGTTCTCCAGCGCCTGCGAGGGCTGCGGCGAGACGCCATACCTGCGGTTGCTCACCCAGCTCTTCGGCGACCGGATGGTCGTGGCCAACGCCACCGGCTGCTCCTCCATCTATGGCGGCAACCTGCCGACCACGCCGTGGAGCCGCAACGCCGAGGGCAGGGGCCCGGCCTGGTCCAACAGCCTTTTCGAGGACAACGCCGAGTTCGGCCTGGGCATGCGCCTGGGTATCGAGAAGAGCATGTCCACGGCCCGCTCGCTGGTCAGCACCCTGGCCGACGCGATCGGTCCGGAGCTGGCCCGCGAGATCCTGGATGCCGACCAGTCCGCGGAGGCCGGGGTCAGCGCCCAGCGGGAGCGGGTGGTCCGCCTTCGCGAGCGGCTGGACGCCATCGAGCCGGGCTCCGAGGCGAGTCACCTGTCGAGCCTGGCGGACACCCTGGTGCGCAGCGATGTGTGGATCATCGGCGGCGACGGCTGGGCCTACGACATCGGGTACGGCGGACTGGACCACGTGCTCGCCTCGGGCGAGAACGTCAACGTGCTGGTGCTGGACACCGAGGTGTACTCCAACACCGGCGGCCAGGCCTCCAAGGCAACCCCCAGGGGCGCGGTGGCGAAGTTCGCGACCTCCGGCAAGGAGACCCCCAAGAAGGACCTGGGAGCCCTCGCCATGCAGTATGGCAACGTCTACGTCGCGCAGATCGCCCTCGGTGCCAACGAGGTGCAGACGGTGCGCGCGCTGGTCGAGGCTGCCGCGTGGCCCGGCCCGTCGATCGTGCTGGCGTACTCCACCTGCATTGCGCACGGCATCGACATGAAGAACTCGATGACGCACATGCGCGACGCGGTCAAGAGCGGTCACTGGCCCCTGTTCCGTTTCCACCCCGGACCCGAGGAGGACACCAAGCCGTTCCGGCTCGACTCGCGCAAGCCGGCCATGACGCTGCACGACTTCGCCCGGGTGGAGGCCAGGTTCGCCATGCTGGAGCGTTCCGATCCCGAGCGGGCCCACCACCTGATGGCCCTGGCCCAGGCCGATGTCGACGAGCGCTGGCGCTACTACGAACAGCTAGCCGGCGTCGAGCGAAGTGTCCCGCACGAGCCCGGAGCGGTCGTCGACCCCGAGGGTGCCGCTCAAGAGGAGGTACCGAAGTGACCGCCGAACCGACCACGGGCTCAGCCACCGGGTCAACCGCCACCGCGTTCGACCTGAGCACGACCTACCTGGGGCTGCCGCTGCGCAGCCCGCTGGTCGCCTCGTCGGGGCCGCTGACCTCCAGGATCGACTCGCTGCGCGCCCTGGAACAGGCCGGTATCGCCGCCGTCGTGCTGCCGTCGCTGTTCGAGGAGCAGATTGAGCACGAGGACATGCAGGCTGCCGGACTGAGCGACCTCGGTGCCGACAGCAGCCCGGAGGCCTCCAGCTACTTCCCCGATCTGGGTGAGTACGAGTCGGTCGTCGAGCGCTACGTGCGTCACCTCGAGGAGGCCAAGAAGGCCCTGTCGATCCCGGTGATGGCCAGCCTGAACGGGGAGACCTCGGGTGGCTGGGTAAGGTACGCCCGGCAGCTGGAGAACGCCGGCGCCGACGCGCTCGAGCTCAACCTCTACGCGATCGCCGCGGACCTGGACGTGACCGGGCGGGACGTCGAGGACGAGCAGCTGGAGCTGGTCGCCCTGGTCAAGGCCTCCCTGTCGATCCCGCTGGCGGTCAAGATCGGGCCCAACTACAGCGCGATGGGCCACCAGGCCACCAGGTTCGTCGACGCCGGGGCGGACGCGCTGGTGCTGTTCAACCGCTTCTACCAGCCCGACATCGACCCGCTCACCCGCAAGGTGACGTCGGCGCTGGTGCTCTCGACCTCCTCGGAGCTGCGGCTGCCGTTACGCTGGACCGCCATCCTCTCCGGGCGGGTCGAGGCTTCGCTGGCCATCACCACCGGGGTGCATACCGGCGCCGATGCGGCCCGCTGCCTGCTGGCTGGCGCCGACGTGGCCATGATGACCTCGGCACTGGTGGAGAAGGGCGCGAGCCACGTCACCACCGTCGAGCGCGAGCTCGTCGACTGGGCTGTGGACTCGGGGTTCGAGTCGGTCGCCCAGCTGCGCGGCAGCGTCAGCCAGCGCCATGTTCAGGACCCCGCGGCGTTCGAGCGGGCGAACTACATGGCCACGCTGACCGGCTTCACCAGCTCGTTCCGCTGAGGGCGGTGCCCAGGGCGATCCCGGAGATGGCCCCCCGTGGCTCGCGAAAGAGGCCGTCAAGACCGATGACGCCCGCGGCGAGTGCTGCTGCCCAGATGGCGAGAGTAACTGCACGCTGGGTCGATGCTCGTGCGCGGATCAGGGTCAGTACCAGCACCTGATGTGCCAGGAGCACGAGCAGGAGCACCAGGACCAGGGTTACCGCGGGCTTGAACAGGGTGTCGGGGCTGCGAAGGACGTACTCCGTGGACGGCAGCCCCAGGGCGCTGAGGCTCACTCCGAAGGAGGCGTAGAACGACGTGGAGCTGACATAGCCGAAATACACCAGAATGGCCGTCAGGACAGTGACCGGGCCGATGACGCGCACCCAGTCGAGGACGGTCGGCGACGAGACACCGGCAGATCCAGGGTGGTCTTGCCCGTGCACAGGTCATGGCCCCCTTTCGTGCAGGCAGTGATGTCGCCGTGTCGGAAATCGAACGACACCTCTTGTACCTGTTGCTGGAGAGTCGGCGCGGTTGCTGAGAGGTTGAAGTGTCCGCACCAGTCACTACTGGGTGTGCATGCCTTCCCGCTGTTCGTATGCTCCTGTCGTGGTCACGGTCGCTTCGAGACAGGACTCCAGTCGACGCTAGCGGAGTGAGGGCGACCTTGCCATAGCCGGGCTGCCGATGGTCCGCTCACGAGCACCCTCCGAGCCGAAACAGCGGGTGAGCACAGGGCGCCGGCCACGGGACGAAGCTCACGAGTCGCCGATCTGTCCATTCGGGAAGGTGTGCCCGCGCCGCGGTCCCCGGCCAGGGGTCCGACGTGCCATGGTTGGCCCAGTGGCAATGAGCGCAGTCTCATCAGGCTCGGACGAAGGGGTGCAGCAATGGATTTCGCGCAGTCGGCCAAGGCCGAGGACGTGTCTGCCCGGATGTGGGCGTTCATGCGGGAGGAGGTCTTCCCGGCAGAGGCCGAGTACGCGCGGTGGCGGGCAGACAACGACCCGCACGCACATCCTCCGGTGATGGAGCTGCTGAAGGAGTCGGCCAGGAAGCGTGAGCTGTGGAACCTCTTCCTGCCTGACATCTCAGGCCTGTCGAACGTGGAGTACGCCGCCGTCGCCGAGATCTCGGGCTGGTCACCGGTGATCGCGCCCGAGGCGATCAACTGCCAGGCCCCGGACACCGGCAACATGGAGACGCTGCACATGTTCGCGACCGCCCAGCAGCGGGAGCAGTGGCTGGAACCGTTGCTGGCGGGGGAGATCCGCTCCGCGTTCGCGATGACCGAGCCGGATGTCGCGTCCTCGGACGCCACGAACATCACCACCCAGATGGTCCGGGACGGTGACGACTACGTGATCAACGGCCGCAAGTGGTGGATCAGCGGGGCCGCCGACGAGCGCTGCCAGGTCTTCATCCTGATGGGCAAGACCGACGAGTCGGCGCCGGCCCACCGTCAGCAGTCGATGATCCTGGTGCCGCGGGATGCTCCGGGGCTGGTCATCGAGCGCAACCTGCCGGTCTTCGGGTACCAGGATCAGCACGGTCACTGCGAGATCGTCTTCCGCAACGTCCGGGTGCCGGCCGCGAACATGCTGGCCGGGCCGGGGGACGGGTTCATGATCGCCCAGGCCCGCCTCGGCCCGGGCCGGATCCACCACGCCATGCGTGCGATCGGGATGGCCGAGCGAGCCCTGGCGCTGATGGTGGACCGGGCCAAGACCCGGGTGGCGTTCGGCAAGCACCTGTCGGAGCAGGGCGTCGTCCAGGAGCTGATCGCGCAGTCCCGGATCGACATCGACCAGGCCCGGCTGCTTGTCTACAAGACGGCCTGGCTGATCGACAACTACGGCGCCAAGGGCGCGCGCACCGAGATCGCGGCGATCAAGGTGGCCGCGCCGGCGATGGCGATCGCGGTGATCGACCGCGCGATCGAGGTGTTCGGCGGGATGGGTGTCAGTGACGACACGCCGCTGGCCTACTTCTACGTCTGGGCCCGCAGCCTGCGGATCGCCGACGGGCCGGACGCCGTGCACCGCCGCTCGATCGCCCGCGACGAGCTCAGGCGAGAACGCCCGTATGTCGGCTGACTCACCCGGTTCTCGGCGGTTTCAAGTGGTGCCCGTCGGTGTTCCCGGAGAGGCTTGACCCATGACTAACAGGTTCGCGGGCCAAGGGGTCGTCATCACCGGTGCCGGACACGGGATCGGCCGGGCCATCGCCATCCGGATGGCCGCCGAGAGAGCCCGGATCGTGGTCAACGACCTTGATGCAGAGGCTGCGACCGCGGTCGCCGCGGAGGTCGGCGGTCACCCCGTGCCCGGCGACGCGGCCACCGAGGCAGGGGTGGACGCTCTGGTCAGCGCGGCCCGCGAGCACCTCGGTGCGATCGATATCTACTTCGCCAACGCCGGGATCGACCTCGGCTCGAGCCTGACCGGCCTGGACACCACTGCCCAGGACTGGGCCAGGGCCTTCGAGGTCAACGTGATGGCCCACGTCCGGGCCGCCCAGCGCCTGGTGCCGACCTGGCTGGAGCAGGGCGGTGGCCGTTTCGTGGTCACCGCCTCCGCAGCGGGCCTGCTCACGATGCTGGGCAACGCGCCATACTCGGTCACCAAGCACGGTGCGGTGGCCTTCGCCGAGTGGCTCGCGGCCAGCTACGGCCACCGGGGGATCGTCGTCCAGGTCATCTGCCCGCAGGGGGTGAAGACCCAGATGCTCGACCATGCCGGGCCGCTGAAAGAGGTGCTGAGCCACGACCGGGCGCTGGAGCCCGAGCAGGTGGCCGGCGCGGTCTGGGCCGGGTTGCAGGACGACCGGTTCCTGATCCTGCCGCACCCCGAGGTCAAGGGCTACTTCGAATACCGCGCGACCAACCCGGACGGCTGGCTGGACGGGATGGGCAAGCTGCAACGGCGTCTCGACACGGCGGCGGGGACCGCGTGAAGGCCTGGAGGGTTGGCGAGCTCGGCGAGCCCCGCCAGGTGATGAGCCTGGCCGAGGTCCCGGTCCCGGAGCCCGGCGCCGGGCAGCTGTTGGTCCGGGTGCTGGGCGCCGCGGCCAACTTCCCCGACGTCCTCATGTGCCGCGGCCGGTACCAGGTGAAGCCGCCGCTGCCCTTCACCCCGGGCGTCGAGCTGTGCGGCGAGGTCGTCGCCCTCGGGGCGGGAGCCGCCGGTTTTGCGGTGGGAGACAGAGTCATCGGTGCCACGGCGCTGCCCTCCGGCGGGTTCGCGGAGCTGGCCCTGATGGAGGCCGCCACCACTTTTCCGGCCCCGGCCGGGCTCGACGACGCGGAGGCGTCAGCCTTCTACATCGGCTACCAGACAGGCTGGTTCGGCCTGTACCGCCGGGCCCGGCTGCAACCGGGTGAGACCCTCCTGGTGCATGCGGCCGCAGGCGGGGTCGGCAGTGCCGCGGTCCAGCTCGGCAAGGCTGCCGGCGCCCGGGTCATCGGCGTGGTCGGCGGGCCTGAAAAGGCAGAGGTGGCAAGGGCGCTCGGCGCCGACGTCGTGGTGGACCGGCATAGCGAGGACTTCGTTGCGGTGGTCAAGGAGGTCACCGGCGGACGCGGCGCGGACGTCATCTACGACCCGGTCGGCGGGCAGGCCTACGAGCGGTCCACCAAGTGCATCGCCTTCGAGGGCCGGATCCTGGTGGTCGGCTTCGCCGGCGGGCAGATCCAGACGGCTGCGCTCAACCACGCGCTGATCAAGAACTACTCGATCGTCGGCCTGCACTGGGGCCTCTACACGACCAGGGACCCAGCCCTGGTGCGGCACTGCCACGATGAGCTGTCCAGGCTCGTCGCCGACGGGCTGGCCAGACCGCTGGTGAGCGAGCGGCTGGGCCTGGACGCGGTTGCCGACGGGTTGCAGCGGCTCGCCGACGGCGCAACGATCGGCAGGGTCGCGTATGTCGCCGGGGCGGTGTCCGGGTGAGTGGCGCGGGCAGCGACGGCAGACCGGACCTCGACCGGCTGCGCGAGATCCTGGACAGCATCAGGGCGATCGAGCGTGCGGAGGAGACGGTCCGGCGCTGTGCCGGCGACCATGACGTCGCGAGGGTGGGTCTGGATGCCCTCAGATACCGCCTCTGTTCCATCGGGGTCGCCGTCGGGTCGCTGTCGGAGGGGCTGCGTGAGGACCACCCGGCCGTTGCCTGGTCCGACCTGTCCCGTCTCGGCGAACGGATCGGCGCGGACGATGACGGTCTCGATCCGCAGACCGTCCGGGCCGCTGTCGATGACTCGCTGCGAGCGCTGCGCGGCGCCTGCCTCTCGATCGTGGGGGAGTCGGTCCGGGCCGGCGAGGACGAGCCCTGATGAGCGCCGGTGACGAGCAGCCCGTCCGGGGCCGTGGACTGGATCTCCGTTGGCCCGGGATCGACCGGGGAGTATGGTCTGCCGACACACCTACGGGAAGGAACGCTCGTGCTGCCTGAGTACTGCGGTCGTCTGTATCTGGTCTTTGGTTTCGACGGGATCTTCCTGGTGGATGCGGATTCGCCCACCGAAGCGCAGGACCTCTACTGCGACTACCACCAGTGTCACGTCACCATGACCGAACACGTCATGCCGGCCCCGAACCCCGAGCAATGGGGAGTCCTCTGGGAGTGCCCTCCCGTCCCGGAGCACCTGTGCGTCGACGAGGGCACGGACAACGACAGCTGCCGGGTCTGCGACCCGCCGCTCCCGTACATGACCATGGCCGAGGTTGACCCGCAGGACCCCCGGATGTCCTCGATCGACCTGGAGGCCGACAAAGCCGCCGCCCGTGAGGCAGCCGATGAGCTCGGGGCCAGATCGGGAGCCGAACACCCCGAGACCGACTAACCACGCACAGCAGGTGCCGCAAGCGCGGTATGGCACCTCCACGCCGACGGCTGACAACACGCCTCCGGATCACGACCAGAATGGATACCATGAAGACTCCGACCCTCCCACCAACGCATGCCGACGTTCGATCGCAGCCGGAAGGCGTTCCTGTGCCTGAGCTCGTGCCGGCCCCGTTCGCCGGCTCATCGATCCGGATGGCGGGGCTGTCAGACATTCCGGCGATCGCGCTGATCACCCAGGAGGGGCCTCAGCCCGTGGGGATCGAGCCTGCGGTCATGTCGCGGGCGACGCGGCTGCTGCTGACCCATGTCGCCTTCGAGCATGGGGTTCTGTGGGTCGAGCAGGCTGGCGGGTCGATCGTCCGCGCAGTGACGGCGATCCCGGCCGGGCAGCTGCCGCGCCGGCATACCGTCCTGCGCCACCTCAACCGCCAGCTCGGCAGCCCGGCGACTGGCCAGATGATGGCCGGGTTCGGCCAGGACCTCCTGGCTGAGCTGACCTCGGTCGAGTCGTGCTGGCTCTTGGTCGAGATCTCCAAGGCATCGCAGAACACGCTGGGGGATCCGGCCCTGCTGGGCACCGCGCTGAGCTGGGCGCGGCTGCATTCGCAACCCGCGGGCGACCCGGTGCTGGTGCTGACCGATACGCTGCCCGAGCGGATGGCCGCGCAGAGCCTCGGTTTCGTCGAACGCCGTACTGGGGGACTGAGCTGGCCCTGGTGGCTCGGTGTCGCCTGCCCGGAAGCGAGCTCGCTCGGGTCATGAACGCCGGATCGGGCCCTGCGATCCCCGGGCGTCGCGGCGAGACCCTCCCGCGCGGACGAGCCAAGGACCGGATCAAGAAGATGGGAACCGCGCTGAGCACCGACGACCCGGATGACGCTCGGGCCCATCCGTGGTTCGTCGGGCCGGCCAGGCAGGGGCGGGCCGGGCTGGCCGCCAATGTTGCCGTCAGTGCGTCCGTTCCGATTCTTGCCATCGCCGGGGTCATCCACAACGACCTGCCGACCGGCAACGCCGTGGGCGTGGTCAGTATCGCGGCAGTGTCCGGCGTGGCGATGCGCTACCGGGCCCGCTGGCCGGTGCCGGTGCTCGCGGTCGCGCTGCTCGGCGCGGGTCACGGCGCTGCTCGTGGGCCGGGCCAGTCCGGCGCTGGGGCTGGCCTGCGAGATCGCCGTGTTCACTGTCGCCTGCCTGCGGCCGCGACGGGTGGCGGGCCTGGCGGCACTGGTCAGCGCCGTGATCCTGCTCGGCGCGGCCAGAAGTGGCGTCGGCGGGCCGATCACCGCGGCGACAACGCGGATCGTGGTCGTCTGGACAGCTCTCGCGTTCGCCGGGGGCGTCGCGGTGCGCAGCCAGCGGGCCTACGTCACCTCGCTCGCTGAGCGTCCTTCGCCCCAGCGATCTCGAGGACTCCGCTGCCGGGCCCACCACTCAGCCCGCACCCGGGCTGGAGCGCCTCGACGAGCTGCTGGAGACGTTTGCCGGGGCGGGCCTTGAGGTGCGGAAGCACGACCGGGCGAGCGCGCGAGATAGACAGGGGGTGTGACCTGGCTGCCTTCCGGATCATCCAGGAGTCTCTGACGAATGCGTCGAAGCACGGGGCCGACGGCAGGGCCAGGCTGATTCTGACGTCTGAGGTCGACGGGCTCACCATCGACGTCAGCAACCGCGTCCGGGTGGGTCCGGCCGGGTCACCGAACGGGACCCCCCTCCGGGTGGGGCACGGGCTGATGGGAATGCGAGAGCGGGCATCGCATGATCCGGGTGCTGATCGTTGACGACCAGCCGCTGATCCGGGCAGGCTTGCGGGGGATCCTGGAGCTGGAGAACGGCCTTGAGGTGATCGGAGAGGCCTCGTCCGGCCGCCACGCGGTGCGTCTGTCCCGGGAACTCGAGGTGGACGTCGTGCTGATGGACATCCGGATGCCGGACATGGACGGCATCGAGGCGACGGCGGCGATCTGCGGCAACCCGGCCATGGCCCATCTCAGCGTGATCGTGCTGACCACCTTCGAGACCGATGAGCATGTCATGGCGGCCCTGCGTGCCGGGGCCAGTGGCTTCCTCGGCAAAGGCGCCCAGCCCGAAGCGGTCGTCGAGGCGATCCGGCTGGTGGCCCGCGGCGATGCGCTGCTGTCCCCGGCCGCGACCCGCTCATTGATCCAGCGGGTCCTGAGGGAGCCCGTGCAAGGCCGGGCGGCAGACACCGAGCGGCTGCGAGCCACCATCGAGGAGCTGACAGAACGTGAGCGCGAGACCCTGGTGCTGGTCGGCGAGGGTCAGTCCAACGACGACATCGCAGACCTGCTGGCCATCTCCCCGCACACCGTCAAGACGCACGTCAACCGGGCGATGACAAAGGTGGGAGCTCATGACCGGGCCTAGCTCGTCGTCATCGCCTACGAGAGCGGGCTACGGCACACGCGGTAGTCGCCGCCGGGAAAGATACTCCCCGGGGGCGATGCCCGCAGGCTCCGATCGGGGCATAGTGGGTTCATGAAGAGAGCACCTCGCAGCGGTGTGTGGCTTCCGTGATCGTCGTCGAGCATCCGACCAGGTCCAGAGCCGGGAAGTCGCGCGTCGATGATGGCTGTCTTTCTCCCAGTACCGCTG
Organism: Actinomycetales bacterium; assembly: GCA_038236535.1. Lineage (GTDB taxonomy): Bacteria > Actinomycetota > Actinomycetes > Actinomycetales > Dermatophilaceae > UBA4719. The sequence continues at coordinate 13,395 of JBBRZQ010000070.1, forward strand.
GTGTGACTGGTTCCTCCACGGGGGTGAGGATCAGGCGACACGTGATCCGGGGGTTGCCGGTCCTTCAGGTCCTGGGCAGGCTGACCGATGCCGTCGCTGATCTGGACCTGGCCGTCCGGCTTGCTCTGGCCGACGGGCCACGTGGGGTGGTCTGTGATCTGTCGCCTGCGATCGAGGGTTTCGAGCCGTTCGCGATCGAGGCGCTGGCCGCCGTCGGGAGGCACGTTCGTGACTGGCCCGGTATCCACGTGGCTGTCGCCTGCCCGGACTCCCTGGTCCGTGACCGGCTGGCCGCGCACCCCCTGGGAGGTCACCTCATTGTCACCCACTGGCCCTGCAACGGCGGGGGATCAGCGTGGTCGCCGGACTGTCGAAGGTGTTCGGGGTCCTGCCCGCGGCTGACGGCGGGCAGCTCGTCTGGGCCGTGCTCGATGCCCCCCGGCCGTGTCCCTCGTCCCGACGGCTCACGGCTGGCCCGCCGGTCCCGACTGAGGCGGCTCCCGTCTTCAGCGATGGCCGCGGGATGACTGAGCTGCCCTTCTGTGCGGGCAACATCGGCCGGCCGGGTGCCGAGCCGACCAGCCGGCAGGCGCTCGGGATGACCCGGCGGACCAGACCGTGTCGGGGGCTCCCCCTATCGTTGTGAGACAGATGACGAGCTGCAGTGACGAGAAGAAGTGATCCTTGATGGTGAGCGAGAGTGGCCCGGCCACGGTCGGTCCGGTGACCCATGAGGGTCCCGGAGCCAACATCAGCTATGTCACCGAGCGTGTCTGGACCGGGGGAGACCTGCCCAGCGACCTCGGTGAGTGCGAGATGCTGGCCGACCTGTCCGCGATCGTGACCGCGGGGATCACCGACATCCTGGACAACCGGATCGAGTGGTCCGATGAGGACTTCATCCGCGACCACGCCCCTGAGCTGGGGTACCTGTGGAACGGCGCCGACGATGTCGGACAGCTGATGTCCGACACGTGGTTCGACAAGGGGGTCGGCTTCGCGCTGGCGGCCCTTGACGACCCGCAAGCACAGGTGCTGGCGCACTGCCACATGGGGATCAACCGTGGTCCGTCGATGGCCTTCGCGATCCTGCTCGCTATCGGGCTGGAGCCGGTCGCCGCGCTGGACGCGATCCGCTCCGCCCGGCCGATCGCCGCTATCGCCTACGCCGATGACGCGCTCGACTGGTGGCACCGGTCGAGCAAGACGCCCGAGCCAGTCGCCAGAGTGCAGGTTGCCGACGTCGCGGCCTGGCATCAGGAACACCTGCTGGACGTTCGCCAGCTCATCCGGTTGATGCGTGACAACGAGGGCAGAGCCCGGCCGCCGTCAGGCTGACCAGAGGGCCCAAGCACCTGCCAACCCCACGCCGACGCACCATCCGACGCAGCGCAGCGCGCGCTGACGGCCCTGGTCAGCCGCCCTGACCCGCGGGACCGCTTCGGACTGGTGGTCTTCGGAATATCACGACCAAGCGAGGCATGGCGGGCGGCGGGGGGGCCCAACCCCACCAACCCGGTCGATGACGACCCGTCCGTGTTTCTGACCGGCCGGAGAAGAACAAGCTCACTCCGACCCAGGCTCAGGCCTTGACCCGTTGCGCCATAGTGATGCCATCAGCGAAGCAGATAGAGCGCGGCGGCAAGTTCAGCGACGCTGATGGGTGAGTCGCAGGCTTCCAAACACCAGGCTGGCTCAGGCGGTGGAGAGCGTGTCGTGCGAGGTCGCGCTCCAGTCGCTCCCGCGGCGTAGCACGATGACCACTCCGGTGATGGCCATGATGAAGGCGTCCCACTGCGCGAAGCTGAAGGTGATGAAGGGCGACTCGGCCTTGGTGGCGGCGTCCGAGAAGGCGAACGTGGTGAAGTCGATCCACGCGTGGAGCAGCATGCAGACGATGAGGGTGCCCGCCACGCGACGGGTGATGTAGAGGACCGAGCCGACCACGAAGGCGATCGCGATCTGCTGCAGTGTGGAGCCAAGCGACTGCCCGAAGAAGCCGTTGAGCGCGTGGAACAGGCCGAAGATCAAACAGCTGAAGAACCACGACATGGGCTCGCCGAACCGCCCGCGCAGGCCGACCAACCCGGTCCCACAGGTCAGCATCTCCTCGCCGAACCCGACAAGCAGGGTTCCGAGGGCTAGGGCGAGGAGGTACGGGGCGGCGCGGTCGGCAGGCCCGAATCCGCCGAGCAGCGACCCGAGACCCGGCAGGACCATGAGCACCGGCACCGCCCACAGCCACTTTGGGGCGCGCCGCTCCTCGCGGATGGCCGGACCCCACCAGCCTAGGTAGCTCGTGGCAACCGCCATGAACACCGTGCTGAGCGCTACCGGCAGCACCATGCCCTTGAGGATGCTGGCCGTCGAACAACCTCGAACTGGCGGAAATATCACTCAACCGACGGGAGTTTGGTGGCCCGGCCTAAGGAGAATGGGCGGGGAAGGAACCGGGGCCAGGGCTTGTCATCTCCGCTGGAACGGGGCCGTCTGCTGCGGTCAGGGAATCAACACGAGCTTCCCACGGACGTGACCGCCTTGACTGACGCGGTAGGCCTCTGCGGCCCGGTTGAACGGAAACGTCTGCACCTTAATCACCAGCGCGTTCTGGGCCAGCAACTCCGCGACCAGTGCCAATGCCTGGACAGGCTGACTGTCCGAGCCGCCGCCGGTGACCCGAGCTCCCGCTTCACCGGCCGCAAAGTTGGCTATGGTCACCACCTGCGAAGACTCGGGCGCCAGGCTGATCAGGTCCTCGACCGGGGTCTTCCCCGCGACATCGAAGACCGCGTCAACCGGCCCGCCAGCGGCGGCCCCGACACGATCTACCACGCCCTCACCGTAGAGCACTGGGGTCGCCCCAAAGTCGCGCAGGTAGTCATGGTTGGCCTGGCTCGAGGAGGCGATCACCCTCGCGTCTCGGGCGACTGCCATCTGCACGGCGACCGCTCCCACCCCACCGGCGCCGCCATCGACGAACAGGGTGTCGCCAGTCTTGACCTCAAGCAGACGAAGAGCGCGTTCACTCGTCTCACCGGCCACGCCCGCCGCAGCGGCCACCGCCCAATCGACCGAGGACGGCTTGGCCACCCAAGAGTCCAGCAGTGCATACTCCGCCTGTGTGCCCCGGCCGAGGCCCAGCACCTCATCACCCACGGATACACCGGTGACGCCCTCGCCGATCTCATCCACCACACCAGCGGCGTCGTATCCCAGGTACCCCGTGCCGACCATGGGCTGGCCGCCGGCAAATGCCCCGCTGAACGTCTTCCAGTCGACCGGGTTCACGCTGGCAGCACGCACAGCGATCCGGATCTGTCCCGGGCCCGCGTGGGGCTCAGGCGTGTCTCCCACCTCCAGAACTTCTGGACCCCCATACGCCTTGAATTGCAGTGCTCGCATCTCACAGTCCTTCCACCACGCCAGTGAACCGCCGGGCTTCCCAGTTGTCGCTCAGCACGTGCCGCGCGCCAGTTGTTCTTCTGGTCAATGAAGTCGCGGCCGTAGGCATTCCCGCACCGGAGCGGGGCTTTGCGGCGAGGTGCCTGGCGCCGGGACGGGTTCCAGCCGGGCGGTGTCGTCGCCGATGACGATCTGCTGATCCGGGCACACCGGCCCAGGCAGCCAGCGTTCGCTGGCCGGAGGCGAACTCGACAGTAGGTGCCGGCCCGCTCAAGTGAGACTCCATGAGTGCTCTGGGCGCCTGAAGGGACTCCCTTGCCTGGGTCGGCTCCGTGCCTTGCCCAAGGTTTCCCCAAGAAGCGTTCGGCACAATCGCCCGCGAGTCGACTACCGCGCTCTCCGGTCCTTTACCAGTTCTTTACCGGTCTCTCGGACCTTGTGTCAGACGGCGCCGCCTCGCTTCGAAGCGGACCGTCGTCAGTTCTTTCGTAATATCAGCAATTTCCGTCTAAATCTCCGGGACGCAGCTCAGCGTTGTGGACGAACGTGTAGGGGAGAAGATGAGTTGAAAAACAAGCTGGCGTTGAAGAACAAGCTGGCGTTGAAGAACAAGCTGGCGTTGAAGAACAAGCTGGGCTGGTCAATGGCAACATTGGCGATCCTTACTTTCGCTGGAGGGCAGGCCCTCGTGGCTGCTCCGATCGCCAAAGCCGCTATGCAAATGGGACCGCCAACGTGCGGTCAGAGTCCTAACGAGCTGCCTTCCGTCGTGCCTTCTCCCGTGACGACGCCCTTCGTCGACAACGTCGGGCAACCTCCGGTCGCCGCCACCGACTCAGCCAACCACTACACCCTGAGCGCCCACATGGACACGCACTCGTTCGCCACGGGGTGGCCCGCGGTCCCGACCATGGGATACGACGCGGTCAGCGTGTCCGGGGCCGTCAACGGCGTGGGGGGCACCAATACGGTGCTCAGCCACATGGCTTACCTCGGCCCGACAATCGTCACCAAGAAGGGAACGCCCATCAAGGTGACGATCAAGAACGACCTCCCGGCGGGTGTGGACCTGTTCCCCCAGTGGGACATGGATCCCCAGAACACAGTGGTCTTGCATCGCCACGGCGGCCTGCAGCCAGCCCTCAGCGACGGCACTCCCGATCAGATGGTCGCACCGGGCGGAGCGACGCGCACCAACGACTACCCGAACAACCAAGCCGCAGCGCCGATCTGGTACCACGACCACGCAGACATGACCACCTCCTTCAACGTCTACGCGGGCCTGGCTGGGTACATGCCGAACACCGACAGGCTGGAGCCGCTGTACAACCTGCCGAGCGGCGCCTTCTCCAAGGCTTATGTCCTGCAGGACAAGTCCTTCAACGCTGACCACACGCTGTGCTACAGCCACGGCTCTCCCGAGTTCTTCGGGGACACACCGGTTGTCAACGGCACCATCTCCCCCAAACAGGCGGTGCAGGCTCGCAGGTACTCGTTCATGTTCCTCAACGGCTCCGACTCCCGCTTCTACAACCTGAGCATGAAGGCGGCCGCCGGAAACGGGTCGACTGTTGCCCCCAAGCTGACGGTGGTGGGCAGCGATGAGGGCTACCTGCTGAAACCGGCTCCGGTCACCTCGCTGCTCATCGCTCCCGGTGAGCGGTACACAGTGGTCGCCGACTTCACCGGCACCACCGGCAACTGGTTGCTGTCCAACAACGCCGCCACCCCGTACCCCGGCGTCACCGGCGTTGCCGATCCCGATACCGACGCAGGGGCTCAGATTCCGGACCTCATGCGGTTCGACGTGAGCGCGGCAACCTCGAGGGACACGTCTGTCATTCCTAAGCTGATTCTGGAAACCAACAACCTGGTTCCGGCCGTCTTGTCCCTGAGGAACGCTCAGCTGCGGACTGTGCAGGTTGGCGAGCTCGCTCCAGGAGTACCTTTCATGGGTGACCGCAAGGGGCTGTACATGTTCCACGACCCGAAGGCCGTCGGCGATCCGAGGGCTGTTGGGGCACCGATAGGTACGACGGAGAACATCAACCTCGGCTCCACCGAGGCTTGGGAGATGCGCAACCACAGCCCGGATACGCACCCCATGCACGTCCACATCGCCGAGCAGCGCCTGGTCGGTCGCTACCCGGTCACCCTGTGGGGCTACAACGACTCTGTGACAGGGGCGCTCGTCACCGGGGGTTTGGGAACCCAGGACCCGGTCACCGGCAACGCGTTCCCGGTGACCTTGGGCGCGCTCCAGGCACCCGGTGCCTGGGAGTCAGGTCCCAAAGACACCTTCGTCTCACCTCCTGACATGGTCACCGTCTGGGTCGCCACGTTCACCATCCCCGGCAACTCGGTGTGGCACTGCCACATCCTCTCCCACGAGGACATGATGATGACCACCACATCAGAGGCCGGGAATCTAGTCGTCTCTGACGGGATGATGCGGCCTATCCACATCCAGGCCAAGATGCCGCAGACCCAGCTGCCGGTGGTCGGAAGCCTTTCCAACCTGAACAAGCTGGTCACGGTGCAGGCAGGCTTCTGACCTAGCTCCGAGAACACGAGGGCCAGGTTGCGCAAGCAGCCTGGCCCTCGCGCTTGTGTCAAGCGGGTGGCGAAACCCCGACGTTCGATCACCCATGGGCGTTCGGTGTCTTCGTGTCGCGACCCTGGCAGTGGCTTCCGGGGAAACACTGCGTGCTTTCTGGCAAGATGGCGGAATCCACCCGTGCCGCCGGGAAGGAAACCGATGCTTGTCCGCTTCCAGCTAGTGATCGACTGCGCCGACGCCGACCGGCTTGCCCGCTTTTGGGCTGCCGCGCTGGGCTATGAGCTTGAGCCGCCTCCGGCTGGTTTTCCTAGCTGGGACGACTACTACCGCGACCTCGGTGTTCCCGAGGAGGAGTTGGGCGTCGGGGCGGACAGGATCTTCGACCCGGAGGGCGACGGACCGCGCATCTGGTTCCAGGTAGTCCCCGAGGCCAAGGCCATCAAGAACCGCGTACACCTCGACATCCACGCCAGTGGCGGGCGGACGGTCCCGATCGAGACTCGCAGGCAGCGGGTCGACGCTGAGGCCAGCCGGCTGGCCGGCCTGGGCGCCACCACTACCGGCGTCTTGTACCAAGAAGGGCTCGACCACTATGGGGTCGCGATGACAGATCCCGAGGGTAACGAGTTCGATATCAACTGACCTCGCCTGACAGGCGTCCTGGCCAGGGTTGAGACAGAACGCGGAGCCATGGCTGCCACAGCGTGACGGCACCTTGAGAGGCTTGCCCGCTCTTTGCCCGCGTGCACAAGCGCACTGTCGCACCTACCGCGCTAGTCCTCGATGACGTCGAGCGCGCTGAAGTAGGTCGCGCAGTCACGGTCGGCAAAGGTGAAGACGGTGTCCAGGTGCATGGCCGCGCGAAGCTTCGGCATGCCGGCCACGATGACCCGTTCGGCAGCCCCGCTCTCGAACAGCCTGGCGGCAACCTGGCTGATCGCTTGGCGGGAGGACCGCTCGCTCATCCCGATCAGCACCGCGCCGTTGCCCACCGGCATCACGTCCCCGCCCTCCAGGGCGGCCAGGCCCCAGTCCTTCTCGGGGTCACCCCACCACACCTTGATGCCGGCCTGGGCGAAGTCAGGATGAAACGTGTAGATCGCCTTCATCAACAGCGTCTCGTCGTGGCAGGCCGGCCAGTACAACGGGTTGAGCGTCACCCCGCCGTAGACCCAGCATGTCGTATCGCGGGTGTACAGAGTGTTCGGCAGGGGCGGCATGAGATAGTCGCGCGCCTCGCTGCGCTCGGGGGCCAGGGCCAGGTACCCGGACCGGAAGTCCGCCGGCAGGTCTAGGGTCGACAGGCCACCGATCATGTATCTGGCCAGCTCACGTGCCTCGAGGCCATCGAGGAAGGCGCGGGTCTCGCTGACCAGGCCGAGGCCCACCTCGTTGGCCACGATCTTGCGGTCAAGCAGCCAGGCCCGGGTTTCGGGCTGGCCGAGGATGTCGGTCAGCAGGTTGTGCAGCTCGACCACCTCGACCCCGCGAGAACGCATCTTGGTGATGAAGTCGAAGTGGTCCCGCTGGGCGCTCTCCGCCCACAGGACGTCGTCGAAGAGCAGGTCGTCACAGTTGTCCGGGGTGAGCCGGCTGTGCGCCAGCCCGGGCGCGCAGACCAGCACCTTCTGCAGCTTGCCGACCTCGGAGTGGACGCCATAGGCCGGGTTCGGGGTTGTCGTCTCGGTCATCTTCCTGGCTCCTTGCGGGTGATCAGGCTGACGGTCAGAGAATCTTCACGTGCTGCAGGACATCGATCACGAGCCGGGTGAAACCGCTGGCCAGCAACGTCGAGGCGATGGCGACCAGCAAGATGCCGGCGACCCGGTCCAGCAGTATCCGGGCGCGGTCGGAGACGCGGCGCTCGAGGTGCCCGGCGATGTAGACGCACAGCCCGGTCACCAGTGCACAGCCGACCGCTCCGATCGACAGCCAGACGATGGCGGTCACGCCCCGGATCTCGGCGCGGAAGCCACGAACAGCCCCAGGGTCAGACGGAGCTGCTGCCTGGGGTTGAACGGTTTCAGCAGCGGCAGCTAGGACGACACCGCTGCGATGGGGGAGTACAGGCCGACTAGCGCCACGAAAAGCAGTAGCGCCTCGTGTGAGTAGCCGGGCACGCCGGCTCAGCCCCCGCCGCGCAGGACGGCAGGGGAGTCGATACGGCCAGCAGTCGCCATGAGCGCTCCATTCCTGAGGCAGCACATCCGGTGACCGGTCGGACGGTTGATCGAGGATAAGCATCGAGCACCATGGCGAACGTCACCTCACCCGTGCCAGATGAGGTGAGGGAGCTGGCGCAGGACGGGACCAATGACATGTGGACCGCTGACCCCGGCCTGTCCACAATGACAAAAATGGATCGCCTGAGCCCGCTCGACGCCACCTGGCTCCACCTCGAACGCGACGTCCAGCAGCTTCACGTCGGCTCCGTTCTCCTGTTCGAGGGACCCGCGCCCTCCCTGGCCAGGTTCTCGGCGGCGATCGAGTCGCGGCTCGACCTGGTTCCCCGGTACCGGCAGCGAGTGCTGAGGGTGCCCCTGGACCTGGGGCGCCCTGTCTGGGCCGACGCGCCCGGATTCACGATCGCCGACCACGTCCGGACAACCACCCTGAAGCGTCCGGGCAGCGAGGAGTCGTTGCGGGAGCTGACCGCTGGCATCATGTCCGAGCACCTCGACCCGTCCCGGCCACTCTGGGCGACCTGTTGCGCGTCCCGCTCGAGGTCGGCCAGGTGCTCGCCGGGGCGGTCAGGTCGCCGGTCAGCTTCACCCGCCATGCCGCGTCCGAGCTGTATGGACTGGTCCGGGCGGGGGAGACGGTGATCTGGCCGGAGTCTGTCCTGGACGGCCCGATCGGGTCGCGCCGCCGCTGGGGCTGGGCCCGCGCCGATCTCGACGAGGTCAGAAGGTGAAGAACACCCTCGGCGGCACGGTCAACGACGTGATCCTCGCGGCGATCGCCGGCGGCTTCCGTGAGTTCCTCAGCGCGCGAGGGGAGTCCGTGCAGGGGCGCACCGTGCGCAGCATGGTCCCCGTCTCGATGCGCACGCCGCAGGAGCACGGCCGGCTGGGCAAC
>JBBRZQ010000071.1:0-22343 GCA_038236535.1 Actinomycetales bacterium
GAGCTGGCGATCACGGCGTGGGTCACCGTGAGCAGCTGCGCGGCGCCGCCGGCGCGGTAGGACGGGGCCCACTGGATCACCCACGACGTGGCGCTGGGGCAGTCCGAGGAAGCGACCACACCCCGGCTCAGGGCCTGGGCAAGGATCGCGACCCGGGTCGCTTCCAGCTGGCGGGACAGGTCATCGACCTCGCGGAAGAACGGCCCCAGGTCGGCGTTGGCGACCCTGAACACCGACTCGCTGAGCCCGGTCAGCGAGTCCGTTGCCGCGCACACCGCGGCGCGACCTGCCTCGATGTCCAGGATCCCTGCCATGCCTCAAACCTAGACGTGAGCACTGACAGGGTCCGTGCGAGATGCGCGGCGCAGGGGGTTGGCGCGAGTCCCAGACGGTTGGGTACGTTCGAGCACATGAGCGAAGACCCACGTAGTCAGCGTGAGCGGATGTTGGCCGGTGACTGGTACCGCCCTGACGCAGAGCTTGCCGTCCTGTCGCAACGCGCCCAGCAGCTCGCCGCGCAGTATGCCGAGACGTCGAAGTCCGACCCCGCCGCGGCGCATGCCGTGCTGGCGGAGCTGCTCGGTGATCTGGGTGAGGACACCTTCATTCGTGCCCCGCTGTACGTCGACTACGGCCTGAACATCCGGGTGGGCGCGCGCACCTTCGTGAACTTCGGCCTGGTCGCCCTGGATGTTGCCGGGATCACGATCGGTGACGACGTGCAGATCGGCCCGAACGTTCAGCTGCTGACCCCCGTCCACCCGGTCGAGCCCGGGCCGCGACGCGACAAGCTCGAGGCGGCCAGGCCGATCGTCATCGGTGACAACGTCTGGCTCGGTGGTGGTGCCATCGTGTGCCCCGGCGTCACGATCGGTGAGAACACGGTAGTGGGCGCGGGTGCCGTGGTGACCAGGGACGTGCCGGCAAACGTCGTCGCCGTCGGGAATCCGGCACGGTCCATCCGAGGTATCTAGGGTGAAGGCCTTGCACCGGCGCTGACAGTCAGGAGAGGGCTCGGTCCGGCGAGCGAACGCACGCGGGTCAGCGTTGCGGTTTTCGATACGCCCCGGCGTTGGCGCTGTCCGGCTCGAAACCCAGACTTCGGTAGACGCGTCCGGCCGGGTTGGTCGCCTCGGTGACGATCACCCAGCGGTCGCAGCCGTGGTCGCCGGCCCAGCGGGCAGCAAGGCCCAGAAGGTGCGAGGCCAGGCCGCGCCCGCGATGCTCCGCGTCGGTGCCGACATTCTGGTATCGCGCGGTGCTCCCGCAACGGACGATCCCCAGCTCGGCGACGAGCACCTCACCGGCGAACGCGCCGAACGTGGCCCCCAGGTCGCGATCCGAGAGCCCACGCCGGGCCAGCACCTGAGCCCGGGCGAAATGTTCATACCCTTGCGGGTCCTCTTCCTTCGTCTGGTCGTTCTCGGCGACGGACCGGGCCACCGACCGGGCCCAGTCGTGCGCGCTGAGGCGGCGTACGGCATACCCCCGGGGCAGCGGGGTCTGCCGGGGCAACGCGTCAGTCGTCAGAACCTCGTCCAGCTCGAGGTCGAGACCCTGTCCGGCCCAGGCTGACCGGTCGTCGGGCATCCGGATCAGCCCGATGGCGACCCAGCTCGCCTCCGGGAATGCGGACCGGAACGTTCCGACCCACCTGCCGGCGTCGTCCACCGCATCCTCATCCGTGACGAACAGACAGTTGCCCCAGTGATACTCGGGATTGTCCGGCGTGCGGACGAGCAGGTGGTCGCCGAGGTCCTGCACAGCGGAGCCGCAGTGCTCGAGGATCGCCAGGTCAGTAGCCCAGCCGGGCGGGAGGTCACGCATAGCGCGACGTTATCGGACTCCCGCCAGGGGGGAGGGCGGTGGTTGCCGGTCTCGACCCGGGCGGCTCGCCGGGTCGGCGGTTAGTGAGCGCGGAACCAGTCCGGCAAGGTGCCTGCCTTGGCGCGAGCGGCAAGGCGTTGACGTGTCGAGCCCGAGCCGGCAATGGCAAACGCGCCGTTGACTTGTGCGAGGGCTCCCGACGGCGAAGGCGGTGATGTCCAGCACCACATGGGTCGTGGCGCGACTGTAGATGGAAACCGTGTCGGTGTCACTCGTGCCGGTCACCAGGAAGTTCGACGAGATGGCGTTGGCGACGTAGTTGACCGAGGAGGTGCCGGGCCGGGTGCCGCCGGAAGAGATTGTCAGGTAGCCGGAGCCGGCCGGGCTGACCGCGGTCAGGTTGCCGAACGCCGCTCTGGCGGCAACCTCCAGGGTGGCGAGGCTGACGGAGATCGTGTGTCCTCCGATGAGCCGTCCGGACGAGTCGATGTTGCCGCGGGCGTTGGTGATGTGACTCCGGCCGGGCACGGTGCGGGTGTCCAGGATCCGCTGAGGCGTGATGGGCACGAGCCGGCTGGCGGTCAGCTCGGTGTAGACGAAGCCGGTTCCAAAGCTGTCGTGTCCGTAGTACAGGAACCCGTCAAAGTTGGCCAGCTCACTGCTCGAAAGCACCGGCAAGGGGTCAGGGGCAGTCGCCTGCGAGAGCTTCAGGGGTGCATGAACAGCCCCGGAGCTTCCCGCTGATGGACGCATTTCTGTTGAGTACCGCAGTCATCTTTGTTGCCGAGCTCGGCAACAAGAGCCAGCTGATGGCCATGACCTTCGCCGCCCGGTACAGGGCGCGCGACGTCCCGATCGGCATCACCGTGGCGACTTCCGTGGTGCATCTGGGCTCGGTGGGAATCGGAGCACTGATCGGCACCCAGATCGCCGAGAGCCAGGGGACCATATCGATCATCGCCGGAATCGCGTTCCTGCTGTTCGCGGGCTGGACGCTGCGAGGTGACGAGCTGTCCGAGGACGAGGCTGCCAAAGCGCGGAGCAGCCGGGGTGCGGCCCTCATCGCCGTCGGTGTGGCCTTCTTCCTTGCCGAGCTGGGTGGCAAGACGATGCTCGCAACCCTCACCTTGGCCACCACAGAGGGTTGGCTTGGCACCTGGATCGGCAGCACGTTCGGCATGGTTCTGGCTGACGCCCTCGCGATTGGGGTTGGCGCGATCCTTGGTCGGCATCTGCCGGAGCGAGTGATCAGGTACGGCGCCGCCGCAGCTTTCGTCGTCTTCGGCGTGCTTCTGATTGCGGGAGGTTCAGGCTGGCTCTGAGTCCCCGAGCTCGTCCATCTCCGGGCATCGGATCCCGGCTCAGCGGCCTAGTCGCTGGTAGGTCTGCTCGGTGCGTTTCCTGGCCGGGGCCCACCAGGACTCGTGGTCGCGATACCACTGGATCGTCTGGGTGAGCCCGGCTCGGATGTCCTGGTACTGCGGCATCCACCCCGTCTCGGCCCGCAGCTTGGCGGAGTCGATGGCGTACCGCATGTCGTGGCCGGGGCGGTCAGACACCAGCTCGAACCAGTCGGCCGGCTTGTCCATCAGCTCCAGCAGCAGGGCCACGATCTGGCGGTTGTTCATCTCGCCGTCGGCGCCGATCAGGTAGGTCTCGCCGAGCCGGCCCTGCTCCAGGATGCTCAGCACGGCGTCGTTGTGGTCGTCCACGTGGATCCAGTCGCGCACGTTCGCTCCGGCGCCATACAGCTTGGGCTTGACGCCCTGGATGATCCCGGTGATCTGGCGGGGGATGAACTTCTCGACGTGCTGGTAGGGGCCGTAGTTGTTGGAGCAGTTGGACAGCGTGGCCTGAAGCCCGAACGAGCGGATCCACGCACGCACCAGCAGGTCCGCGCTGGCCTTGCTGGCCGAGTAGGGGCTGGAGGGGTTGACGGGGGTCTGCTCGGTGAAACGCGTCGGGTCGTCAAGGGCGAGGTCCCCGTAGACCTCGTCGGTGGAGATGTGGTGAAGGCGCACCTGGTGCTTGCGGGCTGCCTCGAGCAGGCGGTAGGTGCCGATGATGTTGGACTCCATGAAGGGCCAGGGGTCGTCCAGGGAGTTGTCGTTGTGCGACTCAGCAGCGAAGTGGACGATCGCATCGGCGTCGGAGACGAGCCGGTCGACCAGGTCCTCGTCGGCGATGTTGCCGTGGACGAAATCGATCTGGTCCGCTACCGGGGCGAGGTTCTCCAGCGAGCCTGCGTAGGTCAGGGCGTCGATCACCGTGATCTGCCAGTCCGGCCGGGTCGCCCGGGTGCGCTGGACGAAGTTGGCGCCGATGAATCCTGCGCCGCCGGTGACGAGCACCTTCATGAGCGGTCTCCTGCCGTCGTGTCCTTCAGTGATGGTGCGACAACCAGTGCGTTGCGACAACCAGTGCGTTGCGACAACCAGTGCGTTGCGACAACCAGTGCGTTGCGACAACCAGTACATTACGAGGGCGGTGGCCTGCTCTTGTCCCCCGTACCGGCGGTCGTCCGTGCACGGATCGGCGATTAGGGGGGGACCTGCCCCGCTGGTAGCCTTGATCCTGCCGTGCAACCGGCCGCGGATACAGAGAGCCTGGGTGAACCTGCCCCAAGGCACCGCGCAACGAAAATTACCAAGGAGATACCGCGTGCCCCTGGACCTTGCCGTCAAGAAAGAGATCATGACCGAGTACGCCACCCACGAGGGTGACACCGGCTCCCCCGAGGTGCAGATTGCGATGCTGACGCGTCGCATCCTGGACCTCACCCAGCACTCGCGTGAGCACAAGCACGACCATCACAGCCGCCGCGGCCTGCTGCTGCTGGTCGGCCGCCGCAAGCGCATGCTGCGCTACCTCGAGGCCACCGACGTCACTCGCTACCGCGACCTGATCAAGCGCCTCGGTCTGCGCCGATAATCGTTCCATTCGATGGAGCGGCCACCTCCACGACACGTGAGGCGGCCGCTTCATTCGTATGAGAGCGGGGCACCTCGCAACACCGCCCCCGTGGCGCCGCCGCAGGCAGCGCCCACCCCGATAAAGGGCCCGGCCCGATAAGAGCCGATCCCCGCAGAAGGCTCAACCCAACAAAATACGTGCACAACGACGATGCACGGCTGTCTTGAGAGATAAGGAGGACCCCATGGAGGGTCCAGAAATTCAGTTCGCCGAAGCCACCATCGACAACGGCTCCCACGGCACCCGCACGGTCCGGTTCGAGACCGGACGCCTGGCCAAGCAGGCCGGCGGCGCAGTTGTCGCCTACCTCGACGAAGACACGATGTTGCTGTCGACCACCACAGCCGGCAAGCACCCCAAAGAGCAGTTCGACTTCTTCCCGCTGACCGTCGACGTCGAAGAGCGGATGTATGCCGCCGGCAAGATCCCCGGCTCGTTCTTCCGCCGCGAGGGCCGCCCCTCCACGGACGCCATCCTCACCTGCCGCCTGATCGACCGGCCGCTGCGCCCGACCTTCAAGAAGGGTCTGCGCAACGAGGTCCAGGTCGTCATCACGGTCCTGGCGCTCAACCCCGACACCCAGTACGACGTGCTGGCCATCAACGCCGCCTCTGCGTCCACGCAGATCTCCGGCCTGCCCTTCAGCGGCCCGATCGGCGCGACCCGCGTCTCGCTGATCGACGGCACCTGGATTGCCTTCCCGACCTTCGCGGACAGCGAGCGTTCGGTGTTCGACATGGTCGTCGCCGGCCGCGTCGTCACCAACAAGGACGGTGTCGAGGACGTCGCGATCATGATGGTCGAGGCCGAGTCCACGATGAACACCTGGGACCTGGTCAAGCACCAGGGCCAGGGTGCCCCGACCGAGCCGATCGTGGCCGAGGGCCTCGAGGCCTCCAAACGGTTCATTGCCGCGCTGTGCAAGGCCCAGGCCGAGCTCGCCGCCAAGTCCGCCAAAGCGGTCCAGGACTTCCCGGTGTTCCTGGACTTCCAGGACGACGTCTACGCCGCCGTCGAGGGTGCCGTCACCGGCGACCTGGGTGCCGCGCTGCAGATGGCCGGCAAGCAGGAGCGCGAGATCCGGATCGATGAGATCAAGGAAGCCGTCAAGGCCGACCTTGCGACCACGTTCGAGGGTCGCGACAAGGAGATCTCCGCGGCATACAAGGCCGTGCAGAAGAAGCTGATCCGTCAGCGGATCCTGCGCGACAAGGTCCGCATCGACGGTCGCGGCCTGGCCGACATCCGCGCGCTGAGCGCCGAGGTCGAGGTCCTGCCCCGCGTCCACGGCTCGGCGATCTTCGAGCGCGGCGAGACCCAGATCATGGGTGTCACCACCTTGAACATGCTGCGGATGGAGCAGATGCTCGACACGCTCTCCCCGGAGACGCGCAAGCGCTACATGCACAACTACAACTTCCCGCCCTACAGCACTGGTGAGACCGGCCGCGTGGGCTCGCCCAAGCGTCGCGAGGTCGGGCACGGCGCCCTGGCTGAGCGTGCGCTCCTGCCGGTGCTGCCGACCCGCGAGGAGTTCCCCTACGCGATCCGTCAGGTGTCTGAGGCGCTCAGCTCCAACGGCTCGACGTCCATGGGCTCGGTCTGCGCCTCCACCCTGTCGCTGCTCAACGCCGGTGTGCCGCTGCGCGCAGCCGTTGCCGGTATCGCGATGGGCCTGGTTTCCGACGAGGTCGACGGGGAGACCCGCTACGCGGCCCTGACCGACATCCTCGGCGCCGAGGACGCTTTCGGTGACATGGACTTCAAGGTCGCCGGAACGCGTGAGTTCGTCACCGCCATCCAGCTCGACACCAAGCTGGGCGGCATCCCCGCCTCGGTGCTGGCCGGTGCGCTGACCCAGGCCCGCGATGCCCGCCTGCACATCCTGGACGTGATGGCCGAGGCCATCGATATTCCGGACGAGATGAGCGAGTTCGCGCCGCGGGTGATCAGCGTGACCGTCCCCGTTGACAAGATCGGTGAGGTGATCGGCCCGAAGGGCAAGATGATCAACCAGATCCAGGACGAGACCGGCGCCCAGATCTCGATCGAGGACGACGGCACCATCTACATCGGTGCCACTGACGGCCCGTCGGCCGAGGCCGCTCGTGCCATGATCAACGCCATCGCCAACCCGACGATGCCCGAGGTCGGCGAGCGCTTCATGGGCACAGTGGTCAAGACCACGACGTTCGGCGCCTTCGTCTCCCTGCTCCCGGGCAAGGACGGCCTGCTGCACATCTCCGAGGTGCGCAAGCTGGTCGGCGGCAAGCGGATCGACTCCGTGGACGACGTCCTGAAGATCGGCCAGAAGATCCAGGTCGAGCTCAAGGAGATCGACCCCCGCGGCAAGCTCTCCCTCGGCGCAGTCCTGGCCGAGGACAACGCCGGCGACGCTCCGGCCGGCGACGAGGTCGCAGCTGCGACCGAGCCGGCCGACGCCTGAGCCTGACCCAGCCTGACCCAGCCTGACTGAGTCTCATCGAGACTCACTGAACGATACCGAGGCCCGGTGCACCCGAGAGGGCGCACCGGGCCTCCGTCGTCCCTTCGCGGGTCGCCCGGGGCAGAAAGGCCCCGGGGTCACCATGGCCGGCGCCAGAGACCCTGATGATCCGTAGGAGAGTGGCGCTGAACTTCGACAAAGACGTGTCGTGGCGCAACGACCTTGGTTAGGGTCACAGGCATGGCCCGAGTACCGACTGTGACAGCCGTCGAGCGTGAGCGTGACGAGCGCCGGCTGTCAGCTCAGTGCCTGACCGGACCGGCCACCCGCAACGTTGTCCAGGTCGTTGACCGGCTGCTGGCGGTGCAGGCCCAGGATCTGCGCGCCGCCCGGCTTGCCATCAGGGCCCGGTCCAGCGGGCTCACCGCCGCCGACGTGAACCGTGAGCTGGAGCAGCGGACGCTGGTCGTCACCTGGCTCAACCGGGGGACCCTCCATCTCATCCAGTCTCAGGACTACTGGTGGCTGCAGCGGCTCACCGCCCCGCAGCTCGCCACCGGCAACGCCAGACGCCTTGCACAGGAGGGAGTGACGCCAGAGCAGGCCGATCGCGGTGTCGCCGCGATCGACGCCGCGATCGAGGCTGAAGGACCGATGAACCGCGCACAGCTGCGCGAGATCGTGGCCTCGGCCGATGTCCCCGTCGCCGGTCAGGCACTGGTTCACATCCTGGCGCTGTCAGCCATCCGGGGCCTGACCGTGCGCGGGCCGATGGTCGGCAGCGAGCAGGGTTTCGTGCTCGTGCGCGACTGGCTGGGTGAGCCGCCCGAGATGAGCGATCGCGATACTGACCTGTCCCTGCTGGCCCGGCGCTACCTGGCCGGTCACGGTCCGGCCGACGAGCGCGACCTGGCCAAGTGGGCCGGCATCACGGTCGGCGATGCGCGTCGCGGGCTGCGCGGCCTCGGCCCGGAGCTGGAGGAGCGGCCGGGCGGGCTGGTCGACCTGACCGGGCGGCACACCTTCGGCCGAAACCAGCCCAAGCTGCTCGGCGGCTTCGACCCGCTGCTGCACGGCTGGGTCGACCGCGGGCCGGTTCTGGGCGGCAACCAGAGGATCGTGACCACCAACGGCATCTTCCGGCCCTTCGCCCTGGTCGACGGGAGGGCCGTGGCGATCTGGAGCATGCCGCGGGGCAGGGTCGCCCTCGAGCCGTTCAGCCGACTCCCCGCCCCGATCCGGGATGAGCTGGATCGTGACGCGGCTGATGTCGAACGCTTCCTGGGAACGGATCACTAGGCTGGGCCGGTGAGCGAAACGAGCAAGGCCTCCGTCATCACCGTCTCTGTCATCGGCGCCGCCGGACGGATGGGTTCGACCGTCTGTCGCGCAGTGGAGGCCGCCCCGGACACCCGGCTCGTCGGGCGCTACGACATGGGCGACGACCTCGGTGATCTGGCTGGCGCAGATGTCGTGGTCGAGTTCTCTGTGCCGGGGTCCTCGGCTGCCAACGTCGCCCACTGCATCGAGCGCGGCCGGCACGTGGTGGTCGGCACCACTGGCTGGGCTCAGGACGCCCTGGACGGGGTCAGTGCACAGCTGGCCGGCGCGCCCGGGGTGGGGGTGCTGATTGCGCCGAACTTCGCCATCGGGGCAATCCTGATGATGTCCTTCGCCCAGCAGGCGGCACGCTTCTACGAGTCCGTCGAGATCGTCGAGCTGCACCATCCCGACAAGGTCGACGCACCCTCGGGCACCGCTGCCCGCACCGCCTCGCTGATCGCCGCGGCCCGCCGGGATGCCGGGCTGGGCGAGGTCCCGGATGCGACGTCCTCGGATCCGGGGGGCGCGCGTGGAGCCCGAGTGGACGGCATACCGGTGCATGCGTTGCGGCTGCGCGGTCTGGTGGCCCATCAGGAGGTCCTGCTTGGCGCCACCGGAGAGCTGCTCACGATCCGGCACGACTCGTTCGACCGGGTCAGCTTCATGCCCGGCGTCCTGGCAGGCGTGCGGCAGGTTGGTGAGCACCCCGGCCTCACCGTCGGCCTGGAGCACTACCTCGGCCTGGCCTGACCCCTCCCGCCCGCCTGGCCCGCTGTCTGCCACTGCTGGGTCTGGGCTCCCGGTGCCGGTCTTCGCCAGAGCACTCTCCTGGAGGGCGGTCCGACGTCATCCGCAGCTGACACGACGTCTTTCGTGAGTGAACCTGAGTAGGCTCGCGATCCATGAGGCTCCTCGCACAGATTCTCGTCGGTATCGTGGCCGCCCTGCACGTCGGTTTCCTCTTGCTGGAGATGTTCTTGTGGAACACCCCGCGCGGACGTGCCACCTTCGGAACCACCCGGGAGTTCGCGGCCGAGAGCACCACCCTGGCCGCTAACCAGGGTCTGTACAACGGCTTCCTGGCGGCCGGGCTGGTGTGGGGCCTGGTCGCCGCTGACCCGGTGGGCTTCCAGGTCACGGTGTTCTTCCTGCTCTGCGTGATCATTGCCGGGCTGTATGGCGCGAAGACCGTCAGCAGGCGAATTCTGTTCATCCAGGCGGTTCCTGCGGCTTTGGCCCTGGTTGCGGTGCTGCTGAGCCAGTGACCGGAGCCCAGGTCTGGTCAGCCCCAGCCGAGGGCTCGCAGGGTGGCGGCAGTGGCTGCCGCAAGGATCACGACCACCAGGAACGGGGCGCGCAGCAGCAGGGCGGTGATCGCCACTGCCAGTCCGGCGGCCCGCGCGTCCACCGTCAGCCCGCCGCCGGGGGCGGTGAAGGTCTGCACCACGACCAGCGCTGACAGCAGGGCGACGGGCAGCAGGGCCGTGATGCGGGAGACGACCACGCCGTCCAGGACCTGGTGCGGCACGACGTAGCCGAGGAGCTTGAGGGCGAACGCCAGCGCGCTGGCGAGCAGGACCGTGATCCACAGAGTCACCCCGGCACCTCGCTGCTGGGGCGCGGGGGGACCAGCCCTGCCACGATGGCGGCGACGGCGGCAACCAGCACCGGTATGCCGGCCGGTGCGTGAGGGGCCAGCACCAGTGCGATGACGGCGGCGAAGGCGGCCACCGCGCGAGCGTCCCAGTGCCTCAGCCGAGGCCACAACAACGCGCAGAAGGCAGCCGGGGCTGCCGCATCGAGTCCGTACCTGCCGGGGTCACCGAGCGCGTTTCCCACGACGGCGCCAAGCAGGGTGGTGAGGTTCCACAGCACGTACACGGCGAGCCCGGTGCCCCAGAAACCAAGGCGCTGGGCGGCAGGCTCGGGCTGGCCGATGGCGACGGCGGTCGACTCGTCGATGGTCAGCTGCGCGGCGGGGACCCGGCGCAGGCCCTTCACCCCGAGCAGCCTGGACATCTGCAGGCCGTAGATTCCGTTGCGCGCGCCGAGCAGGCTCGAGGTCGCCACCGCCGCGGCCCCGGCGCCGGCGCCTCCGGCGGCAACGATGCCCACCACCGCGAACTGCGAGGCGCCCGAGAAGAGCAGGGCCGACAGCGCGATCGTCTGCCAGATACTGAGGCCCGCCGCAACCGAGAGAGCGCCGAAGCTGATGCCGTAGGCCCCGGTGGCGATACCGACCGACAGGCACTGGCGCAGGACCTCGTTGCGGCGCTGGTCGCTCAGGGGGGCGGGCATGGCGCCGGTGCTCACTCCCTGGCGAGGTCGGCGGTCAGCCGGACCTCGCGGACGATGGTCCCGTCGGCGTCGATGACGCGGTCGCGGTAGGCGCTGTCCGGCGAAAGGCCCGCGGCGGTCAGGAACGCCCGGGTCTGCTCGTCGCGGGCCAGCAGCCAGACCGCCATCGAGCTGAATCCCTTACCTCGCAACGTATCCACGGCGGCGTTGAGCAGGCGCGAGCCGTGACCGCTGCGCCGTGCCTCGGGGTGCACGCCCAGTGCCAGTACCTCGCCGGACGTCTCGGTGGCGTCGCGGTCGGTGCTGGGGCCGACGGCGACGAAGCCCACCACCTGTTCCCCGGCACAGCCCACCAGCAGCACATGTCGGGGACTGGGCGGATTCTTCAGCGAGCCCCGCCAGACCCGAGCGAAGCTGGCCGGCTCGAACTGGTCGACCACCTCCTGGGGCAGAACCTCGCCGTAGGCAGCGCGCCAGACGGCGGCCTGCACCATGCCCACGGCAGCCGCGTCGTTGGGGCGGGCGATCCGGGCGCTGGCGTCGGCGACCGGGCCGGTCCCGGGGGAGTGCTCGTGGTCGTGGGCAGCGGGCAGGTCGTCGTGGTCATGGTCGTGGGCGACTGAAGGGTCGTTGGTCACCCGGCCATCCTGCCATCCGATCACCGCAGACCCTCCCCACCAGGTCCCTGGCGTGAGACAGGTCGGCGGACGCGCCCGGGGTTTTGGGTCAGTCGGCGCACGGTCGTCAGGTTCGTGGGGGAGAGGGCGGCTGATTGTTCGCGGCGTCGGGCAGACTGCTGGGATGGCTTCGCTGCTCACCAGGCCGGCTCGGCGTCGCGGTCGCTTTCACCGGCTGACCGTCAGCCGGATCGAGCGACTCACTGACCAGGCAGTGGCGGTCTCCTTCGCCATCCCGGACGAGCTGGCCGCCGAGTTCGTCTTCGAGCCGGGCCAGTATCTGACGCTGCGGGCCACCGTGGACGGTCAGGACGTCCGGCGGGACTACTCGATCTGCCTGTCCCGTCCGGAGGCGCTCAAGCGCAAGGAGCTGCGGATCGCCGCGGCCAGGGTCGGTGGCGGCCTGTTGTCCAACTGGATCAACGACCACCTCAGACCGGGTGACCAGCTCGAGGTGATGACCCCACTGGGAGAGTTCACCTGCCCGACCCGACCGGATGCCAGGCGCCATCACGTCGCCATCGTCGCGGGGTCGGGGATCACGCCGATGATGTCCCTGCTGGCGACGGCCCTGGCCGAGGAGCCCGATTCCCGGGTGACGCTCATCGACGGCAACCGGCGGACGAGCTCGATCATGTTCCGCGAGGAGCTCAAGGATCTGTCGACCCAGAACCCGGACCGGTTCCGGCTGATCCACGTCCTCTCCCAGGAGACTCAGGAGGCCGAGCTGCTCAGTGGCCACCTCGACCGCGGGCGTCTCGAGCGCATCCTCGACGAGATGGTCCCCGTGCAGACCGTCGACGAATGGTACTTGTGCGGCCCGTCGGCCCTGGTCGAGACCGCCCGGGGCCTGCTGACCGACCTCGGCACCCACCCGGGCCAGGTCCACCACGAGGTGTTCGACAACCCGACAGACTGTCGCTTCTGAGCCGATCACCTGATGTGTCGTGGCGGGCAGGGTGGGCAGACTGAAGGCATGGTTTCCGGATGAGGCGAATGCCCCTGTTGCTGGCGATGTTCTCCATTCTCACTCTTGCGGCGCCGGTTCCCGCCGAGGCTGCTGCGCCGCTCTACTGCACCCTTCACCCGACCTTCGCCGTGGCCCAGGTGATCTGGGTGGACGGCTCTGGGTCCAGGCAGCTCACCCGGTTGTGTGCCCGCGTCTCGTCAGGTCGCTACGTCGTGCAGCAGGGCCCGTATGCCGGCCACGTAGGTCGCAACGGGGTCGCCGCCCCGGGTGCCAAACGTGAAGGTGACGGCAGGACGCCCTACGGCTCCTACCCGATGCGTGGTGGCTTCGGGATCTACGCCAACCCGGGGCTCGCGTCCTGGCTCGTCACCAGCTCACGCGACGTGTGGGTCGACGACTCACGGTCAGCGCTCTACAACACCCGTCAGCGAACCCCGGTCAACTTTCGGTGGAGCTCGGCGGAGAGGTTGCGCCTCAGCCCGCCCTACAACTACGCACAGGTGATCGGCTACAACGAGCGCCGGGTACCGGGGCGCGGATCAGCGATCTTCCTGCACGTCGACCAGGCCAGAGGCACGGCTGGGTGCGTGTCCCTGTCGACGTCTTCCCTTGTTGCCGTTATGCGCTGGCAGAAGCCGGGCGCCTGGATCTGGATCACCCAGTAGATCACCGGGCGCACCCCCAGTCTGCGCACACCGATGGGGTGCAGTGACCTGGGGTGTGCGCGACGATGGGGCACCACGTCCGGGGTCTGCCTGGCGCGGGGGTTATGACGATGCGGGCCTGCGGCTGCGTTCGTAGGTGACGAACGCGAAGCCGTCGCGCCGCTCGCGGGCGACCTCGCGCCAGTCCTCGCCGGTGAAAGCGGGGAAGAAGACGTCGCCCTCGGGTGACTGCGCGATCTCGGTCAGCAGCATCTGGTCGGCGAACGGCATGGCCTGCCGGTAGACATCGCTGCCACCGACCACGAACACGTCGGCCGGCCCGGCCAGCGCCAGAGCCTCGGGCAGTGAGTGGGCGACCTCGACGCTGGGCGCATGCCAGCCCTGCTCGCGGGTGATCACGATGGTCCGCCGACCTGGCAGCGCCCGGCCGATCGAGTCGTAGGTCTTTCGCCCCATCACCATGACGTGACCCATCGTGGTGGCCTTGAAGTGGGCCAGGTCCTCGGGCAGGTGCCACGGCATCTCGCCCGCGCGCCCGATCGCGAGGTTGGCGCCGACAGCGGCCAGGATCGTGATCGTCATACGGCGATCGGCGCCTTGATACCGGGGTGCGGGTCGTAGCCCAGCAGCGTGATGTCGGACTCGACGAAGTCGTCGATCCCCTTGCGGTCGGGGTTGAGCAGGAGCCGGGGCAGCGCCCGGGGCTCGCGGGTCAGCTGCAGCCGGGCCTGGTCGAGGTGGTTCAGGTAGAGGTGGGCGTCGCCGAGGGTGTGCACGAAGTCGCCGGGCTCCAGCTCGCAGACCTGGGCGACCATCCGGGTCAGCAGGGCATAGGACGCGATGTTGAACGGCACGCCCAGGAAGATGTCGGCCGAGCGCTGGTAGAGCTGGCAGGAGAGCCGGCCCTGCGCGACATAGAACTGGAACATCGTGTGGCACGGCGGCAGGGCCATCGCGTCGATATCGGCCACGTTCCAGGCGCTGACGATGTGACGGCGCGAGTCCGGGTTGGTGCGGATCGAGTCGATCACCGCGGCGATCTGGTCGATAGAGCGTCCGTCCGGGGCTGGCCAGGAACGCCACTGATGCCCGTAGACCGGCCCGAGCTCACCGTGCTCGTCGGCCCACTCGTCCCAGATCTTCACCCCGCGCTCTTGCAGCCACCCGACGTTGGTGTCACCGCGCAGGAACCAGAGGAGCTCGGCGACGATCGACTTCAGGTGCAGCTTCTTGGTCGTGGTGACCGGGAATCCCTCAGCCAGGTCGAAGCGCATCTGGTGCCCGAAGACGCTCAGCGTGCCAGTGCCCGTGCGGTCGCCTTTGGGGGTCCCGTCCTCCAGGACGTGGCTGAGAAGGTCCAGATACTGGCGCACAGATGAAACGTAGCACTGCGCCATACCCGATTCGGGACATTTGTTTCGGACTGCGGTGCGTGTGGGAGATATCGTGTCCCCATGCCTCAAGCCCCCCTGTTCGGCCGAGTCCTCACCGCCATGGTCACCCCGATGACCTCCGACGGCTCAGTTGACCTTGAGGGCGCGGCGCGGCTGGCTGAGCACCTCGTCGACCACGGCCACGACGGGCTGGTCGTGAACGGGACCACCGGCGAGTCGCCGACCACCACGGACGCCGAGAAGGTCGACCTCGTCCACGTGGTCGTCGAGGCGGTCGGGCACCGGGCCCGGGTCATCGCCGGCGCCGGCAGCAACAACACGGCGCACACCGTCGAGTGCGCCCGCGCGGCGGCCAAAGCCGGCGCGCACGGTCTGCTGATCGTCACGCCGTACTACAACAAGCCCCCGCAGGAGGGGATCCTGGCCCACTTCACCACGGTCGCGGACGCCACCGACCTGCCGGTGCTCGTCTATGACATCCCGGGGCGGACCGGGACGCCGATCCACACCCAGACCCTGCTGCGGATGGCGGAGCACCCCAGGATCGTCGCGGTCAAGGACGCCAAGGGCGACCTGTTCGCCGCCAGCGAGGTCATGGCAGCCACCGACCTGCTGTGGTACTCCGGGGACGACGCGCTCAACCTCGCGCACCTCACCCAGGGTGCGGCGGGCATCGTCAGCGTCGTCGGCCATCTGGCCGGCAGGCAGTACGCCGAGATGATCGCCGCCGTCGGCAAGGGCGACCTCGCGCGGGCCATCGAGATCCACCGGCAGCTGATCCCCGTGGTCAACGCCGTCATGCACATCACCCAGGGCCCGATCATGGTCAAGGCCGCACTGCATGACCGGGGCCTGATCGCCTCGGATGTCTTGCGCCTCCCGCTGATCTCGGCCACCGCAGACCAGCTCGCCAGCGTGCGGGCAGGTATTGAACAGTCAGGACTCAGTTGAGCCATCCGCACCCCGAGCTGACCCTCCCGCCGCAGCTGGCAAAGAACGCTGTCCGCATCATCGCGCTCGGTGGCCTGGGCGAGGTCGGCCGGAACATGACGGTCATCGAGTACGCCGGCCGGCTGCTCATCGTCGACTGCGGGGTGCTCTTCCCCGAGGACCACCACCCCGGCGTCGACCTGATCCTGCCGGACTTCGAGTACATCACAGGCCGCCTCGAGGACATCGAGGCGATCGTGCTCACGCACGGTCACGAGGACCACATCGGGGCGATCCCCTACCTGCTCCGGCTCAAGGCAGACATCCCGCTGATCGGCTCGACGCTGACCCTGGCGATGGTCGAGGCGAAGCTGCGGGAACACAAGATCAAGCCCTACACGCTCACTGTCGCCGAGGGCCAGCGCGAGAAGCTGGGCCGGTTCGACTGCGAGTTCGTGGCGGTCAACCACTCGATCCCGGACGCGCTGGCCGTCTTCATCCGCACCCCCGGTGGCACGATCCTGCACACCGGCGACTTCAAGATGGACCAGCTGCCGCTGGATGGCCGGATCACCGACCTGCGCTCCTTCGCCCGGTTCGGCGAGGAGGGCGTGGACCTGTTCATGACCGACTCGACCAACGCCGAGGTGCCGGGTTTCACGACCGGGGAGCGCGAGATCGCCCCGGCCATCGAGGCGGTATTCCGCAACGCCAGCCGCCGGGTCATCGTCGCCTGCTTCTCCTCGCACGTGCACCGCGTCCAGCAGGTGCTGGACGCCGCCCACGCGAACGGCCGCAAGGTCGCCATGGTCGGCCGTTCGATGCTGCGCAACATGGGCATCGCCGAGGAGCTCGGCTACCTCAAGGTACCGCCGGGGACGCTGGTCGACCTGAAGAAGCTGACCGACTACCCGGACGACAAGATCGTGCTGATCTGCACCGGCTCCCAGGGTGAGCCGATGGCCGCGCTGTCCCGGATGGCCAACCGGGACCACACCATCGAGGTGGGCGACGGCGATACGGTGCTGCTCGCGTCCTCGCTGATCCCCGGCAACGAGAACGCCGTCTACCGGATCATCAACGGCCTGATGCGCCTCGGCGCCGACGTGGTGCACAAGGGCAACGCGCAGGTTCACGTCTCCGGCCACGCGAGCGCCGGCGAGCTCCTGTACTGCTACAACATCGTGCGGCCGCGCAACGTCATGCCGGTCCACGGCGAGTGGCGTCACCTGGTGGCCAACGCCGCCCTGGCCGCGCAGACCGGCGTCCCGCGCAACCGGGTCGTGCTGGCTGAGGACGGCGTGGTGGTCGACCTGGCCAACGGGGTCGCCGGCATCGTCGGGGCTGTGCCGTGCGGGTACGTCTACGTCGACGGGTCCTCGGTAGGCGAGACCACCGAGGCACTGCTGAAGGATCGTCGCATCCTGCGCGACGAGGGCTTCGTGACGATCATCGTGGTGCGCGACTCGGCCACCGGCAAGGTGGCCGCGGGGCCCGAGATCCAGACCCGTGGCTTTGCCGAGGACCAGGACATCTTCGACCAGGTGCTGCCCAGGCTCGAGGAGGCGCTCGCGGACGCGGCCGCCAACGGGGTGAGCGACTCGTTCCAGCTGCAGCAGATCATCCGCCGCACGGTCGGTTCGTGGCTCGGCGGCCGGTTGCGCCGCCGGCCGATGATCATCCCGATCGTGATCGACGCCTAGCCGTCCGCGTTCCTCAGGAAGGGTGCGAAGTGAGGGAAGGTCCACGGTGAAGAACCTCGGGGGAACGACGTTGACCGTGCTGCTCTGGGTCGCTTTTCTCGGCGCCGTTGTCCTGATCGCGCTGAGGTGGGTGGACAGCCGGGTCGGTCTGGTGGCGGTTCTGCAGTCGATGGTGCCGCTGGGCGGCATCCTCGTGGCGCTGGTGCTCGTGTGCGCCGCGCTCACCCAGCGCTGGCCTGTCACGATCGCCGCGGGGGTGCTGCTGGCGCTCTGCGTGGCGCTGGCGGTGCCGTCGCTGGTCAGTCATCGGGTGGCGCCGGGCCGCCATGATTTCGTGGTCATGAGCGCGAACCTGCAGTTTGGCGCCGGTGACGCCCAGACCGTGGTGGCTGCCGCGCGTGCCCATCGGGTCGATGTGCTGGTGCTGGTGGAGGTCACCCCGGACGCGCTCGAGCGGCTCAGCGCCGCCGGCCTGGACACCCTCCTGCCCGGTTCGGCCGGTCGGTCGAGCACGGACTCCAGCGGGACCATCGTTCGCAGCCGTATCCCGATGACGGTGGTACAGCCCGGTCCGGGCGAGGCGTCTCCGCGCGACACACACGAGCTGGTGGTCTCGCTGCACCCAGCCGGCGGCGATGTCCTGCTCCGTGCCGTCCACTCGCTGGCTCCGGCTCTGTCGGCGGCGACTGTCTGGAGGTCCGGTCTGGCCGACCTGCAGACCTGGCGCGAACGGCAGCCGTCAGAGCAGCCCATCATGCTGGTGGGGGACTTCAACGCATCGTGGGGCCACCCGGGCTTTCGCCGGCTTGCGGACACCATGACCGAGGCCCACCGGGCGGATGGTCAGGGCTGGGTGCGCACCTGGCCGCAAGGGCGCCGGTTGCTCCGTCCATTCGTTCAGCTCGACCATCTGCTGACCCGCGGCCTGGGCGTCGTGGACACCGGCGTGGTCCCGGTGCCGAACACGGATCACGCTGCGGTCTGGGCTCGCCTCTCACCGCGCGGCCCCTAGCGGCGGTTGTCGGGCAACCCGGGCAACCGGGACGTCGCGGTCTTGACGGGGCGTCGCGGTCTTGCCTTGGCGTTGCCGGCTACCAGGGGCGCGGGAGGGTGAGGTCGCGCGGGTCGTCGATGGCCTGCCAGCCCTGCGGGGTGAGCTGGTACTCGAAGTCGGGTCCTTCCGCTGCCAGTGCCGCGATGGCACCGAGCAGCCGGGCGAGGTGCTCCGGGGTGTTGGCAAGTCCCAGGCTGACCCGCAGGGCGGTGCCCGGGGGGGCATCGCCGGCCGGGTCTCCGAGGAGCGCCTCGACCAGCAGGTGCGCGCAGAACTTGCCGTCGCGGACGCCGATGCCGTACTCCGCGGAGAGCACGGCGGACACCAGCGACGAGTCCAGACCCTTGATGGTGAAACAGGTCACGCCGACCCGGTCGTGGGTCGGGCCGAAGATCGAGTAGGTGCTCACCCCGTCGATCGCTGCCAGGCCTGCCTGCAGCTGTCCGGCCAGCGCATTCTCGTACTCCTCGATCGCCGGGCGGTGGTTCTCCAGGGCGGCACAGGCGGCGGCGATGGCGATGGCGCCGATCACGTTCGGGCTGCCGGCCTCGTGCCTGGCCGGGCCCTGGGCCCATACCGTCCCGCTGCCGGTGACCTTCGCGGTCGCCCCGCCGCCGCGAAGGTAGGGCGCTGCCTCGTTCAGCCAGTCAGCGCGCCCGGCGAGAATGCCGGCCCCGAACGGGGCGTAGAGCTTGTGGCCCGAGAAGACCACGTAGTCGACGCCGAGCGCCTCGATGTCGATCTTCCGGTGCGGGGCTAGCTGTGCCGCGTCGAGAACGACCCGGGCGCCATACCGCCTGGCGATGTTCACGACCGACTCGACCGGCCATAGCTCGCCGGTGACGTTCGAGGCGCCCGCGACCACCACGAGGCGGGGGCCGGTCGTCGTCTTGACTGAGCTGCGCAGGGCGTCCTCGAGCAGGATCACGGCGTCCTGCTCGCTGCCGGGGACCGGGATCCTGACGGTGCGCGACGGGTTCCAGGGGAGCAGGGCCGCGTGGTGCTCGGACTCGAACACGAAGGTGGTCGTGCTTCTGGGCAGGCTGCGGGCCAGCAGGTTCAGCGAGTCGGTGGAGTTGCGGGTGAACACGACGAGATCGGCCGGGCGCGCCCCCACGAAGTCGTGGACCTCGGCCCGGGCCTCCTCGTACCAGCCACTGGTGATCCGTGAGGCGTAGCCGTTGCCGCGGTGCACGGACGAGTAGGTGCGCAGCGCGATGTCGACCGCGTCCTTGACCGACTGCAGGGCCGGCGTCGACGCGGCGTGGTCGAAGTTGGCGTAGTCCACGACGGTGCGGTGAAGCGTCGGGACCCCGAGGTTCTCGGACACCGTCCGGGGCGGCAGGACGAAGACAGGCGAGGCCTGGGTGGGCACTGAATGCAGGTGGTCGCGCGACGGTGCCCGGGTCTGCGCGGCCAGCGCCGGCGAGGTCCGCGAGGTCTGCGGCTGCGGAGGGTTCGTGTCCAGCAGCGGTTGGCGCACCTGGCGACTGATGGTCGAGATCGACATACGGCTCAGCTCCTGAAAGTCCGGTGGACCTCCGGTGACCTGCGCCGCATGGTCCGCGCTTGCCGGCTCGCGGGATGCGGGCTCGGCCCGGTCGTCACCCGGAGCACCCCACCGCGAATGGAGGGTTGCTGACCAGCAAGCCGGGGCTGAACGCTGGTACTCGTGACCTTGCGAACGAACATACCCGCGATCGGAGGTGACTCACCACTGTCCTGCTTCCCTTTTCGGCATGTGAGACGGGTCAGCGGTCCGCCAACGCGCCGGGGTTCCCCTGCCAAGGCCCGATTCTTGTGCTCAGCGCGCGTGTGACGCGTGATACGCCAGTGTCATTCGCGTACCGTGACGTCGTGGCGACTCGAACGACTACCCCTGTCCCGCGTCCGAAATCCGGGGGACGCGGTAAATCGCCCACCCCCGCGCGATCGGGACGCGGCGGCCAGCCGGCACCGCGCAGACCGGCACCGCGCAAGCCTGCCCAGCGACGCAGCCGGGCCAAGGCCCAGCGCGCGCCCCTGCCGGTCAGGGCCGTCCGAGCCACCTGGATGGGCATCGCGAGCCTCGCCGGCGGGGCGGTGCGGGGGATCGGGCGCAGCGCCAGCGAGCTCGAGCCGGAACACCGCCGCGACGGCATCGGCCTGTTCCTGCTCGCCCTGGCAGTCCTGGTGGCCGCCAGCGAGTGGTGGGGGCTCAAGGGGATGACCGGCGACATCGTCCATGCCGTCGTCGCCGGAACCTTCGGCCGGATCGCGTATGCCGTCCCGATCGCCTTGCTGGTGTTCGGCATCCGGCTGCTGCGCGCCCCCGAGGACCAGGCGTCCACGAACCGCATCACGATCGGCACCACGCTGCTGACCTTCGCCGCCGCCGGGCTGGTGCACATCTCGGCCGGCCTGCCGAGCCCGCCCGACGGCGCGCTCAGGATGGGTGACGCCGGCGGGATGATCGGCTTCCTGGCCTCGAGCCCGATCGTGGCCGCCATCAAGACCGTCGGGGCCGTCCCGCTGCTGCTGCTGATGGGGTTCTTCGGGATCCTGGTGATCACCGCCACCCCGGTCCGACTGATCCCTGTCCGGCTCGGCGAGGCGCGCGACCGGCTGCTGCACAAACCGCGGGTCCACGGTGTCGACGAGGGCGCTGACCCCGATGACACCGAAGAGATCCCGGTTGGCGGCAAGCGCAAGTCGCGTCGCCGTCCCGGGCCGATCGACAACGGCCAGCTCGACGGCGACGAGGCTTTCCGGCAGGCCGCCATCGTGGCGAAGGCAAAAGCCGACAAGCTGGCCGCCGCGTCCTTCCGTCCGGGAGAGAAGCGCCCCACCGCACCTGGGGTGCTTGCCCCCGGAGCCACCTCAGCCGTGTCAGCCGGGGCACCCGGGGACTTCGGGATGGGTGGCGCCTCGGCGGGCAGCTCGTCGCAGGCCGGCGGCGCGCGGTCCAAGGCCGCCCTCGAGGCTCCGCCGACCACTCCGATACCAGCGCGGGTGGAGCAGCTCCTGCTGGCCGGGGACATCACCTACACCCTGCCCCTCGACACCCTGCTCGAGCTCGGCCGCCCGCACAAGACGCGCAGTATCGCCAACGACGCGGTGGTCAACTCACTGACCGAGGTGCTCGACCAGTTCGACATCGACGCCCAGGTCACCGGGTTCAGCCGCGGCCCGACGGTCACCCGGTACGAGGTCGAGCTCGGTCCCGGCATCAAGGTCGAACGGGTCACCGCGCTCTCCCGGAACATCGCGTATGCCGTGGCCTCCGCGGACGTGCGCATCCTGAGCCCGATCCCCGGCAAGTCGGCGATCGGCATCGAGATCCCCAACGCGGACCGCGAGAAGGTCAGCCTCGGTGAGGTGCTGCGCAGCCAGACCGCGCGCAGCAACGAGCACCCGATGGTCGTCGGTGTCGGCAAGGACGTCGAGGGTGGCTACGTCATCGCCAACCTCGCCAAGATGCCGCACCTCCTGGTGGCGGGCGCCACGGGCTCCGGCAAGTCCAGCTTCATCAACTCGATGATCACGTCGGTCCTGCTGCGGTCGACGCCCGACGAGGTCCGCATGGTGCTGGTCGACCCCAAACGGGTCGAGCTCAGCGCCTACGAGGGCATCCCGCACCTGATCACTCCGATCATCACGAACCCCAAGAAGGCGGCCGAGGCACTGCAGTGGGTGGTCCGCGAGATGGACCAGCGTTACGACGACCTCGCCGCCTTCGGATTCAAGCACGTCGACGACTTCAACAAGGCCGTACGGTCGGGCAAAGCCCAGCCGCTGCCCGGCAGCGAGCGCGTCCTCCAGCCTTACCCGTACCTGCTCGTGATCGTCGACGAGCTGGCCGACCTGATGATGGTGGCCCCGCGCGACGTCGAGGACTCCATCGTCCGGATCACCCAGCTCGCGCGGGCGGCCGGCATCCACCTGGTGCTGGCTACGCAGCGACCTTCGGTTGATGTCGTGACCGGTCTGATCAAGGCGAACGTGCCGTCGCGGCTGGCCTTCGCGACGTCGAGCCTGTCCGACTCGCGGGTCATCCTGGACCAGCCGGGGGCCGAGAAACTGGTCGGCCAGGGCGACGGCCTC
>JBBRZQ010000072.1:0-21857 GCA_038236535.1 Actinomycetales bacterium
CTGCCGTTTCCCTGGCTGCGCCCGCAACGCCACCCGTTGTGAACCCGACCACATCGTTCCCTTCTCCCGCGGCGGACCAACCACGATCTGGAACCTGGTCGCGCTGTGCAAACACCACCACCGGGTCAAACACCACGCCGGGTGGAGGCTGACCATGACCCGTCAGGGCCAGTGCACCTGGACCGACCCCCACGGCCGCCAGTACGCAACCCACCCGATCAACCACCATGAGATGGCCGCCTGAGGCCCCGTCGCGGAAAGCGCCCACGCGCCATGTCACGGCGTGTGGCATGACCAAGGCCGAAGCGACCGGCTTCGAGCCACCCTGCGCCCCAACTCCCTCGGTGCAGTCCAGCGATCCGCTGCGAGCCGCAGGCAGATCACCATCGGCGCCGTGCACGCCGGCCGGGGTGAAGGCGGTCGCCCGGTTTCGTCATGATTCTCATAAGATCAGGGGCGTGCGCATAGCTACCTGGAACGTCAACTCCATCCGCTCACGGATCGAACGGGTCGAGGCGTGGCTCGAACGCAGCGACTGCGACGTGCTCGCGATCCAGGAGACCAAGGCCAACGAGGCACAGTTCCCGATGATGGGGCTGAGCGCCCTGGGCTACGAGGTGGCCCACGTCGGGCTGAACCAGTGGAACGGCGCCGCGATCATCTCGCGGGTCGGCTTGGACGACGTCGCGGTCGGCTTTCCCGAGATGCCCAATTTCGGGGACCCGAGCGTCTCCGAGGCCCGCGCGGTCGGCGCCACCTGCGGCGGGGTCCGGATCTGGTCGCTGTACGTGCCCAACGGGCGGGCGCTCGGTGACCCGCACCTCGCCTACAAGCTGGAGTGGCTCGAGCGTCTTCGGCTGGCGGGCACCGGCTGGCTGGCTGCTGATCCGGAAGGGCAGATCGCCCTGATGGGTGACTGGAACATCGCGCCGCAGGACGAGGACGTGTGGGACATGGCCGACTTCGCCGACAGCACCCACGTCTCGGCGCCGGAGCGCGCGGCATTCCGGGCGATGATCGACTCCGGCTTCACCGACGTCGCCCGGCCCTACACTCCGGGCCCCGGCGTCTACACCTACTGGGACTACAAACAGCTGAGCTTCCCGAAGCGTCGCGGGATGCGGATCGACTTCGTGCTGGGCTCCCCCGCGCTGACCGCCCGGGTGACGGGCGCCTCGTTCGACCGCGAGGAGCGCAAAGGCAAGGGCGCCAGTGACCACGCACCGGTCATCGTCGACCTCGCGGACCAGTAGCCGGACGGCGCCGGGCCACTGAACAACGCCACCGAAGACGTTGCCTCGCGCGGTCATCCCACGCTGGAGTGGAGCAGGTTGGTCCTGATCGAGGGCGACGCGCCCGAAGGTATCCCGGCGCTCAAGACGGACAACGGGCCGGAGCTGCAGGTGCATGGCAGCGGGAACCTCCTCCGGACCCTGTTGCGCCACCACGTGGTCGACCAGTACCGGCCAGCGCCCGTGAGCCTGTCAGCATCTTCGTCCTTGATTCCGAACCCCATCCACCGGCCGTCAACACCCTCGATCACGAGCTCGCTGTTGTGGTAATCCGTTCGCGCGCGTGTAGAAGTCGGCGGTGCGCCGGATATCGGGGGCCGGGAAGACCGGATGGGAGCTGAGCAGGTGGGCTGAAGTCATCTGATGATTCTCGTACGGGCCCGGGGAGCGCTGAGGGCCAGAGCGATGGCGGCAGCGACAAAGGCGGCTATGGCCCCGCCGAGGAAGACGGTCTGCACCTGCACGACGCCGGCTGCGGCCAGGGCTCCAGATCTGGTCGGGTCAGCCAGCGCCGCGACCGCGGCGTAGTAACGGCGCAGCCCGACGGCAGTCAGCAGCGCGAGCCCGGCCACCATCCCGGTCATCCGCGCGAGCACCACCAGTGAGCTGACGACGCCATGCGCGTCAGCCGGCGCCTCGGCCAGGGCGGCCGCGTTCACCGGCGCGATAGCCAGCCCGAGGCCGAAACCGGCCAGCGCCAGGACCGGGGTTGTCGACCACGACTGGAGGGAGCCGTTGCCCCACCCCGACATGAGGGCGAGCCCGGTCCCGGCCAGGAATAGGCCCGACGCAGCGACGACTGCCGGGCCGCGCCGGTTCAGCAGCCAGCCACCGGCAAGGGCGCCGACCGGCAGGGCGACCAGGAACCGCACCAGCAGCAGCGCCGCCGTGGTCTGCGAACCGGTGACCGTCAGGCGGGCCAGGAACGGGATGTCGACCACGATGGCCACCAGAGACACGCCGATCAGGAGGCTGACCAGCAGGGCCGGGACCAGGCTGGAACCACCGCCATGACCCCGGGTGACCATCAGCCCCCGGGATACCAGCGGGTCGCGAGCGGTCCGGTGCCGCCAGATGTATGCCACCACCGCGACCAGTCCCAGCGGCACCAGCGCCCAGCCCCAGGGCCCGACCACCTCGCGCTCGGGGTTGGCCGACGCAAAGGTGATGACCAGCGAGCCCAGCGCGACGGCAATACAGAGGGCACCGGGCAGGTCGAGCCGGCGGAGCAGGGCCACCCGGGATCCCGAGTCGACCGGCAGGGCTGACGAGACCGCGGCGGCTGCCAGCAGGAGGACCAAGGCGGCCACCCCCAGAGGGGTCGCCAGGCGGCTCGTCCCGGTGAAGGGCACAAACGGGATGCCAAGGGTGACATCGCTGGCCAGTGCCGTGGGGGCGGCCAGGGCGAGCAGGCCGGCGGCTGTTCCGAGCAGGCCCAGGGTCGTTGGCAGCACCCGCAGGTGGGGCCTCTTGGCGGGACCTGCGCTCAGCCACAGGACGACGGCGATGACGAGGCCCAGGACCACGTTGAGCCAGAAGATCGCCCGCCAGTCGGCCACCAGCAGCACAGCCGCGCCGAGCAACGGGCCGAGAACGCTGCCAAGCTCCTGCACGGCGCCGACCACGCCCAGTGGCGTCCCCCGGCGATCGGGGGGCCACAGGTCGGCGACCAGGGCCAGGGTTGCCGGCACCAGCCCACCACCGCCGATGCCCTGCAGCACCCGGCCGAACACGAGCACCGGCAGCTCGACGGAGACCGCGGTGATGGCCGAGCCGACGACGAACAGGGCCAGGCAGAACAGCAGGATCCGCTGGCGCGGCACGAGATCCGAGAGGCGGCCGATCAACGGCAGGACCGCGATGTAGCCGAGCAGGAAGCCCGAGATGATCGGCGTGGCCCGCTGCAGCTCGTCGATGCCCAGGCCGACCCCGGCCATCATGTCCGGCAGCGCCACGACGACGACGTAGGTGTCCGCCGAGGCGAGCGCCACGGCGACCGAGGCAGTCGCCAGCTGGGCCTTAGGGCTTGCTGATCTCAACCGGGGCGCCGTAGTTGTCCAGCGTGAGGGTGTAGGTCGATGTCACAGGGGTCGAGGTCGTGCCCTTGAAGAAGGGGCCCGTCATCGTCACCGTGCGCAGCTCGCCGCCTGGATCAGTGATGCCGTAGATGACCTTGAAGGGCTTGGTGGCGTCGCCGATGTTCAGCAGCTTGGCCACGCTGGCACCGGGCAACGTCCCGGTGATGGTGTTGAGGACGTCGGACCCCACCCGGGTCTGCGGACCTTCGACCGGGTTGGTCGTGGCGGTCAGCAAGGAGGAGATGCCCCCCTCCTTGGCGAACAGCTGGGCGGGGTCCGGCGCGTTGTACGTCTTCGGGTCAGCCTGGACGAACTCGGTGGTGAACGGCAGCTTCACATAAAGCAGCTTGTCGATCGCGACGACCTCCACCTTGGCCTCGAAGCCGCTGATCCGCGCGCCAAGGGTCCCCTTGAAGGCGGGGGCGTGGGTGCCGGTGCCATCGCCGGTCAGGACCCCGTTGGCCGTCGCCGGGATGCCGCTCGAGCGCAGGGTCAGGTGCAGCGAGGACGCGGCGTCGACCTTGACCTTGGCCGCGGCCAGCTGCTCGGCAGGCGTGGCCTTGGCGCTCTCCGAGCCGCTGCACGCCGCGAGCACGAACAGCATCAGCAGGGCGAGGGTCGCGCGGGCGATCGTGGCCAACGGCGCCGCCCGGACCGTCCGGACAGCCCGGGGCGCCTGGTCTTTCGCGGGAGTTCGCAACACTCTCATGAGAGGCACGCTACCGGGCTCGGGAGGCCTGGCTCAGCGCAGGACAAGGGTGTCTGCATCCGGGTCCCGGTCGATGACCGCTGTGCCGCCGTCGCGGACCACGCCCTCCAGCAGGGCCCGGGCCAGCCGGTCGCCGATCTCACGCTGCACCAGACGCCGCAGCGGTCGCGCGCCGTAGGCCGGGTCGAAGCCGGTGATCGCCAGCCACTCGCGCGCTGCCGGGGTCACCTCGAGGGTGATCCGGCGGTCGTCAAGCCGCTTGGTCAGCAGGGCGACCTGCAGCTCGACGATCCGGGCCAGGTCCTCGGTGGACAGCGGGTCGAAGATCACCACGTCGTCCAGCCGGTTCAGGAACTCCGGCTTGAAGGTCAGGTGAACCGCGGCCATCACCGCGTCGTGCTTGGCCTCGGGTGACATCGACGGGTCGATCAGGAAGTCCGAGCCGAGGTTGGAGGTCATCACCAGGATCACGTTGCGGAAGTCGACGGTGCGGCCCTGCCCGTCGGTGAGGCGCCCGTCGTCCAAGAGCTGGAGCAGCACGTCGAAGGTCTGCTCGTGGGCCTTCTCCACCTCGTCCAGCAGCACCACGGAGTACGGGCGCCGGCGGACCGCCTCGGTCAGCTGGCCGCCCTCCTCGTACCCGACATACCCCGGAGGCGCCCCGATCAGGCGGGCGACCGAGTGCCGTTCGGAGTACTCGGACATGTCGATCCGGACCATCGCGCGCTCGTCGTCGAACAGGAAGTCGGCCAGCGACTTGGCCAGCTCGGTCTTGCCGACACCCGTCGGGCCCAGGAACATGAACGAGCCAGTCGGGCGGTCGGGGTCGGCGATCCCGGCACGACTGCGCCGGACGGCATCGGAGACCGCCCGCACCGCATCGGCCTGGCCGACCAGGCGGCGCCCGAGGAACTCCTCCATCCGCAGCAGCTTGTCGGTCTCACCCTCCAGGAGGCGGCCGGCCGGGATGCCGGTCCAGGCGCTGACCACGTCGGCGATGTCGTCGGGGCCCACCTCCTCCTTGACCATCGAGGCCTCTCCGCCGGCGGTCGACGACGTCGCCTCGACAGCCTGGGCCTGCGCCAGATCCTTTTCGAGAGAGGGGATCTGGCCGTACAGGAGCTTTGACGCCCCGGCCAGGTCGTTGTCCCGCTGCAGCCGCTCGGCCTGCCCGCGCAGGTCGTCGATCTGGGCCTTGAGGTCTCCGACCTTGTTGAGCCCGGCCTTCTCCTGGTCCCAGCGGCCGGTCAGCGCGGCGAGCTGCTCGGAACGGTCGGCGAGGTCGCGGCGCAGCTTCTCGAGCCGTTCCCTGGACGCGTCGTCGGACTCGTGGGCCAGCGCCAGCTCCTCCATCTTGAGCCGGTCCACGGAGCGCTGGAGCTCGTCGATCTCGACCGGAGAGGAGTCGATCTCCATCCGCAGTCTCGAGGCTGACTCGTCGATCAGGTCGATCGCCTTGTCCGGCAGCTGGCGTCCGCTGATGAACCGGTCGGACAGGGTCGCCGCGGCCACCAGCGCGCTGTCGGCGATGGTCACCTTGTGGTGGGCCTCGTAGCGTTCCTTGAGCCCGCGCAGGATGCCGATGGTGTCCTCGACGCTGGGCTCACCGACGAACACCTGCTGGAACCGACGCTCGAGAGCGGCGTCCTTCTCGATGTGCTTGCGGTACTCCTCCAGAGTGGTGGCGCCGACCATCCGCAGCTCGCCGCGGGCCAGCAGCGGCTTGAGCATGTTCGCGGCATCCATCGAGCCCTCGGCCGCCCCCGCGCCGACGACCGTGTGCAGCTCGTCGATGAAGGTGATGACCTGCCCGCCGGCCGAGCGGATCTCCTCCAGGACTGCCTTGAGGCGCTCCTCGAACTCACCGCGGTACTTCGCCCCGGCCACCATCGAGGCCAGGTCGAGACTGACCAGGCGCTTGCCCTTCAGGGACTCCGGGACGTCGTCGTTGACGATCCGCTGGGCCAGGCCCTCGACCACGGCGGTCTTGCCGACGCCGGGGTCGCCGATCAGGACGGGGTTGTTCTTGGTACGCCGGGACAGCACCTGCACCACCCGGCGGATCTCGGCGTCGCGACCGATGACCGGGTCCAGCTTGCCCTCCCGGGCCAGCGCGGTGAGGTCCTGGCTGTACTTGGCCAGAGCGTCGTAGGTGGCCTCCGGGTCGGCGGTGGTCACCTTGGCGCCGCCGCGCATGGTCGGGATCTCACCGGCGATGGCCTCACCGTCGACGCCGAAGTCACCGGTCCGGGCCAGCGCCAGCAGCAGGTGGTCGGTCGACACGTACCCGTCGCCCATCGACTCCATGATCTTGTGCGCCTGCTCCAGCACCGCCAGGCTCGCCCGGGACAGGCCCGGAGCCGTCACCGACGAGCCGGTGACCTGCGGGATACGGGCAAGGATGCGGCTCGCCGCCTGACCTGCGGCTACAGCGGACGAG
Source organism: Actinomycetales bacterium (assembly GCA_038236535.1). Lineage (GTDB taxonomy): Bacteria > Actinomycetota > Actinomycetes > Actinomycetales > Dermatophilaceae > UBA4719. Next base: position 6,520 of record JBBRZQ010000072.1, read on the forward strand.
CCGGTCGCCTCGAGCAGCGGGCCGGTGGTGCTCTCGGTCTGACGCGTGAGCGCGAGCAGGAGGTGGGCCGGCTCGACATGAGGATGACCCGCCGCCGCGGCATCGCGAACGGCCGCAGAAAGGGCTTCTTCAGCCTTGGTGGTCAGTTTGAGGTCCATGAAGCAAAGTATTCCGCTCCGCGCCGCAAATGCCAGCGCAAGTCACGCCGACCCAAGGGCTTTGACCAGCTCGTGGTGCGATAGCGTCACCGAAATGTTCATACAGGGGGGGCGTCATGGGTCACGAAACGAGCCAGCGTGCAGGCATGATGGCGTCCCGGTGGGGTCGGCTTGCTGCAGTCGGCGTGGCGGCCAGCCTGCTTGCCGGCTGCTCAGCCCTGCCTTTCGGGTCGTCGACCCGCTCACCCGCTGGCCCGCACCCTTCCGCAGTTGCGACTGCCACCGAGGCGGACCTGACGGCCGGGGTGGCCGGCCTTGACGTCGTCGCCGAGAACGCCAGGAAGGGAAGCGCGACCTGGCGCCTCACCAGGCTCGGCCGCCCCGACGAGATCGAGGGCTATGCGACCCGGACCGACCTGCTGCCCGGTGACCCGCTGCGGCTGAAGGTCTCGACCACGGCCCCCTCATACAGGGTTCACGTCTTCCGGGCCGGCTGGTACGGCGGGTTCCTGATGAGAGAGGTGTGGACGAGCGGGGTCCTGGCCGGCCGGCGACAGCCCCAGTCGACCCTGCGCCCCGGGACCTTCACCGTGCTGACCTCCTGGCGTCCCAACGAGGTGATCGACACCACGGGCTGGCCACCCGGTTCCTACCTCGTGCGGCTGGACGCCTCGACCGGCGGCCAGCGGTACCTGCCGGTGACGGTGCGCTCGGCCAACGCGCGTGACGCGCTGGTCCTGGTCAACGCGGTCACCACCTGGCAGGCGTACAACATCTGGGGCGGCTACAGCCTTTACCACGGGGCTGCCGGCACCGACGACTACGACCACCGTTCCCGGGTGGCGTCCTTCGACCGGCCGTACGACGGGGACGGCGCGGGCGACCTGCTGACCAACGAGCTGCCGGTCATCGCGCTGGCCGAACGTGAGGGCCTGCCGGTGGCCTACGCGACCGACGTCACCCTGCACCTGGACCCGCACCTGCTGGACGGGGCCCGCGGGGTGGTGACCCTGGCTCATGACGAGTACTGGTCCAGCGCTATGCGGGCGAACGTGACGAGCGCCCGCGATCGCGGGGTCAACGTCGCGTTCCTTGGCGCCAACGCCGTGTTCCGGCACATCCGGTTCGAGAACGGCCCGGCCGGCGACGGCGCCGACCGGGTGGATCGCCTGGAGGTCAACTACAAGAGCCAGTATGCGGATCCTTACAACGGGCACAACAACGCCGAGCTGACGGTCAACTGGCGCGAGCCCCCGGTCCCCAGGCCCGAGTCCACGCTGACCGGGACGTTCTACGAGTGCAACCCGGTCAAGGCCGACCTGGTGGTCAGCAACCCCGGCTCGTGGCTCTGGGCGGGCATCGCGCAGGGCGGGACGAGGGTGCCCAACGTCATCGGGCCCGAGTACGACCGGGTCAACCCAGGCCGGCCGACACCGGCCGGCATCGAGGTGCTCACCCACTCGCCGGTAACCTGCCGCAACACCCAGAGCTACAGCGACAGCGCGTACTACACCGTGCCCAGTGGCGCCGGCGTGTTCGCCTCGGGCACCAACCTCTGGGTGGCCGCGCTGTGCAACGTCGGCCCGCGGTGCCCGACCACCCCGCAGGGGTCCCGGATCATCCAGGCCGTCACCGTCCGGCTGCTCCGGGCGATGGCCGACGCCCCGATGGGCCTGACACACCCCGCCACGAGCAACCTGCCCGCCCTGCACGCCTACCCGGGCGACCCCGTGGCGGCGGCCGCGGCGGGAATGTCGGTGGCGAACCCTGCGGACTGAACGGCTGGCCTGTCAGCAGGTCGCTGGCGGCGGACCGTCAGGCGTACCGTCAACGGCGTGGTGAGTGAGCACGTCCGTCTGAGCCACGGGCGTCCCCTACCACCGGAGCGGTGGGCCGGCCACTCCCACGGCAGCAGGGAGTACCGCCGCCTGCTGGCCGGGCTCTTCTTCGCCGGGGTCGCCACCTTCGCCCAGCTCTACTCACCGCAGGCCGCGCTCCCGCTGATCGCCGCCGACCTGCGGATCGGGGCTGCGGACGCCGGGCTGATCATCTCGGCCGCCACCCTCGGACTGGCCATCGGCGTCCTGCCCTGGTCGGTGGCCGCCGATCACATCGGCCGGGTCCGGGCCATGTCGATCGCGGTCAGCGCAGCCACCGTCTTCGGCCTGCTGGTCCCGTTCGCGAACAGCTTCCCGCTGCTGCTGGCCGGGCGGCTCCTGGAAGGGGCGATGGTCGGCGGGGTGCCTGCCATCGCGATCGCCTACCTCAGCGAGGAGATCGAGCCGAAACATGCTGCCAGGGCCGCCGGGACGTATGTCGCGGGCACCTCGATCGGCGGCCTGCTCGGGCGGCTGGTGGCCGGGCCGGTCGCCGAGCTGTGGAGCTGGCGGATCGGCGTCTTCGTGGTGGCCGTGCTCTGCGCGATCGCGGCCGGGTTGTTCATCACCCTGGTGCCCGAGCCGCGAGGGTTCGCGCCACGCCGGTCCCTCGGGACCGGCACCGAAGGAGGCCTGCTCAGCCGGCTGGCAGTGAACCTGCGCTCCGCCAGGCTGCTTGCCCTGTATGCCCAGGGACTGCTGCTGATGGGCGGGTTCGTGGCCCTCTACAACTACCTCGGGTTCCGGCTCTCGGCGGAGCCGTTCAACCTTCCGCAGACCCTGATCAGCCTGCTGTTCCTCGCGTATCTGGCCGGGACCTGGTCGGCCGCCCAGGCCGGCGTGCTGGCAGCCCGGTTCGGCCGGCGTCCCGTGCTGCTGGTCGCTGTCGCCGCGATGATCGCCGGCGTGCTGCTGACGCTGTCGACGGTTCTGCTGGTCGTGCTGGCGGGGCTGCTGGTGGCCACGGCGGGCTTCTTCGCCGGTCATGCCGTCGCCTCGGGCTGGACCGGCGCAGAGGCGGTGGTCGGCCGGGCCCAGGCGTCGTCGCTCTACAACCTCTTCTACTATGCCGGGTCGAGCCTGTTCGGCTGGCTCGGCGGCGTCTTCCTGGTCAGCTGGGGCTGGGCCGGGACCGCGGGCATGATCGCCTTCCTGGCGCTGCTCGCAGGCGCTCTCGCGCTGCTTGTCCTGAAGGACCAGAACGACAGCTGCGCCAGCTGATGCTGGATACTGCAACGGTGTCCAGACCCGCCTCCCAGCTGCACTTCCTTGATCACGTCGATGACCAGAGCGTCCGCGAGGTCCACCGGGTGGTGGCCGCTGTCGTGGAGCTCGGTGGCGCGGTCGGCTGGCTGTCGCCACCCTCGCGGGCCGACATCCGGCAGTGGCTGGGTGAGTGGGACACGGCGGCGGCAGCGGGCCGGGCCGGCTTTGCGCTGTGCCGGTTGGACGGACGGGTGGAGGCGCTGGGAGCTGGCGGGCCGGGCCGGCGGGCCCGATGGGACACGTCGTCGACCTGACCAAGATCATGGTGCATCCGCAGGCGCGCGGCCTCGGGCTGGGCCGCACGGTGATGGACGCGCTGATCGAGCGGGCCGACGGGTACGGTGCGGAGCTGCTGACGCTCGGGGTGCGTGGCAACAACCACGGCGGGCGCCTCCCCTACTGCGAGATGTCGTTGAGAGCGGAGGTATCCACCACCCGCACCGTGAACCGCTCCTGCCGGCGCAGGCGATGGGCCACCAGCATCGTCATCGACGAGGAGAGGAAGCCGACGACGTTGGGGATGACCAGCGCAGTGCTGCCGATCGACACCCCGTAGGACGCCCAGAGCACAGACCCGAAGGCGATGATCGCGAAATACCCGGTCGAGACGTCCCGGCTGGACCGCTCCCTCAGCATCCGGCGGATCTGCAACGTGGGGGCCAGCCCCATGACCACCCCGAACGACGAGGCAACGACGGCTAGCACAATCTCGACAGACAACAGCAGATCCTTCGAACGGGGCGCACCGGGCAACTCAATGGTGCTCCTGATGCCCCGGCCCGGCGCAATCCCGGCAGCCAGCATGGTCCGCCCAGGCACGCATGGGCACCCTGGAATCTCGGATCTCAGGAGATCCAGGTGCGGGTGACGCCGAGGACCTGTTCCCCGTCAAGGTCCGCCAGCGAGATCGCGGCGAACGCGCGTGCCTGGTCGGACGTCTGCCAGCGGAACCGGTATGTCGACGACGTCGCGGCCCGGACGATCACGGCGCCGGCGCTCTGCGGCGACTGGGCGGTGGCGAACGCCGACTCGGCGCGCGCGGCGTAGGCGGCCAGCATCCCGTCATACGGCCCGGGCCGGGACGGCCGGGAGACATTGGCGACGAACTCACTGGCCACGGCGCCCGGCTCGATCACACTGACCCACACGCCAAAACGCTCGGCGACAACGGCCAGAGACTGCATGAAGCCCTCGACGGCAAACTTGGCGCCGCAGTACGCCTCGGCGAACGGCTGCCCCACCACGCCCCCGACACTGGTCACCGTCAGGATCCGGCCGTAGCCGGCCGTGCGCATCGCCGGCAGGACGGACTGGGTGAGCGCGACCGGGCCCAGGTAGTTGACCTCCAGCTGGTCCCGGACCTGCTGCATCGTGAGCTGCTCGGCAGTGGCGACCGAACCGCGACCCGCATTGTTGACCAGCACGTCGATGCGGCCGTGGTCCGCCACGATGCCGTCCAGGCAGGACCTCATCGCGTCATGGTCGGTGACGTCCAGAGCCCGGATGTCGAGCCTGACCCCGGCCGCGGCCGCCGCCTCCCGGACCGCTCCAGCCCTGGAGGTGTCGCGCATCGTCGCCACGACCGTCAGGCCCGCGCGGGCAAGCTCCAACGCGGCGTGAAGGCCCATCCCGGTCGACGTACCAGTCAGCACAGCCACATCCGCCATACGGCTCAGCCTAGGGGCAGACTGGACGGCATGGAGTTCCTTGAGGTTCCGGGTCTGGGTCAGGTCAGCCGTGTCGGGCTGGGCACGTGGCAGTTCGGTTCGCGCGAGTGGGGGTACGGCGAGGGTTACGCCTCGGGTGCGGCCGGCGCGATCGTCGCACGGGCCCGCGAGCTGGGAGTGACGCTGTTCGACACCGCCGAGGTCTACGGCTTCGGCCGGAGCGAGCGGATCCTGGCCGAGGCGCTGGGAGCCGACCGCGATCGCGTCGTCGTGGCCAGCAAGGTCTTTCCGGTGGCGCCGTTTCCGATGGTGGTCAGGAACCGCGAGCGGGGCAGCGCCCGACGGCTGCAGATTCGCCGGATCCCGCTGTACCAGGTGCACCAGCCCAACCCGGTGGTGCCCGACTCGGTGATCATGCCCGGGATGCGAAGCCTCCTGCAGGACGGGCTGATCGGCGCGGTCGGGGTGTCGAACTACTCGCTTCGCCGCTGGCTGCAGGCCGATCAGGCTCTGGGGGCGCCGGTGGTCAGCAACCAGGTCCAGTTCTCGCTGGCACACCCCCAGCCGCTGGAGGACCTGGTGCCGTTTGCGCAGCAGGAGAACCGGATCGTCATCGCCTACAGCCCGCTAGCCCAGGGACTGCTCGGAGGGAGGTACACCGCGGACCATCGCCCGGGCGGGGTGCGCTCGGCCAACCCGCTGTTCGGCACCGAGAACCTGCTCCGGGCCGCACCGCTGCTGGACACGCTGCGGCAGGTTGCCGAGGCCCACCACGTCAAACCCGCCCAGGCCGCGCTGGCCTGGCTGCTCAGCCTGCCGCAGGTCGTGGTCATCCCCGGCGCCTCCAGCGTCGAGCAGCTCGAGTTCAACGTCGCCGCTGCCGATCTCACGCTCGATGCGCAGTCCCAGGCCGCGCTCACGGAGGCGGCCAGGGCGTTCACCCCGGTCTCAGCGGCCCGCACCCTCATCGACGGGGTCAGGGGCAAGCTCGGGATCTAGCCCGGCGGGCCGATGCATCGAGGCCATCGACCCGGACGCCGGTTCGATGCCGTGGAGACATCAGACGACCAGGAGGAGGCCCCGGCTGGCCATGGCGACGGTGCGAGCCAGTGAGCCGGTCAGCAGGCGGGTGGCCAGCTCGAAGTCGCGGACGTCCCACAGGGCCACCGCGGTGTCCCAGGCCACCTCGCGCGCCGCGTTGATGCTCCAGTTGTCGATGATGTTGGCCACCGCGGCCACGTGCTGGTCGATGATGACAACCTCAGGCGGCTCGAAAGACTGCCGGACGGACTCGACGGAGGCGTTGAGCAGAGCGTCGACCTTCGTATAGTCGTCGTGGTGGCAGCCATCCTCGGGTGCCGTCTTCAGATCGGTGCATGTCGTGACCACGGCCAGCGGCAGATCGTGGTTGATGTGGGCGTTCATCCCCGCCAGCGCGAACTGGATCGGCTCGATCCCCGGTGTGCCGCGAGCGGCAAGCAGAGGCTGCCAGGCCACGGGCAGACCGTTCGGAGGCCCTGAGAGCGCATCAACGGCCGCGAAGTACAGGTTGGCAAATACGACGTCCAGGCGCGATACGAAGGCCGGGTCGCCGAAGAAGCCCTGCCCCACCCGATCGCGGACCCCCGAGGTGACCTCCAGATACATCCGGTTGAAACAGGCCACGCCGTCGCCGGCCGGCAGCGCCGCATCGATCGACTCCAGTCGAGCCACCACGTCGTCGATCGACTGGGCCGGAGGCGCCGGCGCGGGTGCGGCAGGGTCCATGACCCGAGGATACGAGAGTCGGGCCCCGGAGTCACCTGCCCGTCGTCAGCCCCTTCGGGCTCGCCTTCAGCAGCCCCAGAATGCGGTCGAAGATCACCGCACGGTCGAACTGGCTCGCATGGATCCGGGCCCGCCGCTCCAGGGCCCTGCGCTCGTCTGATGACATCGCGCCGACTCGGTCGAGCGCCTCCGCGATGGCCCTCGGGTCCTGGACCGGCACGAAGATGGCGCAGTCGCCGACGGCTTCGCCGATCCCTCCGGTCTCCGTGGTGATCACCGGCCCGCCGCCGGACAGCATCTTCTCCACCAGTGCGATACCGAATGTCTCGACGAAGTCGGGCAGCGGCTTGCTGGGCAGCACGAACGCAGCTGAGCCCGCCATCAGGTGAGGCTTCTCGGCGTCGTCCACGTCATCGAGGAACACGATCCGATCAGCGACCGCAGATGCCGTGGCCAGCGAGCGCAGCCGTTGTTCGTCCGGGCCGCTGCCGGCAATGACCAGCCGCAACCTCTCGGCCACACGACTGCCCGCGAACCCCGAGATCAGGTCGTCCACACCCTTGGCCTGGCTCAGGCGCGACAAGAACAGCACGTAACCGTCCCGGTCGAGCCCCCGCCGTCCCAGCACGCGGTCGCCCTCGCGAGGATCCAGTGACAGGTAGGACCCGGTGTCGACCGCTGGGTAGGAGACATTGACCAGGTCCCGGCATCGCCGGGCAAACGTGGTCCCGTGCCGCGCGTCGACCTCGGACGCCTCGGCGAGGATGACCTCCCGCGTGTACTCCGAGACCGCCAGACACAGGTCATGGTCCAGGTAGCTCGACAGAACCTGCGCGGCAGCACCCAGCCGCCCCTCCTCGATGCAGGACCGCACGACATTCGTGACGTCCGACCCGACGGCCTCCGCCACGGTCGTCACGTTGACCGGCAGACCCGTGCTGACCGCGATACGCACGGCATCGGCCACCGCAATCGCGTGCGGACTCAGGTACAACGACATGCACAGCGTGGTGACCCCGTCGCTGAACAGCTCGACCAGCCGACCCGTCAGCCCTGCGAGATAGCGGCCATCGGGCACCTTGTAGTCGCCGACCGGTCCCGGGCGTTCGACCACGATGCCGTCCCGGTAGGGCAGCACGCGATCCAGTGGCTTGAGGGGAAGACCAGTCTGCTGTAGCCGGTCGATGGGCCAGGTGATGATGCGCACCTCGTCGAACCCACGGTCCAGGGCTGCCTCAGCCAGGTTGCGCGCCTCAGTGGCGTGACCGCAGATCACCGGGTCTGCGCGGGCAACGATCACGAATCGGCTCGCCGGCGATGTGGTCATGGCATGGCACCGGTCGACTCAGCGCCTGGCAGGGTCGAGACCGACGGAGGGCGGACGGCGTTCCCCCAGCGGCCCGGGACCGGTCCGAGCTCGACGAGCAGACGACCACCACCATGCAGCTCGGCACCGGTCAGCCAGGGGCGTTCCAGCGGCGCCCCGTCGAGCCGGACCGACTGCACATACTGGGCGGATCCTCCTGGCCCGGGTTCGACGAAACCCGAGGTCTCGATCGTCATCGCCGCCCCGCCGACCTGAATCCGGGCCTCTCGCCAGGCGGGGGTGTTGATCAGGAAGAGGTTCTGGCCCGCCACCGGGAAAAGCCCGAGGGTTGCCCACACATACCAGGAGCTCAGGCCGCCGGAGTCGTCGTTTCCGGGGAGCCCGCCAGGACCGGTGGCGAACTGGTGGTGCACCACCGCGTGCACGACGTCGGCGGTTCGGTCCGGACGGCCGGCATACTGGTAGGCCCAGGGCGCCTCCATGTCGGCCTCGTTGTTCAACCCCTCGAACCGGTTCAGCGCGTAGCCGCGAGCCATCTCGTCGATGCCCGGGCGCACCCCCGGCTGGGTCACAGCCTCGGCGCCGAACCCGAAGAACTGGTCGAGCAGCCCGACGAAGGCCTCGTCACCACCGGCCAGTGCGATCCGGGCAGCCATGTCGTGAACCAGCCGGAACGAGTAGTTCCACTTGCCGCCCTCGTAGAACGTGGAGTCCTTGAGCAGCCCTGTCGCCGGGTCGAAGGCATTCACCCAGCGCGCCGCCAGGGGGGCGAAGTCCGCCACGAGTGCGGAGTCACCCACATGCTCGGCGACCTTCGAGGTGCACCAGTAGCCGAACGCGAGGTCGAGCGTGTGGCTGATCGGATGGACCTCTCCCCGGAGCAGGAAGTCCTCGCCGTACATGCGGCGCAGGTCGTTGTGCATGTGCACCAGGGCCCAGTCCCAGTCGACCTCCAGGCCCAGCTGGCACAGGTCTGCCAGGAAGGTATGCGCCAGGGCGCTGGCCTGCCGGAAGAACTGGTCGGCCCCACGGGCCATCCGGTAGCCGATCGGCAGGTTCCCCTCCTCCTCGGAGATGTGCAGGAGTGCCTCCGCGAGCTCAACCGCCCGTGCCGGCAGGAGCGTGGTGAGCAAAGGGAGCTGGGTCCGGTAGATGTCCCACATGGTGGCGATGTCGAACGCGAACGATCCGCTCGTCGGCCAGAAAGGACTCTCCCCCGAGGCCAGGCACGGCTTGATCAGCGAATGGTAGAGGGCCGTCGAAAAGACCGTCTGCCGGTCCGTGGAAGGAGTGTCGACAGTGATGGCTCCGAGATGCTCACGCCAGGTCGCCGCCGTGGCGGCACGGCGCCGCGCGAAGCTCGACGGGCCGGCCCCGCAGTCCTGGTAGAGGTTCTCGCGGGCCTGATCCACCCCTCGCAACGAGAAGCCGAAACGCAGCTCCACCACCTGCCCGGCCTCCGTCGGGCCGGTCCACATCAGGCCGAACGGGCGCAGCGTTGTCGGGCGGATGTAGTCGAAGTCGAGCCTGGTGCCGCCCGGCATCAGCCGACGGTCGTACCAGAGCATCTGCCGCCACTGGGTGGCGTCGCACTCGACATGCACGGCCAGCGGTGCGCCCTCAACGACTATCTCGCCGTGGGCGACACCCGGGGCGATGGTCTGCAGGTTGGCCCGCAGCGGCACGGTTCGTCCGTGGGGAATCGTCAGACCACCCAGGGAGAAGTCCACCACGAGCCGCGAGTCGTGGTGGCCGGGGAAGGTGTATCGGTGCACCGCACTCTTGGGCCCGACCGTGACCTCGCACCGGATCCCCGAGGCGAGCGTCGCCGCGTACCAGCCTGGCTCGGCGTCCTCCTCCTGTATCTCCCACAGCGCCCCGAGCGCGTCGAGGGACTGAAGCATGGGGGTGACCCGGAAGTAGTTGTAGTACTTGCGGATCGCCCCCGTGCCGGACTGCTGGAAGTGCGTGAACCCGGACGCCATCTTGCGTTCGTGGAACTGGGTCGGGATGCCCTCCGTGACGAGGTCGTAGCACCCATATCCCGTCGGGTACGCGCCTGAGTAGGCGCAAGCCGAGACCAGTCCCAGGGGGTAGGTGGCGCCTGGGTGGGTGTTGCCGACCTGGGGCTTGGGCCACCACCAGGTTCCTGCGACGCCGGCATGCGAAGGCAGGTCAGAGACTTCCGTCCCGATGAACGGGTCAACCCGCTCGATCATCGCCGGTCCCCCGCCGCGCACCGTGATCCACGCCTGCCCGCCTCTCTCACATCCTTGTCGATGCCAAAATGGTACGGCTCGATCTCACCCGGTCTTGTTACTTCCAGGGAAACTCTCCGGCTGCTCTCGACAGACCGCCGCACCACAGCGAACACGGCGAACGCGGCGAACACGGCGAACACCGCGAGCACGGCGGCCGGATGTCGACAGTCACCGCGTCACACCGTCTACGGTCAGGAACATGGCCGACCATGTGACGTTGATCGAAGCAGTCGAGGGCGACATCACCACCGAGCACGTCGACGCGATCGTCAACGCTGCCAACGGCTCTCTGCTGGGCGGCGGAGGGGTGGACGGAGCCATCCACCGGGCCGCCGGGCCGCGCCTGCTGCAGGAGTGCCGCGAGGTTCGCCGGACGGCCTACCCCGATGGTCTTCCGGTCGGGGAGGCAGTTGCCACCGGAGCCGGGAACCTGCCGGCGCGCTGGGTGATTCACACCGTCGGCCCGAATCGTCATGCCGGGCAGACTGATCCGGCTCTGCTCAGGTCCTGCTTCACGACCTCGTTGCGGGAAGCCGCGAGGGTGGGAGCCCGTTCGGTGGCCTTTCCCGCTGTCAGTGCGGGGGTCTTCGGCTGGGAGGCGGACCACGTCGCCCGTATCGCGGTAGCCGCGGTCCGGGAGTCAGCTCACCTCGGCGAGCTGGATCTGGTGCGCTTCGTCCTGTTCGGCCCGGCCACCCACCAGGCATTCATCACCGCTCTGGGCTGAGCTCTCAGCGGCGGCCGCGCCAGATCACCAGTGCCGAAGAGGTGACACTGGGCGAGGGGCGCTGGCCAGCACGCACCGCGACCACCTCACCGGCCCGGCCGGCGGCAAAGACCCTTGACCCTGAACCCAGGATGGACTGCAGGGTGTCGACCTGACCCCGCAGCTCGCTCACCCGGTCCCGAAGCGCCTTCACCTGGTTCTCAAGGTCAAGGATGCGCTGGATGCCGGCCAGGCTGACGCCCTCGTCCTGGGAGAGGCGCTGCACCTCGCGCAGCATCGTGACGTCCCGCGCCGAGTAGCGCCGTCCGCCACCACGGGTGCGCGACGGGGAGACCAGGCCCAGCCGGTCATACTGCCGCAGGGTCTGGGCGTGCATGCCAGCCAGCTGTGCCGCGACCGAGATGACGAAGACCGGGGTCTCGTCATCGGGCGGGAACCCGCCGGAGCCGTGCACCGTGTCCACGGCTCAGTCCTGCCGAGCCCTGGCGAACACGTCCGCCCGCGGATCGGCGTCGCCCTCCTCAGCACGGAGCACCTCGACAGCCTCTCGCGCCTTGTCGGACAACCGCTGGGGTACTGCCACGCTCACCTTCGCGAGCAGGTCACCGGTGTGCTTCTTGGTCTCGATGCCACGGCCCCTGACCCGCAGCACCCGACCGTTCGGGGTCCCGGCTGCTATCCGGACCTTGACCGGTTCGCCGTTCAGGGTCGGCACGGCAACCGTCGCCCCCAGTGCGGCCTCGGCGAAGGTGACCGGCAGATCGACGGTCAGGTTGTCGCCGTCCCGGCCGAACACCGGATGTGCTCTGACCGCCACGGTGAGCATGAGGTCGCCGGCCGGGGCGCCCTGATCGCCGGGGCTGCCCTTGCCGCGGAGCCGGATCTTCTGGCCATCCTTGACGCCGGCCGGGATCCGCGCGGTGATCTTGGTGCCGTCGGTCGCGCCCAGAGTCACCGTGGATCCCTGCACGGCGTCGCGGAACGACAGCGTGGTGCGAGCCTCGATGTCCGCGCCCCGGCGTGGTCCGGCGGCGGCGCCGTAGCCCCCGTAACCCTGCTGCCCCTGGCCGAACATGCCACCGAGCAGATCCTCGAGGTTGGGCTGCCCTCCGCCGCCACCGGTGTTGAACCGGACGTTGCCGCCGCGACCGCCGGCTCCGCTCCCGGCACCGCCGAACAGGTTGCTGAAGACGTCCTCGAAGCCGGCCCCCCCGCCCTCGGGGCCACCGGAGGTGAACCTGGCGCCGCCACGGCTCATCGAACGGATGGCGTCGTACTGCTTGCGCTCCTCGGGAGCGGACAGGACGGCATACGCCTCGCCGATCTCCTTGAAGCGCTTCTCGGACCCGGTATCGCCCGGGTTCTGGTCCGGGTGCAGCTTGCGGGCAAGCTTGCGGTAGGCCTTCTTGATCGCGGCCGCGTCAGCATCGGCGGGAACGCCGAGGATCGCGTAGAAGTCCTTCTCGAACCAGTCTTGGCTCGCCATTGACGCTCCTTTTCACACTTCGCACATATCGGGACCTGCGGTCCAGCTCTCGTCACACCTAGAGACCTTGCGGTCCGGTGCCCGTCAAACCCAGGGACTTGGCGATCCTGGCCTCGTCAAACCCAGGGACCTGCGGGGCACGGTGCCTGGGTTTGTCGTGGTCTCAATTCTCATCGTCCCTGGCTTTGTCGGGTTTCGCTGTCACAGTCCCTAGGTTTGCGGGTCGGCGACGGCTACCCGTGCCACCCTGATCATCCGGTCGCCCAGCTTGTATCCGGGCTGCAGAACCTGCACCACCGTGGTGCCCTCGGTGCCCTCGGCCAGCTCGGCCTCGATATGCATCAGAGCCTCGTGGATATTCGGGTCGAACGCATCGCCGGGCTGGCCGAAACGCTCCACGCCGATCTTGGTCAAGGTGGAGTCGAGCTTGTCGGCAATGGCCGCGAACGGCCCGCCCTCGAGGTCACCGTGCTGCCGGGCCAGGTGGATGTCATCCAGCACCGGCAGCAGCACCTCGACCACATTGGCCACGGCCAGGTCACGATGCATGGCCCGGTCCCGGTCGACCCGCTTCTTGTAGTTGACGTACTCGGCCTGCAACCGCTGCAGGTCGCGGGTCAGGTCAGCCGCCAAAGTGGTGTCCGGGTGGACCTCCTCGCCCTGGACGAGCGCCGCGAGGTCATCCTCGAACGCCTGGTCGGTCACCACCTCGCCCCCCACCGGCGCGTCAGCACCGGTGACACCGGCTGCACCGGCTGCACCGGCTGCACCGACCGAACCGGCCGCACCGGCCGCACCGGCAAGGCCATCCTGGCCGGCCCCGGTACCGGCACCGCGGACGGCGCCGGTCTCGGGGTCGAGGCGTCGCTTGTCAGTGACCCGCGGGCCGGTGGGCTCGGATTCCTCCGAACCCACCAGCTCCGGGTCGACAGGCGAGGAAGGGTTGACGTCCGTCACTTCTTGTCACCACTTGTCGCGGAGTCACCCTCGGTCTCGTCAACGACCTCGGCGTCAACGACGTCGTCGTCCTCGGCTGAGGTGCTCGAACCGGTGGACGAGGAGTCCGCACCGGACCCGGCCCCTGGGGCGCTCTCGGCTGCCGAGGCCGCGGCATACATCGCGGTGCCCAGCTTCTGGGACTCCTCGGAGAGCCGGGTGGCCTTGGCCGTGATATCGGCCGGAGAAACCTCTGAGCCGTCCTTGAGCGCGTCCTTGAGGTCCTTCAGCGCTTCGTCGACCTCACCGCGGCCATCGGCCGGGATCTTGTCGGCACTGTCGGCCAGGAACTTCTCGGTGGAGTAGACCAGCTGCTCGGCGGTGTTGCGTGCCTCGGTCTCCTCACGGCGGGTCTTGTCCTCCTCGGCGTGCTCCTCGGCCTCGCGGACCATCCGCTCGATCTCGTCCTTCGGCAGCGCGGAGCCACCGGAGATCGTCATGGACTGCTCCTTGCCGGTGCCCCGGTCCTTGGCGGAGACGTGCACGATGCCGTTGGCGTCGATGTCGAAGGTCACCTCGACCTGCGGCACGCCACGGGGAGCCGGAGCGATACCGGTGAGCTCGAAGGTGCCCAGGCCCTTGTTGTGCTGAGCGATCTCGCGCTCCCCCTGGAACACCTGGATGAGGACCGACGGCTGGTTGTCGTCGGCGGTGGTGAAGACCTCGGACCGCTTGGTCGGGATGGCCGTGTTGCGCTCGATGAGCTTGGTCATCAGGCCACCCTTGGTCTCGATGCCCAGGGACAGCGGGGTGACGTCGATGAGCAGGACGTCCTTGCGCTCGCCCTTGAGGACACCGGCCTGCAGGCTCGCGCCGACGGCGACGACCTCGTCCGGGTTGACGCCCTTGTTCGGGACCTTGCCGCCGGTGAGCTCGGTGACAACCTGCGCGACGCAGGGCATCCGGGTCGACCCACCGACCAGGATCACGTGAGAGATCTCGCTGACGTTGATGCCGGCGTCCTTGATGACCTGGCGGAACGGGGCCTTGACCCGCTCGAGCAGGTCAGCGGTGAGCTGTTCGAACTGTGCGCGGGTCATCGACTCGTCCAGGTGGATCGGGCCGTTCTCGGACATCGAGAGGTACTGCAGGCTGATGTTGGTGCTCGTCGCGGTGGAGAGCTCCTTCTTGGCCTGCTCAGAGGCATCGCGCAGCCGCTGCATGGCGATCTTGTCGTGAGACAGGTCGACGCCGCTGGTGTTCTTCACGATGGTGATCAGGTGCTGGACGATGCGCTCGTCCCAGTCGTCGCCACCGAGCTTGTTGTCACCGTTGGTCGCGCGGACCTGGATGGTGGAGAAGCCGTCCTGCGGGTCCTTTCCCACCTCGAGCAGGGAGACGTCGAACGTGCCGCCGCCAAGGTCGAAGACGAGGATGAGCTCGTCCTCCTTGCCCTTGTCCAGGCCGTAGGCCAGCGCCGCAGCGGTGGGCTCGTTGATGATCCGCAGGACGTTCAGGCCCGCGATCTCGCCGGCCTCCTTGGTGGCCTGGCGGTGGGCGTCGTCGAAGTACGCCGGGACGGTGATCACGGCGTCCGTGACGGTCTCGCCGAGGTAGGACTCCGCGTCGCGCTTGAGCTTCATCAGGATGCGGGCGCTGATCTCCTGGGCGGTGTAGTTCTTGTCGTCGATCTTGCGCGACCAGTCGGTGCCGATCTCGCGCTTGACCGAGCGGATCGTCCGGTCGATGTTGGTGACGGCCTGCCGCTTGGCGATCTCGCCGACGAGAACCTCGCCGTTCTTGGCGAACGCGACGACGGACGGGGTGGTACGCCCGCCTTCGGCGTTGGCGATGATCGTGGGCTCA
>JBBRZQ010000073.1:0-21641 GCA_038236535.1 Actinomycetales bacterium
ACACGGAACCGGAACTGGGCCACGAGGATGACACGAGCTTGGAACCGTGACACGAAATCCGGATTCCTACAGCACGCACGTGTAGGTTCCCGCCCGACCTGTCGCAGGCGCGAGCCGCTGACCTGCAACGCGACAAGATGCCGGGACGGCTGTCGTCCCACTAACTTGACGCAATCCTCAGCCGCCACGGGAGTTTCACCCACATGCTTGATATGTAGGTGATTTTCCTGGTCACTGGCGCGGCCCGGCGCTCGCGCGGTCCGCCCAGCGGTGAAGATCTGCCGACAGGCTCAGCCCGTCGGGCTGACCGGGGGAGGAGCGGCACGGGACTTCCGGGCGGCCGTCAGGGGGTCGCGCTTGACGACCGATCCAGGCCGGTCTCGTAAGGGATCTTCGCAATCAACCTATGACCCGCCTCGGTCGGATGGCAGCAGTCACCGAGGTTCAACAGGCCCTCCGCGAAGGCATCTGCCGTGCCGTGAGCCCCGTTGAACGCCTTGCGTAGGGGGCGCGCAAGCCCCACCGTGGGCCTTCATCAGGTTGCGGTGTCGAGCAGTTGCGCCTGATACGAACCCACCTCAGTCGCGACGCTCATGAGGGATGGGGGGATCACGGCCTCGGCAGGAAATGGCTCGTACTGGGGCTATGCAAAGGCGTGCTAGCCGTGTAAGAATAGAAGATGTGCTGGAGGGGCTCGGAATTCAATCTGCATTGGTTGCTTGACCCTGTCAAACCGATCGACTTCTTCGACCAGCATTACGAAGCGG
Organism: Actinomycetales bacterium; assembly: GCA_038236535.1. Taxonomy (GTDB): domain Bacteria; phylum Actinomycetota; class Actinomycetes; order Actinomycetales; family Dermatophilaceae; genus UBA4719. The sequence continues at coordinate 768 of JBBRZQ010000073.1, forward strand.
CACCACTATTCGTAGATCATGGCAACAATGCGTATTTTGTCGACTTGCCGGGCCTTGATGCGATCGACGAACTGCTCGCGACGACCGTATCGAGCCGTCTGCGACCGAGTGACGGCGAGCGGCTCATCCGGACCGAGCCGGAGGGCACCTTGTCGGAGCAGAACATTCATATAGCTGGAAACTCCGCCGTGGACGTTCAGGCGATCTATCGTTCCTATCACGACGGATTCACGATAGTCATTAATCAGTTGCACCGCCGTTCGGCGGCAGTAGGCCGCCTATGTCGCTCGCTGCAGGCCGCCATGCATCATCCGGTTGGTGCGAATCTTTACCTCACGCCCGCACGCGCGCAGGGATTTCTCCCGCACGTTGATACTCACGACGTATTCATCCTGCAGCTTCACGGAACCAAGGAATGGCACGTTTCGAGCCCGTCGGTCGAGCTGCCGCTCGCCCGACGTCGGAGTCACAGGCAGACACTGTCAGATTCGCAGACCTACAGACTCGCGCCGGGTAACGTCCTGTACTTGCCACGTGGCTTCCCGCACGAGGCCATCACCGGGGATTCGTCGTCGATGCACCTAACAGTGGGCATCTACGTGGTTCGGTGGTTCGACCTGCTCAATGATGCCCTCACACTTATCGCGAACGATGACGTCATGCTCCGCAGCGCCCTGCCGAGGCAGTACCTGAACGAACCGCTCGACGCGGAGTACCTTGCGGAGCTCGGCCGCCGGGTGACCGTGGCCCTGACCGACGGTGCGCTCATCGAGAAGGCTAGAGAGGGCATCGCCTCCAAGCTTGTCGCGGCTGATGTTGGCATGGGTCTCAGCCGGTTCGAGTCGCTCGACGCTCTTGCTGGGCTGACCGACGAGTCCATTGTCGCCCGCCCACTCGAGCTTCTCTGCCTGGTGCGCGTCACCTCGGAGCAAGCCACGATAGAATTCGCTGGCAACTTCGTGACCGGACCACGGGTTATAGGCACCGCACTGCAGTTCGTTGCGCAGCACGATCGGTTCGCCGTCGGCGAACTGCCCGGCAATCTCTCCGCCGAGGATCGGATCGACCTAGTGAAACGCTTGGTAAGCGAAGGCCTGATGGAGGTGCTCTCAAGATGAACGACGAAAATACGGCACATGGCGCGGATGGCGTCACCGCTGCCGACCTGACCGAAGCCGACCAGAACCTGCTGCACGCCTGGTTCGAGCAGCTGATTCTTCTCGACCCGCGATACGACGACAAGCGCGTGCGGCGGATTGGCGCGCGGGCGATGGTCGATGACGAATTCCGGTGCCGTCTCGTCGACGGCACCGGAACGGCCAACGATGAGGAGTCTGAATCGCCAGACAGAATCGGCGTTAGGTTCTTTGCTAACACCCCCACAACCCTGAGTATCGTTCTGCCACCGAAAGCGGGTGCGTCCGAGAACTTCCCAGCTCGACTCCGTGACGCCCTGGTCTCGCGCACATCGAATAGTACTTCACTCTTTGGGGATGACTGGTGGGACAATGACCCGGACCACGCCGACCATGGTACTGACGGCACCGATGTTTGGGATAGCGGAACACGCACGGCCGTGGCGTTCCCGGAGTGGTGACTGCCCGCCCTGCCGTGTACGTGCCTGGACACGCCAAGCGTGACCTCACAACGACCCGGTCACCGTGGTGGGCGGCATCCGTGGACATAGACCTCACAGATCACCGCGCGCTACGCCCGGTCGATGCGCCGCCACGGTCCGCGGTGACGCCCGAGGCGAACTAGGCCTGTTCTAACTAGATGTGCCGGTATATGGTCTGGGTCATGGGCGGGAGCCACCCTCGCGACTCGAGCCCAATCCAGACATTCGTGACGGCAGAAGGGGTGATCACCAATGAGGGCCAACGCAATCGACAAGGCAAGGTTGGCAAAGACTGGGCAAGAGTTTCGCGCCCTGATAGCAAGCGATGCTGACTGGATTGTCCGCAGGGCGGACGATATGTTGCAGTTCCGTAGCGCTGGAGATAATGCACACTCAAAGGTTCCCGAGAGAGACTACCAGGCTTTTGTCGACGGCCTTGAGTTCCGGGATGGTGGAGTCGTCACCGGGTCCTACCGGCCGCTTATGGCCAATCTGACGATCTCGGAGATATTCGACGTGTTTGAAAGTTTCGGGATGGAACGGGGCTATGCACTAGAGACGCAGGAAAACGTTTGCGTCGGAGGTCAATGCGAGTTTTCCTTCTGGAAGTTCTGCTCTAGCCTATGTTAGAAGTTGCAGCACTTCTGGCAAGCGAGGGCATCAACGCCAAAGACCTATCGCCGCGATCATGGGCGTCCACGGCTAAAACGGGCGCTGCCAAACCGTTCGGCTGGGCCGGTTGCCTAACCTGGCTGGGCAGAAACAGCGCCAGCTGCAGATAGTCGCGGACGAAGACAACGGACTCGACCTCGGAGCCAACAAGCTCGTCCATCAGTGACGCGGCGTCTGCGCTCATATTGGCGATCGTTGCACGAGGGTGCGAAGGGACGGTCCAACACGCACTCTTTTGCCGCAATGCGAGGGCGACGCTCCGGCATGCTCGGCCCGTGGACTCCGACGACGGGACGGACGCTCAGGAGGTCGGGGCTTGGCCCCGAAGTGTGGACACGGGATTTGTGGTTAGGCGGCCAGCGTAGTGCTGGCCATGGTGGTCTGTTCGTATGCCAGTGGTGAGAGGTAGCCGCAGGCGGAGTGTCGGCGGCGGGTGTTGTAGCGCAGGATCCACTTGAAGACCTCGCGGCGGCAGGTCTGGATGTCGGCCCAGGCGGGTCGGCCTGCGAGGGTTTCGCGCTTCACGGTGGCGTTGAACGACTCCGCCAGGGCGTTGTCGGCGCTGGTGCCGACCTTGCCCATCGAGCGGGTCACGCCCAGTCGGGAGCAGAGCCGGGCGTAGTCGCCCGAGCAGTAGACCGAGCCGTGGTCGCTGTGAAAGACCGCCCCGGCCAGCGAGCCTCGGTGGTGGGCGGCGGTCGTGAGCGCGTCGTGGACGAGGCTGGTGCGCATGTGGTCGGCGATGGACCAGCCCACCAGATGCCGGGAGTACAAGTCGATCACGGTGGCCAAGTACAGGAAGCGGGTGCCTCCAGCGCCGTCGCTGCAGGGCAGGTAGGTGATGTCCCCGACATAGCGAGCGTTGGCGACCGGGGCGGTGAAGTCCCGCTTGATCAGGTCGGGCACGACCTGATCATCGGGCGCGGGGATGGTCGTCTTGACCTTCTTGCGTAGCCGTAGCCCGGCCAAGCAGTGTTCGCGCATCACCCGGGCGACCCGCTTGTGGTTGACCCGCTCGTCGGCGGTTACGGCGTCGTTGAGTTCGGCGGTCACCCGGGGTGCGCCGTAGGCTCGGTCGCCGCCGGCGTCGGGGTCCTGGATCACCCGCACCTTCGCCGCGAGCTCAGCGTCAGCGGCTGCCCGTTTGGCGCGTGCGGGGGCACCGGCCTTCCAGGCGTAGTAGGAGGACCGCCGGATCTCGACGGCCTGGCACAGTCGCTTCACCTGGAAGGTGGCGGAGTGGTCGGCGACGAACTGGAAGCGACTCACCAGCGCGTCTCCCCGGCGAAATATTTCGCGGCCCTCCGCAAGATGTCCCGCTCGGTCGCCAGGAGGCCCTGGGCGGCCCGGAGTTCGGCGTTCTCGCGTCGTAACCGACCCAGTTCCTGCGTCGGACTCTCAGGGCCGCCCGCGCCTTCGGGAGGGTCCTTCGGGGTCCGTCCTCGGACCGCGATCCCGGCGGTCTTCAGCCAGGCCGACAGAGTCGCATCGGTGATGCCCAGGTCGCCGGCGATCTGCTTCACCGTCGCCCGATCCGTGGAGGCGTACAGGTCCACCGCGTCGCGGCGGAACTCCTCGCTGTAGGTCCAGGGCTCCTGACATAGTTCTGTAGCCCTCGCGTGGATTCCGTTGTTCCCAGGGGGAGGGGGGGATCCGATCATTCTTCCGATCGTCTACAGGCCCGAAGCGTGAGATAATTAGTGCGGTCTAAGCGGTCGGGTTTTGGAGGTTTGGTTTGATGGCGGTCATGACAGCCCAAGCGCCGCTGCCGCTGGTCCCGCACCCGGACGCGGTGCTGATCGGGGCGGCCGCCGCGCTCGTGGAGGACACCGACGGCGGGCGGGTGTTCGTGCGCGGCGAGCTGGTGATGGCCTGGCAGCCCGGGGACCACGCCTGCCGGCGGTTGGCCGCGGTCCAGCTGGTGACGATCAAGGCCGCCCGGGCGTTCGAGGTGGCCGCCGGGTTCGGTGTCGACCCGGACACGTTGCGCCGGTGGGGCCAGGCGATGGACGTGGCCGGCGCGTCCGGGCTGGTCCCGGCCAAGACCGGCCCCAAGGGCCCCTCGGCGTTGACGCCGGCCGTGGTAGCCCGCATCCGGGCCCGCCGTACGGCCGGAGCGAGCCTGCGGGCGATCGCGGCCGCGGTCGGGGTCTCGACCGACAGCGTTCGCCGCGCCCTACCCGCCACCGCGGTGCAGGCCATGGACGACACCACGCAGTCCGACACCATGGAGTCCGACACTGCGCAGTCCGACACCACCATGGACGAGTCCATCGACGAGGCGGTGGAGGAGGCGGTGGAGGAGAGCGCGCAGGAGGCGCTGGGTGAGGTCGCGCGTCCGGACATCAACACGCCGACGCTGCCGGTGATGGCGCAGCCGGTGGACCGGTCCGCGGAGCGGGCCGCGGCCCGGTTCGGGCTGATCGAGCACGCGGCGCCGGTGTTCACGCCCGCGGGCCGGGTCCCGCTGGCCGGGCTCCTGCTGGCCCTGCCGGCGCTGGAGGCGACCGGGCTACTGGCCTGCGCGGGCCGGGTGTTCGGAGCCTTGCCGAACGGGTTCTACGGCCTGGACACGGTCCTGCTCGAGGCCGTGCTGCGCACCCTGGCCGGCCAGCCCCGCGCCGAGGGCGCCACCCGGATCGACCCGACCGCGTTGGGCCGGGTCCTCGGGATGGACCGGGCCCCGGAGGTCAAGACCATCCGCCGCAAGCTGGGCCTGCTCGCCGCCACCGGCAAGACGGAGCGGCTGATCGCGGCCATGGCCGCCACCCACCTGGCCCGACCCACCGGCAGTGACAGCGACAGCAGCAGTGACGGCAGCAGTGACGGCAGTGCTGGTGCAGCGGGGTCGGTGGGGATCGTGTTGTACGTCGACGGACACGTCCGCGCCTACCAAGGCGGTCGCAAGGTCGGCAAGGCCCACCTGGCCCGGCTGCGGTTCCCCGCCCCCGCCACGCTCGAAACGTGGGTGTCCGACGCGGCCGGCGACCCGGTCCTAGTCGTGATGGCCCAGCCCGGCGCGTCGCTCGCCGGTGAGCTACGCCGCCTGGTGCCGCAGCTACGCGCCGCGGTCGGTGATGACCGGCGCGTGCTGGTCGGGTTCGACCGCGGCGGCTGGTCCCCGGCCCTGTTCACACACCTGCACGAGCACGGGTTCGACGTGCTGACCTGGCGCAAGGGCCCCACCCCCGACATCGACCCGGCCGCCTTCACCGACCTGAAGTTCACCGATCAGACCGGACGCGAGCACGCCTGGCGGGTCGCGGCCACCACCACCACCCTGCCGGTGGCCAAAACCTCCGGTCATGCCGGCGCCGGCGCCGGCAGCCACGACGAGGAAGTAGCGGACAACACCGAAGGCCAGGCGGAAGCCACCGTCGGGGATGAGTCGCAGGTCTTCACGATGCGCCAGATCACCCTCGCTGTCCCGGTCACCACGCACGCCAAGAAACACGACAGTGGTGGTGGTGGGTTGCGTCAGATCCACATCCTGACCACCCGCACCGATCTGCCCCCGGCCGAGGTCATCTACCGGATGGGCTCGCGGTGGCGCCAGGAGAACTACTTCCGCTACGCCCGGATGCACTTCGACCTCGACTCCCACGACTCCTACAGCGTCACCGATGACGACCCGGACCGGTCGGTGCCCAACCCCGCCCGTAAACACACCTACCAGCAGGTGCTCGCCGCCCGGGCCCGGCAGCAGCAGCAAGCCGCGTCCACCGACGCCGCGCTCCTGGCGGCCCGCTCCCCGACGCCCGGCACCGCGACCCTGCTGACCAACCAGCAACACGACGCGCTGACCGCGGACCTGCGCGCCGCCGAGGCCGCCCTGACCGCCGCCGAAGCCAACCACGCGGGCACACCGGCGCGGCTGCCGCTGCGGGAGGTCAACCCCGGCCAGCAAGTCCTCGACGTGCACACCAAGCTGCTGACCCACGCCATCCGGATCGCCGCGTTCAACACCGCCACCACCCTCGCGAGGGAGCTGCGCCTGCACACCGGTTACGCCCGCAAGAACGACGAAGCGCACACCCTGATCCGGCAAGTCCTCACCGCCAGCGGCGAGATCGACCCCACCACCCCCGGCGTCCTAACGATCCGGCTCGACCCGCTACCCACCCGACGCGCCACCACCGCCATCAAAGAACTCTGCGAGCACCTCACCACCACCGGAACCCGCTACCCCGGCACCGACCTCACCCTGCGCTACGAGATCAAAACCGCCCCCTGACCCCGCAGAAACTATGCCGCTATGTCAGGAGTCCTGAGGTCTTGCATGCCATGCGTGGATCGTCTCGCTTCCCCCGGCGTGAAACCGGGATTGGCGTGTCCACACTCCGGGGTCAAGCCCCGTCTTGGCCGTCGTCGGGTGGCTCACTAGGAGACCGGTCGTCTATCAGATCAATGGGGGGTGGGCGGTCGACGTCACGGTGCGCAGACTCGCGTGCACCGTGACGTCGACGTCTTCCTCGACGCCGACCATCTTGGGACGGTGGTGGGTTGGCTGCAGAGCCGCGGCTATGCCACGGTCGAGAACGGTCTCCCCGCCCGGATCGAGCTTCGCCACGGGCCTCACGTGGTGGATCTGCACCCGATGGTCCTCGATGTCTTCGGCGACGGAGTGCAGCATGGCCTGCGCGGCGAGATATACCACCATCGAGCCGATGCCCGAACGGTGGGTTTGATCAACGGTCACCCGGTGATCGTGGCGACAACTGGGCGGCTCCGCGAACTTCGGCAGGGATACGCGCCGCGGGAGGTTGATGTCCACGATCTTGCAATTCTTGATGCACTCGATCGGAGCCGCCGACCACCGGGCAGCAACGGTCCGCAACTGCCGCTGTCCGCGCGGTCGTGCCGATCTGCGGACGTTCCTCGAGGCGCTTAGTGAAGGCCCGGATCTCGGCTTGGCCCTGGCGACGAGCCCCTGACTCATTTGTCACAAGGATCGGGGTGTTCCCTGATAGCCGAAGCCCGAAGGTCGAGGGAGGATGAACAACATGCAACAGGTTGAGGTCGTTACACCCACTGGGTCGATTTTTTCAGCCTCAGAACGGCTCCGAGTCCTATCGGGCGGAATTCGCCGCAGACGGGTCGGTCGAGGTGACGCTGAGCGTCGGTGCCGAGGGCGACTCCCAGGTCGCAGACACACTCGTCGCGAGATTCGCCTCAGCTGAAGCCACGTATTTCCGCGAGAGCAGTATGGGCTGAGTCGGCAGACCACTGCTGAGCCGGTCAGCCATAGCTAGCCAGACAGCCAGGTCTCCAGGCCTGTGCCTGGGTACCGCTGCGCGATGATGCCTTGGAGGCGCTGTCACGTTGGGTCACCCATTCGTCGCCGTCCTTGAACACGCTGTAGTTGGCGTTTCCCATGCTCTTTCACCTCCTTCCTGAGTGCTCGGGGATGTGGCTCGAGAGGGTGGAGGCTGCCGGCGACCCGGTTCGCCGGGCGCGCGCGGCTGTGAGATCCACGACCGTTGTCCGTGCAGGAGCGGATGGATCGACGTCCACGCCGGTGTCGGTGTGGGTCCACTGGTTGATCCACAGGGGCGGTGTCCCGAACACGTGAGCGGCTCTTGCGGCCGCCTGCTGGCCGTAGGCCTTCCGCAAGGCCTGTCCCAGGAGCAGGGGCTTCTCGTCAGCGACTTCCACCGGTTCGTTGTGGCGCCAGCCCTGAGAGGACCACTGGATTTGTAGGCTTCGAGCACGGTTAGCGCTGACGACCCCCAGGTCGCGGGCGCGCATGATGATGGCGCCGACGGAGATTCCGTAGTCGGCTTTGATGGGCAGGTAGCCGTGCAGGTTCAACGTCTCGGAGACCTGAGCACGCACAACCCGCTCCGGCAGCAGGAAGGCGCCGGCAAACTTATAGGCGCGTTTCTCCTCGACGCTTCGGGTGCTGTTGATGGGTGCGGTGAGGTCACGGTCGAAGATCAGATGTCCGGCCTCGTGCAGCAGCGTGAGCCTTTTCACGGCGCCGGGTACATCGGTGACCATCGCGATCATCGGCCGCAGATTGTGGCGTGACGGGCGGGAAACCGCAGTGTGCCCGCGGGACTCCTCGTCGAGGCTGTCCACGCCCTCCACGCCGTCGAGGTTGTCGACCACGCCGATCCCTAGACGCTCCAGAGTGCGGGTGGCGTTGGGAACGGGGTCCTCGGCCCCCAGGCCGGAGGCTGCCCGGAGCAGCTCCGCGACCCGCTCGGCGTTGTTGTCGTGCTCGCTTGGGTCGGGTAGATCGGCTGTGTGGTACCCGGAGACTTCTGAGACCCCTCGGAAGAGGCGTGCGGCTTCGTCGTACAGCGTCACCACTCGGGCCTCGTCGCGGGTGGTAGCCCTCGAGCTCTTGCGGAATGTGGCTGGGCCGAGGTCGGCCGCGGTGGCCGTCACGGCGAAAAACGCGGCCGGGAGACCGAATTCCCGGCAGGCGGCGAGCACCATGCTCGGGGGTATTGGGCGTACGCCGCGAACGATGTGGGACAGGAACGGCTGGCCTACCCCGAGGCGGGTTGCGAGTTGGGCTTGCGTCAGCCCGCGGATGCTGAGCAGGGCCGTGAGCCGCTGACCGACCGGTGTGGGCTCATGAGCCAAGGTCGCCGCCCTCCTCGTCGATCTCGATTGCGGGGGGCTGGAACAGGTCGTCGTTCTCGGGGGAACCGGTGAACTCGAGGCTCTTGAAGATCTCTCCGCCGTCCTTGACGTCGAGGATCAAGTCGCAAGGGACGGCCTGCCCGTAGACGCCGGGATCCGTGGTGTGGACGACCCGCAGCGTGAACTCCTGCAGGTCTGTGCCGGACACGAAATCCCAGACGAGCAGCAGCCGGACCAGTTCGGCTGGGCGGCCGACCGGCGTGGCTGAGTCGGCATCACCGGCGCTGGCCGGGGAGGGCCAGACCAGGTCGAGCGGGTCAGAGGTCCATGCCTGCCTGCGCGAGGGGTTCCTTCCGGCGACCGGGACACCGTTGGGGTAGGTGGCACGCCGCTCCTTCAGGACGCGCATCGCCAAGTTCAGGTCCTGGTTGACCAGGAGCAGCTGTCCCATCCGCCATGGCTCGCCACCCACGTCCCAGCCGGGCGGCATGACGGCCGACTCCAGGAACTCCCGCAGCTCGACTCGAACCAGGAGCGGTGCCAGGTGCGGGTACTTCGAGTGCTTTAGACCCTTGCGGCGGGCGTGGGTCGCGGCCACTGACGCGGCAACACCCGCATACAGGACCGGCCCCAGTGCCTCGGCCTGCACCTCGATGGCCCGGTGCGTCCCGCGACCGCTCATATCTTGGCTCTGTCTAGTGGCATGCGCATATTATTACCATGAATGAAAGGGTGCGGCAGGTTCTTGCTGCGCGGCGTGTCGTCAAGACTTGGTGCGGCCCCGTGAGGCGACCCTGACTGGTCCCCATCAAATGCGTTGCGGCGCAACCTACTTGGGCGACCAAGTCATGTTCGGTGCAGACGTTGAGACCTCGCGACACACGCATGAGCCGCAGATTCGTACTCCTTGACCTCAGCGGGCCAGTCAAGGGCTGCCAGGCGGGCTAGCTGCCGTTGCCGGGCGGCTCGGACGTTGGCTGCGAGGCGATCCAGACGGGTGGGCTTCACCCGGGCCGTGCGTGTCAGCTGAGCAGCGCGGCGAGCAGCCTTGCTCTCGGCGGGCCGTGCCTTGGCTCCCCCTCTGGGCTTTCGGGGCGGTGCGGGCTTCCATTCGTGGCCGATGTCCCAGATCGCGTCGCCTCGCCCGACCAGAGGCCGCCCGTCGAGAGTGAAGGTGTGCCGCAGCTGCTGACTGAAGAGCGGATCGACCCGGCGCGTGTCATGGCGGACACCATTGACCGCCTGGTAGGTGGCGGTGGCGACGGGAACCAGTTCGGCCAGCGCATCGTCGTGGTCGATCCCGTAGAGCTGCTGGAGCCAGGTGGCGATCCGCTCGGTCATGGCCGGCTGGTCGACGAGCGATCCGGCAGGTGACTCCGCCATCGCCAGGACGATGTCCGTAACCGAGTCGAGGATCACCCCTCGGCGGGGCAGCGTCAGCGGCGGCGCCCATGTCAGATCGGCTGCGGCCATCCAGCGACGAGCGAGGAGTTCGTCGCCGTCCACCGGGGGTGGGTCGGGCCGGAGGTCAGGCCACATCTCAGGCCGGCGGGGTCCGGCGTCGTGATGCCTTCAAGGCGGGCGCCAGGTCAACGGTTCGGGGTTGCCGTCGGTGGCTTGGTTGAGGGCGTGCGCGGTGGCGGTGAAGAACGCCAGCAGCCGCGGGTCGGTCAGCGGGCCGGGGTCTTGGTCGTGCTGGTGGTACAGGTCGGGGTTGAGCAGGGTGCCGGTGGCGGGTGCGGCCAAGCGCAGGTCACCGCCGGTGTAGACCTGCCAGAACAGCTCGACCAGCAGGTGGGTGGTGCACCAGGGATGAGGCGGCCCGAGGTAGGCCATGGTGTGGTTGACCGCGGCGATGACGTCGTCGTAGCGGGCGGCGGTCCACCGGCGGGCCTGGTAGTTGATCGGCGGCGGCTCCTGCTCGAGCCGTCCGGCCAGATCATCGAGGCGAGCCAGCACGTCAGGCCAGGTCCGGTCCTGTTTCAGGGAACGGACCAGGTTGGCCGGGTAGGGGGCCAGGTTGGCGGGCAGACCCAGGTCAAGGGCGATGAACCGCCACGGTCGGGTGCTGCCGACCTTGGCTGGCAGCATCGAGGCAGCGGCACGGTCCCGAAAGTCGCGGTCGTCGATCCACGGGGTCAGCTGTCCGGGCCAGATCAGCTGCGGGATCCATGCCAGCTGGGCCTGGTCCGCGCCCGCTGGCCGCAGCTGGGGCCTGGGGTAGCGAGGCAGGCCGCTGCCGGTGCGGAACACTAGCTGAGCGCTGGGGGAGAGCCGATCGTGAAGCGTGGCCAGTCGTATGGAGGCGAGCAGCGGGTTACGCGGACGCAGGCTTAGCACCCGATCCGGCCCGATCGGGGTGACGGGGCCGGCTGGATGCAACAGTCCGTACTGGGATGCGACATGGACGGCCGCGTCGGCGTCGGGCTGGTCGAGCACCTGAAACGCGGCCGTCACCGCGTCAAGCAGGACGCGAGGGGCGGTGGTGTCACGAAGCAGCGGCCGCAGGTCTCCGAACCGTTCGAAAGTCAGCTCCAGGGCGGCGTCGAAGACGGCCCGGTTGTTGGCCAGGAACCCGCCGTAACTGCGGTCCTGCCGATCAGGTGCGTTGGCGGCGGCGACAGCCAGGTCCCGCAGCCGCAGCTGGGTGGCCAGGTCGGCGTCGGAGGCCGCCTCGGTTGGGGTGGTGCGCAGGTCCCTCCCGCAGACCCGGTGGCGGGTCCGTGGCGTTCGTGCGTCCCCGGGGGGCTGGGGGGCCGGTTCGCTGCACATCCAGGCCGGGGTGTCGTGGGTCATCCAGGCGGGGGAGGAGAACCGCTGCCGCCCGCAGCCGGGGCAGCAGCGACGCAGCATCATGCGGTGGGTGACGCAGATCGTGTGCAGGGGCTGGGTCCACTCGGCCAGCCACACCCCACCGGACTCGGCCAGGCAGTCCGGGCAGTACCGGTGCCACGTCGGCAACGGTGTGTCCCGCCGGTGATACCGGATCAGGTAGTCCTCCACCTGCGCGAGCAGGTGGGTCCCCGTGCTGGCCGCGGCGCCTGTGTCCGGTTGCGGGGGCAGGGCGGGGATCCCGGCGGCGGAGGTCAGCGTCGCGGTATGCCGTCGGCGCAGCCGCCGTTCCAGCCGGGCGGCTGGGGCCGACGGGAGATTGATCCCGACCTGAGCGAGCAGCTGGCTGACCGGCAGCCCGTACCGCAGAGCCCACCGCACCAGCCAGCTGCTCAGCAGCTCCCCGGGTGCGGGCACGACGAACAGGGGCAGCGCGGTCAGGTCATATCCGGCCGGGATCAGACGAGGCGACGGCAGACCTGCCGACCTGCCAGCCCCTGGCTCAAGGGCCGGTGCGGCGGGGTTGAGCGCGGTGTCAGCCGGTTCGGCTGAGGGACTGGGCGGCATTGTCAATAGTGGTGGCGGCGATCAGGTCGGCGGTGATGGTCTCGACCCCGGTGGTGATGGCCAGGTAGCAGGCCCGGTCGATCAGGTTCGTCAACGACGCGATGTGTCCTTGGGTGCGCCGGTGCAGCTCGCCAGCGGAGTCGGTCAGCATCGCGGGCCGGGCGTCCGCAAGCTTGACGTGCCCCTCCATCGCCGACAGCAGGTCGACCCAGGCCCGGAACCCGGCGTCGGTGCCGATCGTGAACGGGGCAACCGGGCAGCGGGTGGCCCGGCGGGAGGTTTGCGCGTACACCGCCTGCTCGCCGAGCAGCCCCTCGTCGAAGAACTTCTTCTCGGACAGCTGCACCCCGGTGTAGATGAAGGTGACCGGCATCTCGTTGGCCAGCCACTTCAGGTGGTTGGACACCTCGACGCCGTTGCGGTGCTTGAAGTCGACGAAGTGCAGGTCGTCGACCACGACCAGCCGGGTCTGACAGGAGGTCACGCAGTCCACCGCCAGGGACGCCAGCCGCGAGCTGGTGGCCCGGTCCGCCCCGGGGTGGCCATAGAACGCCAGCAGCTTCTGGTTCAACCCCTTCAGCGTGATCCCCGCGCTGAGCGGGATGAACGCCACCGGGAGCCGCTGATGACCCTCCGGGGTGTGTGGACCTTCCCGCCGGTAGACCCGGCGGTGGAAGTCGCGCGCGTATCGCGTCGCGATCGTGGTCTTACCCAGCCCCGGGGCGGCGTCGATGACGACCGACCCGCGGAGCCGATCACCGTCGCGGTGGCCCGAAGCCATCACCTGGTCAATGATCCCGTAGGCCAGATCCAGTTGGGTCGTGCGCACCGTGGGCAGGTTCGCGTTCCACACCATCCGCGCCTGGATGTAGTCCTCCAGCTCTTCGGCGGACAAGCCAGCCATCTCAGCGCGGGACAGCACCTGCAGAGGCTCACGCTGGGCGGCGTTGACGAACGCGTCCCAGCCGGTCTTTCGGGACAGCTGGAACCGGTCAGTCCCGTTGCGGGACAACCAGGCCGCCCACAGGTTGCTCACTCGTCGAACACCTCGAACCCACCCTCCGGATGCGCCGCGTAGTACCGCTCGAACACGTCCACGTCATCGACCACCTGCAGGCCGCCGCTTTCCTTGGCGTTGCGGCGGGTCAGCAGGTCCACCACCGACGGCAGGGCGGAGACCTCCCGGGCGGCATCGACGGTCTCGGGCGCGCCGCTCGGGTCGTTTTCCTAACGATGGGCGCGTTGGGAGCTGAGCCGGCGGGCGAGGGCACGACTCCGGCGGGTCAGGACCTCGCCCTTGGCCCAGTCCGCGAGCAGGTCCTGGACAGCTTGGGCGGGGTCGACGTGCCGGTTGGACCGGACGGCGACCTGCTTGGCGTACTCGGCGGCGTCCGCGCTGAACGGCGTCGTCAATCCGGGCGCGTGTTCCCATTCCAGGCGGTGCCAGTGGTGGGTGTCCGGGTCCTTGAAGTAGACGAACCGCACGTCGTGGACATCGACGCTGAACGGCCACTTCCCGGCGTTCGCGCCGCCGTAGGGGGAGCGGTGGCCCCGGTGCAGGTTCAGGCCGGGCCCGTTGTACCGGCGGCCGTCGATCTCGACGCCGTAGTGCTGGATGGTGCGCCAGGCCACGTTGAGGAACTCGTACGCCAGCTCCGGCCGGGCCGGCAGACGCAGCGACCCGGCCCTGGCCAGCCCGACCTGGAACATCTCCGCCGGGGAGAACGCCGCACCGGGCCACTGCGGCACGCACAACCCGGCGTGCTTGGTGTGGTGATAGACGGTGCCGACCCATTCGCGGATGATCTGCTCCAGCTCGGAGACGAACAGGAACGCCTGACCCTCGATGTCTTTCCCGCGGGAGTACACGTCCGGGCCCTTGTACGCCGGCAGGTGCTGCAGCAGGCTCTGGCGCAACGTCTTGAAGAACCGTTCCACCGTGGGCTTGTCGGTCGGCTTGTGCGGGATCGCCGGCTGGACGCTGATCCCCAACCGGGCGCACACCCCGATCACGTGCGAAGACAGGTACTGCTTGCCGTGGTCGACCACGATCGTCTCTGGCACACACGCCGGCAGCCCGGCGACCCGCTGCGCGGAGACCCCGTCCGGTTCCTCGGTGCCGAACAACACATTGCGCGGCACCCCATGGAAGGGCCACCCGGTGGAGTCCTCGGCCGGGTCGCTCGACTGTGGGGTCACCGCCTGGAACAACACATTCGCCACGTCCTGAGACTTCGTCGAGACCGGCTGCAACCGCAGACCCACGATGCACCGGTCGAACAGGTCCATCGCCACCGTCAGCTCCACCGGCACCCAGCGCAGCGTCACCGGCTCCATCGCGAACACGTCCAACGGCGTCGTGTCCAGGACCACGAACTCACCCGGACGGGTCGCAGCCAGCCGCCCGTACACACCCTTCGGGCGCTCCGCCACCGACCGGCGGCCCTTGCCGCTGCCGAACGCGTGGGTGCCCTTGGCCAGTGCCTTCAGTCGTCGGTAGGCCGTCGTCTTCGCTGGAAGCGGGACAACGCCCGCGCCATGCTCGGCCTCGACCTGCCGGCTGATGCGGGCGAGCACGACGTTCATCGTCGGCGTCGAAGCATCCGTCAGATCGGCTAGGACCTGCAGGCACGCGGCGTCCCACCGTGGGTCGACCCCACTGGAATACCGGCCCAGCAACCTGCTGTCCGCCAGGCCCGCCACCCCGGACTCACGGTAGGCCGCGACCCAACGCTCCAACGTCCGCACCGAGACCTCAAGCTCGGCAGCCTTGATGGCGTAGCGCCGACGCAGCCGACCGGCGCCGCTCACGGAGACTTCATCCAGGAGCGCGCGGACATTACCAGCGCGCTCCTCCAGGACCGCACGTTCCCTGGGCGCAAGGTTGCTCAGGAGCACGGGCACGAGATCCTCATCGTCGGGGGCGCTCGGGCCGTCGGCCATGACCACCACTTGGGTCGCCAGCAGGCGCGTCGCGACCGTGCGCAGAAGCTGCCCCGCGGCCAGCGTCACAGTCTCCGAAGCCACCTCCTCAACCCACCAGACCGACCCCTCGAACCACACCTGGGTCCCCACGCCAACCTCGACCACCCGAGCCGTCATGTGGTGGCCTCCTCGGCCCACGTCACAACCGACTCACCGGACAACGGCGTCAGGAGGTCGGTCACCCATGCCCCCGACCAGAGCAGCGACATGACCGCCGGCTTCACAAGCAGCTCCGGAACCCGGGTTGACGCCGCCGTACAGATCTCGGTGATGGTCATCCCGGACAGGCCAACCTGGCCCACAACCTCAAGAGCCATCGGGTGCACGAGCTCGATCCGGCGCGCCGAGGCAAGCCACCGCACGTTCGCCAGCAACATCTCGGGCGCGCCGGACCACACCTCATATCGCCACCGCTTCGCCGCCACGAGTCGTCCCGTCCAGCTGAAAACCGCCGCGACCTCCTCACGAGCGGCGAACTTGGCCGGTTTGACGTCCACCACGACAAAACCGCCATCACGAAGCTTCAGCAGGAGATCAGGCACATGCCGCCGCCGGGAGGCACCGTCCATCCCCGACAGCCAGAGAGGCTGAGCCGCGATCCATGCGACCTCCCGGTCGAAGTCGGCGAGCCACAGGCGATCCAGCTCCAGCAGGCTCTCGTACCCGACATGCACGCCCGTGGTCGACGACCAGAACAACCCCGGATAGTGCCGTTGCCCAGCAAAGGAGCGGATCACGCGCACCGGCCGACCGTGCACAGCCCGATCGCCGTCCAGCTCACCCAACGACGTGGAGACATCCTCCCCGTCGGCGCTGACATAGCGCACCTCGGTGTCCAACGCTGCCGCTGCGACCACACACTCAGAGTCCTCCGCACCGACACGAAAGTGGAACACCGACACGCCACCGACACGAAAGTGGAACTCCGACACGAAATCCGGATTCCTACAGCACGCCCCAGCGGCAAGTGCTTGAAACGGCGGGAACATCTGGCTCTGACGCAGAGTTGAGTCTGACGTACGCAACTTTGCCGAGCGTGGTTTTGACAACTGAGACCTCGCGGAGAAGATTGGGACGTGAAGCCCGACCGGGACGAGCGCGCGAGCGCTCCCCGCACCACGGCATACCGGCACAGTCCAGCAACCACCAGAAGCAAGCCCAGCAACAGGAGAGCTCACCATGGCACGTGCGGTCGGAATCGACCTCGGCACCACCAACTCGGCCGTCGCCGTCCTCGAGGGCGGCGAGCCGACCATCATCGCGAACGCCGAGGGTGGGCGCACCACCCCCTCGGTCGTCGCGTTCTCCAAGAACGGCGAGGTGCTCGTCGGCGAGATCGCCAAGCGCCAGGCCGTCACCAACGTGGACCGCACCATTCGTTCGGTGAAGCGCCACATGGGCACCGACTGGAGCACGCAGATCGACGACAAGACGTACACCCCGCAGGAGATCAGCGCCCGCATCCTCCAGAAGCTCAAGCGCGACGCGGAGTCCTACCTCGGTGAGAGCGTGACCGACGCCGTCATCACCGTGCCTGCATACTTCGACGACCACATGCGGCAGGCCACCAAGGAGGCCGGCGAGATCGCGGGCCTCAATGTCCTGCGGATCATCAACGAGCCGACCGCGGCCGCCCTCGCCTACGGTCTCGACAAGGGCAAGGAGGACGAGCTCATCCTCGTCTTCGACCTCGGTGGGGGCACCTTCGACGTGTCGCTCCTCGAGGTGGGCAAGGACCCCGAGGACGGCTTCTCGACGATCCAGGTGCGGGCGACCAACGGCGACAACAAGCTCGGCGGCGACGACTGGGACGAGCGGATCGTCGACCACCTCCTCAACACCGTCAAGAGCAGCAGCGGCGTCGACCTCTCCAAGGACCGGATCGCCATGCAGCGCCTTCGTGACGCCGCGGAGCAGGCCAAGAAGGAGCTGTCCTCCTCGACGAACACGAACATCAACATGCAGTACCTCTCGATGTCCGAGAACGGCCCGATCCACCTCGACGAGCAGCTCTCCCGGGCGCAGTTCGAGAGGCTGACCGCCGACCTCCTCGAGCGCACCAAGGCGCCCTTCCAGAAGGTCATCGCCGACGCCGGCATCAAGGTCGGCGACATCGACCACGTCGTCCTCGTCGGCGGCTCGACCCGCATGCCCGCGGTGTCCAGGGTCGTCACCGAGCTCACCGGGGGCAAGGAGCCCAACAAGGGCGTCAACCCCGACGAGGTCGTGGCGGTGGGTGCCTCCCTGCAGTCGGGCGTCCTCAAGGGCGAGCGCAAGGACATCCTCCTCATCGACGTCACGCCGCTCAGCCTGGGGATCGAGACCCAGCACGGCCGGTTCACCAAGCTCATCGAGCGCAACACGGCGATCCCGACCAAGCGCAGCGAGATCTTCACCACGGCCGACGACAACCAGCCGTCCGTCCTCATCCAGGTCTTCCAGGGCGAGCGCGAGATCGCCAAGCACAACAAGGCTCTCGGCACCTTCGAGCTGACCGGCGTCGCTCCGGCGCCGCGAGGCGTGCCCAAGATCGAGGTCACCTTCGACATCGACGCCAACGGCATCGTCCACGTCTCCGCCAAGGACCAGGGCACCGGCAAGGAGCAGTCGATGACGATCTCCGGCGGCTCGGCGCTGCCCAAGGAGGAGATCGAGCGCATGGTCAAGGAAGCCGAGGCGCACGCCGACGAGGACAAGAAGCGGGTCGAAGAGATCGAGGCCCGAAACGCCGCCGAGCAGCTCGTCTACTCGACGGAGAAGTTCCTCGCCGACAACGCCGAGAAGATCCCCGCGGCCGAGAAGGGCGACGTCGAGAAGGCGCTCGCCGACCTCAAGACCTCTGTCGGCACCCGCGAGGCGCCGGGCACCGACGTCGAAGACATCAAAGCCAAGACGGCCGCGCTCAGCGAGGTCTCGCAGAAGATGGGCCAGGCGATGTATGCCGCGTCCGCCGCGAACGAGGCCGGCCCCGCCGACGGCGCCGCGGGCCAGCACGACCACGCCGGTCCGCAGGACACCAAGAGCGACGACGACATCGTCGACGCCGAGGTCGTCGACGACGAGAAGCCGCAGGACCGCGGGTGAGCGATCACCACGACGACCCTGACGTCGCCGGTGGGGAGGTGGGGTCGGTGGAGGCCGGCCCCACCCCGCCCGCCGACACCTGGCACGCCGATCCCACACGCAGGGCCGAGACGCGGCACGCCGGCCGGTCCGGTCAGGGCGGCAGCGGAGGCCGTGGCTCCGACGAGCCCGGCGGGTACGACGAGTACGACGCGCCACGCCGCGAGGCGCCCAGAGAGGACACCGTGACCACCGAGGCCCTCAACGACGACCCCGTCACCGACCCCGACGTCACCGACCCCGACCTCGCCGACCTGGACGACCCCGACCCCGAGGCCGGCGAGGGAACCTCCGCGTCCGATGTGCATCCCGACACCAAGCGCGCCGCGGAGCACCTCGACGACCTGCGCCGGGTCAGCGCGGAGTACGTCAACTACAAGAAGCGGGTCGACCGCGACCGCGACCTCGCCCGCGAGCAGGGGGTCACCGTGGTCATCGAGGCCCTCCTCCCGGTCCTCGACGACATCCACCTGGCCCGCCAGCACGGCGACCTCGACGGCGGCCCCTTCGCCGCGATCGCCGACAAGCTCGAGGCCGTGCTCGCGCGGTTCGGCGTCACGGCGCTCGGCGCCGAGGGCGAGCCGTTCGACCCCACTGTGCACGAGGCGCTCATGCACGTCGAGGCCGAGCTGCCCGAGAGCGCCACGACGACGACCGTCGTCCACGTGCTCCAGCCCGGCTACAAGGTCGGCGAGCGCGTCGTCCGCCCGGCGCGGGTCTCCGTTGCCGACCCGCAGTAACGTCAGCACCTGGGAGGAGGGACGCCGAGATGGCTAGCCAGGACTGGTTCGACAAGGACTTCTACGCCATCCTCGGCGTGCCCCACGCCGCGGACGCCGCGGCCGTCAAGAAGGCCTACCGCAAGCTCGCCCGCAAGATGCACCCCGACCAGAACGCCGGGGACACGGCTGCCGAGGCGCGGTTCAAGGAGATCGGCGAGGCCTACTCGGTCCTCTCCGACCCGGAGAAGCGCCAGGAGTACGACCAGATCCGCGCCATGTCGCGCGGCGGCGCGCGGTTCGCCCCGGGCGGCGGGGGCGGCGGCGGCTTCGACGACCTCTTCTCCGGCATGTTCGGAGCCGGTGGCCAGAGCGGCGGGGGGTCCCGCACGCGCTACACGACCACCAGCGGCGGCGGCCAGCCCGATCTCGAGGACCTCCTCGGTGGGCTGTTCTCGCAAGGCGGCGGCACGGCATACCCCGGTGGTTCGTATGCCGGGTACGACCCCTACGGCGCCTCGCGCGGACCGCGCCGGGGCACGGACGCGCAGGCCCGCGTGACCATCCCCTTCCGCGACGCGGTGACCGGTTCGACGGTCACCCTGACGACGGCCGACGGCCAGCGGATCACCACCCGCATCCCCCCGGGCGTGCGTGACGGGCAGAAGATCCGGTTGCGGGGCAAGGGATCCGCGGGCGACTCCGGTGCCTCGGCCGGCGACCTCATCCTCAGCGTCACGGTGCAGAAGCACCCCGTCTTCGGTCGCGACGGAGACCATCTCACGGTGGACCTGCCGGTGACCTTCGCGGAGGCGGCGCTGGGGGCGACCGTCTCGGTGCCGACCCTCGACGGGACTCCCGTCAAGGTCAAGGTGGCCCCCGGCACCCCGAGCGGACGCGTCCTGCGCGTCAAGGGCCGAGGCGTCACGCGGACGGACTCCGCCGGAGACCTCCTCGTCAGGGTGCTCGTCGTCGTGCCGCAGCGGCTCACCGACGCCGCGCGCGAGGCCGTCGAACGGCTCCGGACTGACGAGGCCGACGTCGACCCGCGCGCGGAGCTCTTCGAGCGGGCCCGGACCTGATCGGAGGAGCCATGGCGAGCGACCGCTCCACCGTCTCGAGCTTCGGGCCCGACGACGACACACCGGTGTTCGTGATCTCGGTCGCCGCCCAGCTCGCCGGGATGCACGCGCAGACCCTGCGGCAGTACGACCGGATCGGGCTCGTCTCCCCGTCACGCACGCGCGGCGGGGGCCGGCGCTACTCCGGCCGCGACGTCGCGCTGCTGCGCGAGGTGCAGCGCCTCTCCCAGGAGGAGGGCGTGTCCCTCGCCGGCATCCAGCGCATCCTCCAGTTGGAGAACCAGGTCGTCGCCCTGCGCGCCAAGGTCGCCGAGCTGGCCACCGAGCTCGACCAGATCAACGCCCGGACCGCTTCTGGCAACAGGGTCTTCGCGGCCGGCAGGCGCGGTGACATCATGACCATGCGCCCTGGCGAACGACCGCCGCGCATGCTCTCCGCGTCGCAGGCTCTCGTCGTGTGGCGGCCCGTCCGGTGACGCCCCCGATTGAGCACCTGCTCGTCTTCCCCGACCGCGACGTGGCCGAGGCGGTCGCGGACAGCCTCGACCGGCACGACTACGCCCAGGTGCGGGTCATCCGGGAGGCGCTCGCCGGCGAGGACGACGCCGAGGGCGCCGACTGGGCGGTCTACGTCGTCGACGAACGCGACGCCGTCGACGAGGCGGCCGAGCGGCACCACATG
>JBBRZQ010000074.1:0-21079 GCA_038236535.1 Actinomycetales bacterium
GGTCAGGGGCCCTTTCAGCACGTGGTGGCAGGTGAAGGATTCGAACCTTCGAAGCTTTCGCGATGGATTTACAGTCCACTCCCATTGGCCGCTCGGGCAACCTGCCTAGGTGCGGATGGAAGGATAGCAAGGAGACCACGGGGTCCGTCCAATCGGGGCGGACTTCAGCACGGAGAACAGCACGCCATCCCCTCGTATCACTGAGGGGGTCGAGCCCACCAGAGACACCGAAGGAGCCACCATGGCAGACGCGTCGTTCGACGTCGTGAGCAAGGTCGACAAGCAGGAGGTCAGCAACGCGCTGACCCAGTCCCAGAAGGAGATCTCGCAGCGGTACGACTTCAAGAACGTCGGGGCCTCCATCGACTGGAGCGGGGAGAACATCCTGATCAAGGCCAACTCACCCGAACGCGTGCTGGCAGTCCTTGACGTCTTCCAGACCAAGCTGGTCAAGCGCAACGTCTCGCTCAAGGCCCTGGACCTCGGCGAGAAGGAGCCTGCGCTCTCCGGCAAGGAGTATCGCCTTGAGGCCTCCCTGAAAGACGGGATCACCCAGGAGGACGCCAAGAAGATCGCCAAGATGATCCGTGACGAGTTCGGTAAGACCGTAAAGCCGCTCATTCAGGGCGACGAGCTACGGGTGTCCAGCAAGTCCAAGGACGACCTTCAGGACGTCATGGCGATGCTGCGCGGCGCCGACCTCGAGGTCGCCGTTCAGTTCACCAACTATCGCTGATCGTCGATGGGGCCCCATCCGAAGGCCGCCCGAGACGCCAGGGCCTCACGGAGCTGGGAGTCTGCGTCCACCACGGCCCGGTACACCGACGCCGTGAGGTCCTGGCGCCGCAGTGCGGCGGCCGACTGCTCCGCCGTGGACGCCTCGACCAGGCTGGACGGGTAGGCGAGCGCGGCCACCCTGGCCAGGGCATCCTCACCGATCCGCCCGGCCAGAGCCGGCACGTCGGAGAAGTAGCGGGCGACGTAGGGCCGCAGGACGTCCTGTTCGCCGGCCTGCCAGAAGCCGGCGGCCAGGGAGTTCAGCTCGTAGTTGGATCGCCCATGCCCGCCGGTCAGCTGCTCCCAGGCCCAGGTCTTGGCCTCCGGGTCCGGCGCCGAGGCCTTGGTCTGCAGCCACTTCAGGTTGCCCGCCATGGTGCGATCGTCCTCGAGCGCGGCGTCCAGCTGGTCCGGCCCGAGAGCGCCCCGCCGGGCCAGGTTGCCCAGCACCACCCAGCGGAAGTCGGAGTCGCCCTGCAGGCCCTCTGGGAGCTGCTCACCGGCCGCCCAGCGGCCTAGCAGGGCCTCGTCGCCCGATGTGGTCGCCAGGTAGCGGGCGGCCACCAGGGCGCGCGAGGAGCCCGGCTGCGCAGCGGCGAGCATCGTTGCCGCCGCGGTGGCGATGACGGCCTCGGCGCCAGCCTGCTCACCGGACGGGATGAATGCCGGGATGATCCGCTGGGTCATCAGCAGTCCGACCCGGTTGATGATCGACTGGTTGGGCTCGCCGGCCCACGAGGTGGCCAGCACTGCCAGCAGGTGTCGCGGGTCGATCTCGGCCAGGGCCACTCCGTCGACCAGGGCCGTCCAGACGACCGCTCGGGCCTCCGTCTGTGGCACCATCGGAAGCTCCGCCGGGGTGGCCGCGAGGGTGGCCGGGTCGAGCTTGACGGTGGCCCAGGTCAGGTCGGTCGCGTTGGGGATCAGCATCTGCGCGTTCGGCCGGCCGACCAGGTCAGGCAGGGCTGTCTCGTCCTGGTCCACCGTGGTGAGCACCCGGAACACCTCGGTGCCGCCCGAGAACCCGGCAACATCAATGCTGTGCGGGCGACTCGCCGGGTAGTCCGTCGGGGGCGTCCGGCGGATGGTGGCCGACCTGATGGTCCCCTGGTCCGGGGAGGTCTCGACCGAGATAGCGTCCAGGCCCGCGGTCCGCAGCCAGGCATCGGCCCAGCCCTGCAGGTCCTTGCCGCTGGCCCGCTCCATGGCCCCGAGGAAGTCCGCCAGCTCAGCGTTGCCGAAGGCGTGCAGGCGCAGGTACTCGCGCACGCCGGAGATGAACGCGGGATCGCCGATATGCGCGATCAGCTGACGCAGGGTCGCGGCCCCCTTGGCGTACGAGATGCCGTCGAAGTTCTGTAGCGCCGACTGTGCGTCCGGCGCGGGCGAGCCGGCCACCGGGTGCGTCGAGGGCATCCTCTCGGCGGCATACCCCCAGGGCTTGCGAGCCATCGAGGAGTCGACCCAGGCGTCGCCGAACTCCGTCGCCTCGCTGAGCGTCCGGTGGGACATGTACTCGGCGAAGGACTCGTTCAGCCACAGGTCGTCCCACCACTTCATGGTCACCAGGTCGCCGAACCACATGTGAGCCATCTCGTGGGTGATCGTGCTGGACCGGGTCAGCACCTCGTCGTGGGTCATCGCGCCGCGGAAGACGTACTGGTCCCGCAGGGTCACGCATCCGGGGTTCTCCATGGCACCGGCGTTGAACTCGGGCACGAAGACCTGGTGGTACTCCCCGAACGGGTAGCGGATGCCGAACAGCGAGTGGTAGTAGTCGAAGGACTGAGCGGTGACTGTGAGCATCTGCTCGGCCTGGCGCTCCAGCGGCTCCCGCAGCGACGCCCTGGCGTGCAGGCCCAGCGGGATACCGTCATGCACGGAGGTGACCGAGGCATACGGCCCGGCGCACACGGTGAAGAAGTAGGTGGACAGCGGCTTCGTCGTGGCCAGCGCCCAGCACCCCTCACCGGTCTGGCTGGCGGCGCCGTTGCCCAGCACGATCCACCCGGGCGGCGCGGTCACGCTCACGTCGTAGGGCGCCTTGAGGTCGGGCTGGTCGAAGCACCCGTAGACCCTGGGGGCGGCATCCAGGAACGAGTGCCCGTAGACGTAGTGCTTCCCGTCAGCGGAGTCGACCGCCCGGTGCAGGCCCTGCCCGTCGTTGCTGTACCTCATCGTCGCTCTGACAACGACCTCGTTCTCGGCAGCCAGCGGGGTCAGCCCGATCCGCTCGCCGTCGAAGCCGGCCAGGTCGATCTCAGTGCCGTTGAGGGTGACCCGGTGCAGCTGCTGCGGCTTGACGTCCAGGAACGTTGACGCCCCCACCTCAGCGCACCCGAAACGCACCGTGCTCAGGGACTCGAAGGTCGTGTCCCCCCGCGCCAGGTCGAGCTCGATGCGGTATCCGGTGACATCGAGAAGGGCGGATCGCGCCCCGGCTTCCAGAAGGGTCAGATTGGTCATGCCAGCACTCTTTCAGAAGGTGCCGGACGACGATCTGTCAGTACCCGCGGTATCCGGTGGCCATGGCTTCCAGCCGGGCGATCCGGTCGGCCATCGGCGGGTGGGTCGAGAACAGCTTCGAGACATCCTGCGGCCGGAACGGGTTGGCGATCATCATGTGACTGGCGTTGACCAGGTCACGCTGGGGTGCCAGGGGTGCGGCGGCCGTCCCACGCTCGAGCTTGCGCAGCGCCGAGGCGAGGGCCAGCGGGTCTCCGGTCAGCTTCGCGCCGTCCTCGTCGGCGTCGTACTCACGGGTCCGGGTGATCGCCAGCTGGATCGTGGTCGCAGCAAGCGGCGCGAGCAGGGCCATGGCCAACATGGCGATCGGGTTGCCCCGGTCCTCGCCCTCGCGGCCCCCGCCGCCGAACATGCTCATGAACATGAACATCTGGGCGACGCTGGTGATCACCCCGGCCACGGCGGCCGCCACCGAGGACGTCAGGATGTCGCGGTTGTAGACGTGCATCAGCTCGTGGCCCAGCACTCCGCGGAGCTCTCGCTCGTCGAGCAGCTCCAGGATCCCCTGGGTGCAGCAGACCGCCGCATGGGAGGGGTTGCGCCCGGTGGCGAAGGCGTTGGGCGCCTCGGTCGGCGAGATGAACAGCCGGGGCATCGGCTTGGTCGCGGCCGTCGAGAGCTCGCGCACGATGCGGTACATCGCCGGGGCCTCATCCTCGGTGACCGGCCGCGCGCGCATGGCCTTGATCGCGATCTTGTCGCTGTTCCAGTACCCGTAGGCCGTCATGACGACCCCGAACAGGGCAAAGGCCCAGATGTAGCTGCCCCCTGCGAACACGGAGCCGAGGGCGAGCAGGACGGCGAAGATACCACTGAAGAGCAGCGTGGTCTTCAGCCCGTTGTAATGGTTGTGCATGTTCTTCCCAACGTGGCTGCTAGGCGTGATGTTCCGGACGGCAGCCAGCCGCCCTCTCCGACAGGGGAACTCACCCCCGCCAGAGGGCCTACTTCCCGAGCAGCCCCAGAATCAGCTGCGGGCTCAGGCTGGTCAGCACCAGCCCCACGGCGCTCACGCCGACCGCGACAAGAGTCGCCGGGTGGACCTTCACGGCCTGCTCCACCACCAGCGTGTTTCCCTCAGGAACGGCGGGGGTGCTGACCTGGGCCGCGGATTCAGGGGTGGAGATGATGATCAGCAGCCACCGCAGGTAGACGGCCACACCCAGAACGGCGTTCACCGCGGCGACGACCGCCAGCAGCCACAGCTCACTGGTGACCACAGGCCCCAGCGCCGCGACCTTTGCCACCAGGCCGAGGAAGCCCGGGGGGAGCCCGGCCAGGGACAGCAGGGCCAGCCCGAGGGCACTGGCCAGAATGGGGTGCTGCCCCAGAAGCCCGCGGTACTGCGCGATGTCACGGGCTCGGGTCGCGCCCATCACCTGGACCAGAGCGGCGATGACGGCAAAAGCCAGCAGCGTGGCCAGGACATAAGCCAGCAGGTAGGCGCCGGATGCCCGCACCGACGCGGCCGAGACGGCAGCCAGAGGCAAGACCACCCAGCCGGCCTGCGCCACCGTCGACCAGGCCAGCAGCCGGATCACGCCGTTCTGTCTCAGGGCCATGATGTTGCCCAGCGTCATGCTCACCGCCGAGACGATGGCGATAGCCGCCAGCGGAGCCTGATCCAGCGGTGCGACGGCCCGGATCACGATGAGCAGGGCAGCCAGGGCGGCAACCTTGGAGACTCCGGCCAGGAAGGCTGCGATCGGCAGAGGGGCCCCGTCGTAGGTCTCAGGTGTCCAGGCATGGAACGGCACGAGAGAGAGCTTGAAGCCGATCCCGGCAATCGCGACCACCACGGCCAGGACCAGGATCGGGCGCCTGACCGGATCGTTGACAGCGACCATCGCCGCCGTCGACGTCAGGAAGCCGCTTCCGGTCGCCGTGAACCACAAGGCGGCCGAGAGTGCCAGCAGGCCGAATGAGACCAGGGAGGTGGTGAGCAGGGCGATCGCACCCGAGATAGCAGAGCGCGCACCACGGAGGGCAACCAGCGCCACCACCGGCAGGGTCGCCAGCTCGAGGGCGACCAGCCAGGAACCAACGTCCCGGGCACCGGCCACAGCCGTCGCCCCGGCGGTGGCTGCCAGCACGAGGCTGACGACGACCGCGGTGCTGCCGGGTGACTCCTTCTTGTCGTCCGGCCAGCTCAGCAGCAAGGTCAGGACGGCGGCCAGCAGCGCAGCAAGCTGAAGGGTCGATGCCACCGAGTCCGCGGCATACATGCACTGGCTGGATCCGGGCAGGCACAGTGTCCGGCGAGCGCCACCGGCAGCCATGCCCAGCCCGGCGAATGTTGCCACGGTGCCGATCAGGAGGCTGACCAGGGCAATCACGTAGTGCACCCGGCGCAGATGCTGCACCGCCACGTCGGTGACCAGGACAACGGCCGCTCCGACTGCCGGCGCGAGCACCGGCAGGAGAACCCCGGCGTTGATGCTGACGAGGGACTGGCTCATCGAGACACCTCCATGGTGATGGCGGCGACGTCTTTGTAGGTCGAGTTCAGGACCAGTCCCGGGGCCACGCCCAGAACCAGGACGGCGGCGACCAGGACAGCCATGACAGACCATTCGCCGCCATGGGCGTCGTCATGCGCTGGTGTGGTGCGGTCGCCGGACCAGATGAGCTTCAGCACGCGTAGCGAGTAGGCAGCGGAGACTCCGGCACCCAGCACGGCCACGACGACCAGGAAACGCATCAGGGTCTGCGGACGGTCGGGCGCAGGGTTCCAGGCGGAGTACATCGCCAGGAACTCACCCCAGAAACCCACCAGGCCGGGCAGGCCGAGCGACGCGGCAAAGCCGACGACCAGGGCGATACCGAGGCGCGGTGAGATCTCACGCAGGGCAGCGCGTGCGGTAGCCAGATCGGCCGATCCCCAGCGCTCCTTGAGCCCGCCCACGATGAAGAAGAGCAGGGCCGAGACCACGCCATGGGCGATGTTGGCGAACAACGCCGCCTGCAGCCCCACGGTCGTCCCGCTGGACAGCCCGAGAACCACGAAGCCCATGTGAGCAACCGAGGAGTAGGCGATGAGCCGCTTGAGGTCGTTCTCGACCAGACAGGCCAGACCACCCCAGACGATGCCGATCACGCCGACCACGGCGAAAGCCGGCGCCAGAGCACCGAAACCGATGGGCAGGGGCGCGATCACGAGCCGCACGATCCCGTACGTGCCCATCTTCAGCAGGATGGCCGCCAGCAGCACCGAGCCGGCGGTGGGCGCGATGGTGTGTGCGGGAGGAAGCCAGGTGTGCAGCGGCCACACGGGGACCTTGATGCCCATGCCGACCAGGAGCAGCGCCGCGATGATGATCTGGGTGTGCCTCTCGATCCCCACGCCGCGGGCAGCCGCGAGAGCATCGATGTTGGCAGTGCCCGAAGCCTGCACCAGGGCCAGGATCCCGATCAGCATCAGCGTCGAGCCGAGCACGGTATACAGCACGAAGCGGCCAGAGGCGTCTCGGCGTGCGGCCAGATCTCGGGAGTCGCCGTAGCGAGCGATCAGCACCCACATGGGGATGAGCACCACTTCGAAGGACACATAGAAGATCAGTGCATCGCGGGCCAGGAAGGTGGCAAGTGCACCCAGCTCGACCAGCTGCAGACATCCGTAGAACGTCGAGGGTGAGGCGCCGTGCGGCGGCCGAGACCGGGTCTGAACCACGACGGCGATGCTCAGCGCGGCGCTGAGAATCAAGAGGGGCGCGCTGATGCCGTCGACAGCGAAGTGCAGCCTGATCCCGAGCGATGGAAGCCACGCCTGGTCGAGCACGGGGCGCTTCATCACGACGGCGATGACCAGGACGGCCGTGACAACGCTCGACACCAGGGTCAGCGTGTTCGCGGCGCGCTCGGCCATCGGCCTGAAGACACGCCCGGAGAGAATCAGGGCAGTTCCGGTCAGGGCCGGGAGCACCATGGCTCCGACCAGCAGGGCTACCACAACGTCACGCCAGAGACGCCGACAGCCAGCAGTCCGAGCAGCACCCAGACGAGATAGCTGGACGGTTTGCGGGTGTGCACCCGCTCGCTGGTGACGCCGATCCATCGCGTCACCACGACGGTCCCGCGTACATAGGCGTCAATCACCTCGCGGTCCGCTGTCACCACGATCTGGGCCAGCTTGACCACCGGGGAAACCACTGCGACATAGATACCGTCCGCTCCAAGATCCTTGTCGAACAACGCTATTCGGCGGGCGCCCAGGATGTCGGCCGCGTCACCACTGCTGTTCAGCGACGCCAGCCGCCCCACCACCAGCCAGGCCAGCAGGATCAGCAGCAGCGAGCTGACCGCCAGGTACCAGACCAGGTGCGGCTTGACCCCGACGAGGGGCGTGAAGATGATCAGACCGCCGACGACGGTCAGGAAGGCGAGAACGCCGATCGCCATCCGGGCCCCGGTAAATATCTCCGCATGATGGCCGTGACCCTCGTCCTGCGAGGTTGCCGTCGACACGGTGCCTGGAACCAGTGGTGCCGGCTCCGTGAAGATCTCGGTGAGGCTGACCTCCACGACCGTGTGGGACGCCTCGATGGTGGCCTTGCGGTGGGCCTCCTCCTGAGGCTCGAGGTGAGTCAGCACCAGCCAGGCGCGAGTGCAGTAAGCCGCTGTCAGGACCACTGTCACGCCGAACGCGATAAGGACGATCCAGCCGGCCGCCGAGCCCAGCTCGGTCACGTTGTCGAAGGCCGCGCCCAGGACGTACTCCTTGGAGACGAACCCGACCAGCGGCGGAACTCCGGCAAGTGACAGCAGCCCGATCGCGAGCGGCAGCTTCAGCTGCGGGTGGTAGCGCACCCCGCCCGAGAGCTTCACCGCCGCGGTGCCGGCCACCAGGACGCTGAGCCAGCCGATCGACAGGAACAACAGGGCCTTGAACATCGCGTGGGACAACAGGTGGAACACGGCCGGTCCAGAGCCGACCTCCACCGGTGCCACCGCGAGCGCGGACAGCATGATGCCGATCTGGCTGAGGGTGGAATAGGCCAGCATCCGTTTGAGGTCCGACTGACCGAACGCGATAACAGCCGCTCCGACCATCGTTATCGCGGTGATCACCGCGAGTGCCAGGCGAGCCGGGTCCGACAGGACAAAGATCGGGAAGAGGCGCGCCAGCAGGAAGGTACCGGCGGCAACCATCGTCGCTGCGTGGATCAGAGCCGAGGCGGGCGTGGGGCCCTCCATGGCATCCGGCAGCCAGTCATGGAAGGGGAACTGTGCCGACTTACCGGCCACCCCGACGAGCAGGCACAGCAACCCGGCGGTCAGGGTCGAGCCTGGCGTGTCCGTCCAGCCGGCGATCAGGACCGGGATGGATGTCGTGGAGAAGCGGGACGCCAGGATGATCAGGCCGACCACGAACGCCAGGTCGGCGATCCGGGTGACCAGGAAGGCCTTGGTGGCCGCACGTCGGGCGGACTCCAGCCGGCTGTTGTGCCCGATCAGCAGGTAGGAACACCAGCCCATGACCTCCCAGCCGATGAGCGTGAGGACGAGGTCACCCGAGAGAACCACCAGGAACATGGCGGCCAGGAACAGGGAGACCGATGCGACGAAGACCCCGAAGCGATCGTCCTCATGCAGGTACCACGTGGAGAACAGCTGAACGGCCAGTCCCACGATGGCCACGGCGACCACCACGATCGCGCTCAGGTTGTCGACCAGCAGGTTCAGCGGCATCTGCAGCTGGCCCAGCGGGAGCGCCCCGATGGTGGAGACGTTAGCCGTATAGGGCTTGTTGTGGACGCCGTACAGGACGTAGGTGCCGGCCAGCAGCGTGATCACCGCACCGCTGGAGGCAACGAAGGCACTGAGCCGCCGGCGACGGGCCACCAGCAAACCGATGATGGAGGCGATGAAGGGGACGAGGACGACCAGACGGGCGGCCAGTGAAACGGAATCGCTCATGAACCGGGCTCGCTCAGGTCGATGTGGCCACGGTCGCGGAACAGAGCCAGGATCACGGCCAGCGCGACCCCCATCTCGGCAGCGGCGATGGTAATGAGGAAAAGAGTCAGGACGTGGCCGGTGCGCAACGTGTCAGTGAACACCGAGCCCATCGTGACGAAGAGCAGGTTGGCGGCATTGAGGAGGAGCTCGACACCGATCAGGACCAGCACGGCGTTGCGCCGGGCCAGCACCCCATACGCTCCCGTCCCGGCAAGGACGCAGACGAGCATGAGCGGCAGCCACAGATGGATCATGCTGACTCCCCCTGGGTGGCGGTCTTCGACCGCGATGGCATGCGAGACACGGCCAGCGCGGCGATCAGGGCCATCAGCAGCAGCAGCGAGAGCAGCTCGAAGGGCCACACCCACGCACCGAACAGCTGCGTGGCGATGCTCTGCGTGTCACCGGGCCTGGTTGCCCGGATCTGTCCGCCCAGGGCTGGCAGCAGGACCCCCGCAAACAGTGCGGTGGTACCGGCGCCGATGAACGCTGCGGCGATCCGCTGGGTGGAGCTGGAACTCTGCTCCGGGGTGCGCCCGATCGGCGCCCGAGTCAGCATGAGGGCGAAGAGCACAAGTACTACGACCGCCCCGACGTAGACGAGGATCTGTACCAGTGCCACCAGCTCGGCGCCGAGCACCAGATAGCAGCCGGCAAGGGTGGCCAGAGTGACGACCAGCCACAGCGCCGCGTGCACCAGGTGCTGGGTGGTCACCGCGAGGACCGCGCTGGCCGCGGTGATCAGTCCGACTGCGGCAAAAAGAATGTCCAGCGTGGTCATGGGCGCGGCTCCCGAACGACGCGGGGAGGCTTGTTCGCAGCGGTGATCTCGGCCGGCTCGGCCGATCTCGGGTCGAGAGCGGGCGGTGGCGGAACAGTGGGCATCCACTCTCCGAGCCGCGATTTCTCGTGCAGCAGGTCCAGCACGTCTACCTCGGCGTACTCGAACTCGGGGCTCCAGTGCAGAGCATCGAACGGGCAGACGTCGATGCAGATACCGCAGTACATACAGAGCGAGAAGTCGATGGCGAACCGGTCCAGCACATTGCGCTGACGTTCCCGCCCGCCCTCCGTGGTGGCCGGCAGGGTCTCCTTGTGGGAGTCGATGTAGATGCACCAGTCGGGGCACTCCCGGGCGCACAACATGCAGTTCGTGCAGTTCTCCTCAAGCAGGGCGATGACGCCCCGGGTGCGCGGAGGAAGGTGCGGCTGGGCATCCGGGTACTCCGCCGTGTGAGTAGGCCTGCTCAGGGTCCGGGCCGTGGTGGCCAGGCCTTTGAGAAGCCCCGGAAGAGCGCCCCGTGACTTCTTGGGGTTTCTGTGCGAATGCGGGTCATCGGTCATGAGGTCAACACCACCACTACTGCGGTCAGAGCCAGCTGAGCCAGCGCGAGGGGAACGA
Organism: Actinomycetales bacterium; assembly: GCA_038236535.1. Lineage (GTDB taxonomy): Bacteria > Actinomycetota > Actinomycetes > Actinomycetales > Dermatophilaceae > UBA4719. The sequence goes on from JBBRZQ010000074.1 coordinate 10,664, forward strand.
GGATCAACCAGGCGAGGCGCTGGAGCTGGTCCTCACGCACGCGCGGCCAGGACACCCGCATCCAGATGATCAGGATGGCGACGAGGTACCCCTTGAGGATCGTCCACACCGGCCCCATGGCGTCGGAGAACGGACCGTGCCAACCACCAAGGAAGAGCACCGCGAAGAGCAGACCCATCACCACGATGCCGGCGTACTCGGAAAGCAGGAAGAAGGCGAACCGCAGTCCGGTGTACTCGGTGAACGCGCCCATCACGATCTCGGAGTCGGCGATCGGCATGTCGAACGGCCCGCGCTGGAGCTCGGCCGTGGCGGCGACGAGGAAGACGAAGGCGCCGGGCAGCTGCCACACCAGCCACAGCGGGTTCCAGGCGTCGGCGATGCCGGTCAGCGACACGGTGCCGGCAGCCAGGGCGACTGAGGCCACCGAGAGAACCAGCGGCAGCTCGTAGCTGAGCAGCTGCGCAGCGGCACGCATACCGCCGATCAGGGCGTACTTGTTGGCACTTGCCCACCCCGCCATCAGAAGGCCCAGGATCCCGACCGCACTGGCGGCCAGGACGAACAGCGCACTCGCGCCGACATCGGCCCCGACCACGGTCGCCGACAGGGGAATGACGCTCAGGGCGATGAGGTACGGCACCAGGGCGACCCCCGGCGCCAGCTTGAAGACCCAGCGGTCGGCCGCCCGCGGCACGATGTCTTCCTTCTGGATGAACTTGGCAGCATCAGCGACCAGCTGGGCCCAGCCGTGATACCCACCGGCGTACATCGGGCCCAGGCGACCCTGCATGTGCGCCATGACCTTGTGCTCGGTCTGACCGACCAGCAAGGGAAGAACCAGGAAGACGAGCAGCACGATGACCGAGCGCAGCGCCACTTCAAGAGCAGGATTCAACGCGGACCCCAGGTGATATCGGGAACGCCCGGTGCCGTGATCTTGCGACGACCCGGCTTCTCAGGCTTTTCAGGCTGACCGCCGGCGTGTGAGGGTGCGCCCTCGCCCGGCTCCTTGGCGCCGGGCCAGGCCTTGCTGGCCCGTGCAGCGAGAACGAAGGACTTGCGTAGCGGCGTACCTTCAAAACCATCCGGCAACAGCAGTGGTCGCAGACCCTGACCGGTCCCGTCGTCGAACCCCTCGAAGTCGATCCCGAACATCTCGTGGGTCTCGCGTTCGTGCCACGCGACCCCGGGCCACAGGCCGGTCGCGCTGGCTGCGGACTCGCCCACCGGCACACGGGTGCGGATAAGGACGCGATCCAGCCCGCCTGTTCGTTGCTGCCCGGTCGAGCTGTTCATCAGGTGGCAGACCAGGTCGAAGCCAGGACTCTCTTCGGCGTCCATCTGGTCGACAGCGGTCAGCCAGTCGAAGAAGTTGAAGCCTTCGCTGCGGGCAGCGGTCAGCGCGGCCGCCCACTCCTGCAGCGGGACGTCACGGCAGGGCGTCTCGATCACAGCTGCTCACCACCGATCTGGCTGTCGGTCATCAGGGACCCGGTCGATGTCGGCGGCTTGGCCAGCAGGGGACGGGTTACTTCGCCGGCAGCAGCACTGCGCGATCCGGCATACTTCGCCTGCAGCGCCTTGGTGGACAGCGTCTCCGCGGCGATCTTCTCCTGCAGGCGGATGATGCCCTGCAGCAGGGCCTCAGGTCGCGGGGGGCAGCCCGGTACATACACGTCGACAGGAATCAGGGTATCGACGCCCTTGGTCACGCAGTAGGAGTCCCAGTACGGCCCGCCGCTGTTGGCACAGGAACCGAAGGAGATGACGTACTTGGGCTCCGGCATCTGGTCGTACAGCCTCCGGATCGAGGCAGCCATCTTGTCGGAGACCGTGCCGGAGACCACCATCAGATCGGCCTGGCGTGGGCCCGGGGCAAAGGGGATCACCCCGAGGCGCATGAAGTCGTGCCGGGCCATGGACGCGGCGATGAACTCGATCGCGCAGCAGGCCAGCCCGAAGTTGAACACCCACAGGCTGTAGCGCCGGCCCCAGTTCAGAACCACCTTGATCGGCTTGGGCGCATTGTCGTTCAACAGTCCGACGCTGGGCATGGGCAGTTCGACCTTCACCGCGTCACCACCGTATTCGTTGCTGGGAGATTCGTTGCTGGGAGATTCACTGTTGGGAGAACCGACGTCATCAGACCCACCTGAGAAGCCCGCGACGTGCCGCATGGGCCAGGCCGACCAGGAGCACGCCGATGAAGATGGCCATCTCGGCCAGAGACGCGGCACCAAGGTCGGCGCTGCGGATCACCGTTGCCCAGGGGAACAGGTATACCGCGTCCACGGCGAAGATGACGTACAGGAACGCGTAGAGGAAGTAGCGGACATTGGTCTGAGCCCAGCCTTCGCCGACGGGGTCAACACCACACTCGTAGGTCGTGAGCTTCATCGGGGTAGGCGCACGGGGCGCAAGAATGAGACGAGCGCCCATCGCGGCAACGAAGAGGAGCACGCCTGCCAAAACGACTCCAGCAACAGTCAGATATGGGGACACGCGGGACATCCTAACTAGTGGCTCCGGAATCTTTTTGGGAGGTCCCTAGTTGACGGTGGGAGCGACACGCAGATCCCACTGACCGAGACGTCACTTGCTCGATCTCTCATAGAGGTAGCATCAGACCATCTGCGACGTCAAAAAGGGCGTATAGCACATCCAACGAAATCTGGTGGAAACGCACGCATGAGTATCAAGCGAGTTCAGCGTCTTGACAGTGTCGTCATTCGTTTCGCAGGAGACTCGGGTGATGGGATGCAGCTCACCGGGGACCGCTTCACCTCAGAAACCGCCGCACTCGGCAACGACATCGCCACCCTTCCCAACTTCCCGGCGGAGATCCGGGCACCACAGGGGACCATCCTGGGAGTCTCGAGCTTCCAGCTCCACTTCGCCGACCACATCGTGCTCACCCCTGGTGATGCACCCGACGTGCTGGTGGCGATGAACCCGGCCGCGCTCAAGGCGAACCTGGCCGACGTCCCTCGTGGTGGGACGATCATCGTGAACACCGACGAGTTCACCAAGCGCAACCTGTCCAAGGTCGCCTATGACGTGTCCCCGGTCGAGGATGGCAGCCTTGACGGCTACCACGTGCACCCCCTCGCCCTCACCTCGCTGACCGTCGACGCGCTCGCCGATTTCCCCCTGTCCCGCAAGGACAAGGAGCGGTCCAAGAACATGTTCGCTCTCGGCCTGCTGTCGTGGCTCTACACCCGCCCGACCACCGGGACCGAGCAGTTCCTGAAGAGCAAGTTCGGATCCAAGCCCGACATTCTGGAAGCCAACCTCGCGGCCCTGCACGCAGGCTTCAACTACGGCGAGACCACTGAGGACTTCGCCGTCACCTACGAGATCGCCCCGGCCGAGATGCGGGCCGGCACCTACCGGAACATCACCGGCAACACGGCGGTCGCCTATGGCCTGGTCGCAGCGGCTCAGCTCAGCGGACTTCCGCTGGTCCTGGGTGCCTACCCGATCACGCCCGCAACGGACATCCTGCATGTGCTCTCGAAGCTGAAGCGGTTCGGCGTCACGACCATGCAGGTCGAGGACGAGATCGCCGCCGTGGGCGCTGCCATCGGAGCCTCGTTCGGCGGGGCGCTGGGCGTCACGCCCACCTCCGGTCCGGGTGTCGCGCTCAAGTCCGAGGCGATCGGCCTGGCAGTGACGATGGAGCTTCCCCTGGTCATCGTCGATGTCCAGCGCGGCGGCCCCTCAACCGGCCTGCCGACCAAGACCGAGCAGTCCGACCTGTTGCAGGCCATGTTCGGCCGCAACGGCGAGTCACCGGTAGCGGTCATCGCGCCGCAGTCCCCCGGCGACTGCTTCGACGCCGCCCTGGAAGCGGTCCGGATCGCCACCACCTACATGACCCCGGTGTTCCTGCTGTCTGACGGCTACCTGGCCAACGGCTCCGAGCCGTGGTGCATCCCCGATGTCGCCAGCCTGCCCCACCGCGAGACCAACTTCGCGACCGAGCCGAATGACGTTGATGCCAACGGCGACTGGGTGTTCCACCCGTTCTTGCGGGACCCGGAGACCCTCGCCCGGCCCTGGGCCCTTCCGGGCACGCCCGGCCTGGAGCACCGGATCGGCGGCATCGAGAAGCAGGACGTCACCGGGGCGCTCTCCTATGACCCCGACAACCACGACAAGATGACGCGGCTGCGCCAGGCCAAGATCGATGGCATCGCCAAGACCATCCCCGACCTGGTGGTGGACGACCCCTCCGGCGAAGCCGACCTGCTGATCCTGGGCTGGGGGTCGACCTACGGCCCGATCGCGGAGGCCGCCAGGCTGGCACGCAGCAACGGTGTCAAGGTCGCCCGCGTCCATGTCCGCCACCTGAACCCCTTCCCGCCGAACCTGGGTGAGGTGCTTCGCAGGTACAAGCAGGTGATTGTGCCCGAGATGAACCTCGGTCAGCTCGCCATGATGCTGCGAGCCAAGTACCTCGTGGACGTGCAGTCATACACGCAGGTGCGCGGGCTGCCGTTCACCTCGGTCGAGCTGGCAGAAGTCCTGACCGAGGCCCACGAAGCCAACCTGAGCGGAGCAACCCGATGACCAACGTCGACCTTGGTATGCCGGGTGCTGGAACCCTCGGTGTGCCGCGCCTTTCCGAGGACGCACCCAAGCAGTCCAAGAAGGAGTTCGCGAGCGACATGGAGCCCCGCTGGTGCGCGGGCTGCGGCGACTACTCGATCCTCTCCGCTGTCCAGGGGTTCCTGCCCGAGCTCGGGCTCAAGCGCGAGAACATCGTCTTTGTCTCCGGAATCGGCTGCTCCTCGCGTTTCCCGTTCTACATGAACACCTACGGTGTGCACTCCATCCACGGTCGTGCCCCGGCCATCGCGACCGGTCTCGCCACCGCTCGCAAGGATCTGTCGGTGTGGGTGGTCACCGGGGACGGTGACGCCCTCTCGATCGGCGGAAACCATCTGATCCACGCGATGCGGCGCAACGTCAACCTCAAGATCCTGCTGTTCAACAACCGGATCTACGGCCTGACCAAGGGTCAGTACTCGCCCACGTCCGAGTTCGGCAAGGTCACCAAGTCGTCCCCGTTCGGCTCGGTCGACAGGCCCTTCAACCCGGCGTCGCTGGCGCTGGGTGCGGAAGCCACCTTCGTTGCCCGCACGATGGACACAGACCGCAAGCACCTCACCACGGTGCTTCGGGCCGCGGCCGAGCACCGTGGCACGGCCCTGGTGGAGATCTACCAGAACTGCCCCATCTTCAACGACGGCGCCTACGAGCTGATCAAGGACCGCGACGAGGCCGAGGCCCGGATCGTCCACCTCGTCGACGGCGAGCCGGTGCGCATAGGCGCGGACAAGCTGGTGGCGCGAGGCGACTCGGGCCAGCTGGAAGTTGTTGCTGCCGAGGGCGCCGACATGTCGCGGGTCGTCATTCACGACTCGGGCGCCGATGACCCGTCGATGGCCTTCCACCTCTCCCGGCTCGAGGACCCGACGTTCGCCCACATGCCGATGGGCATCTTCCGCAACGTCACCCGCCCGAGCTACGACGACCTCGTGCGCGCCCAGATCGATGAGGTGGTCACCAAGGCCGGCGGCCCGGCGACGGACACCGACCTGGCCAACCTGATCCACGGCAAGGACACCTGGAACGTCGGCGATTGACCGACAAGCCCTCGGACACCCTCCAGGAAGCACGACGCGGCACCATCTATGGCGCCGTCGCCTATGCGATCTGGGGGGTGTTCCCTTTATATTTCCATCTCCTGGCGCCGGCTGGCGCCTGGGAGATACTGGCGAACCGAATCCTGTGGACTCTGCTCTTCTGCCTGGCTGTGCTGGCCATTCGCCGCGAGCTCGGCTGGTGGCGCACGGTGTTCGGCAACCCCCGGATGCTCGGGGCCGTCACCCTGGCGGGCGTGCTGCTGGCCGTCAACTGGACGATCTACGTCGCAGCGGTGGTCGCCCATCACGTGACCGAGGCCTCGCTGGGCTACTTCCTCAACCCGATCGTGACGGTGGCGATCGGGGTCGTGGTGCTGCGCGAGAGGCTTCGCCGGCTGCAATGGGCGGCGGTCACGATCGGGCTCGGCGCCGCGGTCTATCTCACGATCAACTTCGGGCGCCCACCGTGGATCGCGTTCGGCCTGGCTCTGTCGTTCGCCCTGTACGGCCTGATGAAGAAACGTCTCGGCACCTCGCTGACCGCCTTCCAGAGCCTGACCTCAGAGACCGCGGTGCTGGTGCCGGTCGCCGTCGCGGTGCTCGTCCTGGTGGCGCTCCGGGGTGGGTCCACGTTTGCGATGAACCCTCCGGCGCACCCGCTGCTGCTGGCCTCGACCGGACTGGTGACCGCAGCCCCGCTGCTTCTCTTTGCGGGGGCTGCCCGGCGGGTGCCGCTGGTGACGATCGGCCTGTTGCAGTTCATCACCCCTGTCCTTCAGCTGCTCTGCGGCGTTCTGCTCCTCGGCGAGACCATGTCGCCCAGCCGCTGGATCGGTTTCGGCATCGTGTGGGTCGCGTTGCTGGTCTTGACGTTCGACTCGATCAGATCGGTTCGCTCGCGTCGCCGGCTGGCCGATGCCGCCGAGTTTGCCGCCGTCTGAGCCGCCAGGGCTGCGACAAGGTCGCCGACCTTGCCGGCAGGTGCGGAGCTGCCACCGTCTCTCGCGGCGATCAGTCGCTCGCGGCGATCAGCCCCGACCGCGATCAGCTCTGGCTAGCTGGCGCGGTTGGCGACTCCGCCGACCAGCTCCGACAAAGCGGTGAGCGACTCGTGGGCAGCGGAGTGGACCGGGAACCCGACTGCCAGCGGGGCAAGGAGCTCCTGCGCCTCCAGCGCCACCCGGTTGGTCAGCTCGCGTGCCTCGTCCATCGCCGGGTGAGCCCGCAGCAGGGCGAGAGCCTCCGCATGTAATACATCGTCCCGCAGGTCGGAGCCGGCGCTGAGCAGCTCCTTCAGGCGATCGTCGCCAGGGTCGTTCGACTGACGCACCAAGAGCACCGGAAGGGTCGCCACGCCTTCGCGCAGATCGGTGCCGGACTCCTTGCCGGACTCCCCCGACGCCGAGGTGATGTCGAGCAGGTCGTCGGCGAGCTGGAAAGCAATACCAAGACGCTCGCCGTACCGGGCCATGATGTCGACGGTCTCCGCCGGGCAGCCACTGAACATGGCGCCGTAGCGGGCAGCCGTCGCGATGAGCACTCCGGTCTTGTCGGCGAGCACCCCCATGTAGTACTCGATCGGATCCGCATCATCGGGCGCCGCGCGGTCATCGCGGATCTGCCCAGAGCACAGCCGGACGAACGTCTGCGCCTGGATCCTGACAGCCACCGGTCCCAGTCCGGCGACCAGCTCGGACGCCTTGCCGAAGAGCAGGTCGCCGACCAGGATCGCGGTGGAGTTGCCGTATCTATGGTTGGCGCTGACCACGCCGCGACGCAGGTCCGCCTCGTCCATCACGTCATCGTGATAAAGGGAGGCGAGGTGGGTCAGCTCCACACCGGTCGCCGCCGTCACCACGTCTTCGTTGATGCCCTGGCCCAGCTCCGCCGCCAGCAGCGTGAGCATCGGCCGGAATCGCTTCCCGCCGGCCTCGGACAGGTGCAGCGACGCCGCGGCGATGAACGGGTCCTCGTGGTCGACCACGCTGCGCAGCAGCCCATCGACAGCAGCCAGACCGCTCAGCAACCGGTCGGTCAGCCCTGGCGACGTGGTGGGCAGCGCCAGAGCGGGGGACGCTTCGGTCACCGAAGGAACAGGGATGAAGTGGACACGAGGTCCAGCAGCGGACCGGGGACAACACCAAGCACCAGGGTCATCAGCACGCCAACCGTGACAGCAACAGAGGTGAGGATGGACGGCGATACGACACGGACCGAGTCGCCGGACGGCTCAGAGAAGTACATCAGCACCACCACCCTGACGTAGACGAAGGCCGCGATGGCGCTGGACAGCACGCCCACCACGGCAAGAGGGGTCGCTCCGTGGGCAATCGCCGCGGAGAACACGGCGAACTTGGCCGTGAATCCCGACGTCAGCGGAATACCGGCGAAGGCAAGCAGCAGGAAGGCAAAAGCCCCGGCGACCACCGGATGGTTCTTGCCCAAGCCTGCCCACTGCGACAGGTGGGTGGCTTCCGACCCGCCATCACGGACCAGAGACACGATCGCAAAGGCCGCGATCGTGCTGAACCCGTAGGCGACCACGTAGAACATCACCGCGGAGATGCCGACCTTGTCGAAGGCCAGCAGCCCGGTCATCACGAAACCGGCGTGTGCGATCGAGGAGTAGGCGAGCAGTCGTTTGATATCGGTCTGGGTGACCGAGAAGACAGCGCCCAGCACCATGGTCAGGATGGCGACCGCCCACAGGGCAGCCGTCCAGTCCCAGCGGCTGTCCGCCACACCGACATAGATGAAACGCATGATGGCGCCGAACGCAGCGACCTTGGTACAGGCGGCCATGAAACCGGTGACCGGGGTGGGTGCTCCCTGGTACACGTCCGGAGTCCAGGAGTGGAACGGCACCGCGCCGATCTTGAACAGCAGCCCGACCAGCACCAGCAGGACGCCGGGGACCAGCAGTCCATCCATACCGGACTGGGTACCTATGGCCTTGGCGATCACGCCCAGGTCCATCGAGCCGGAGTAGCCGAAGAGCAGCGCCGAACCGAACAGGAAGAAGGCCGAGGAGAAGGCCCCCAGAAGGAAGTACTTCAGCGACGCCTCCTGAGAGAGCAGGCGGCGGCGGCTGGCCAGCCCAGACAGGATGTACAGCGGCAGGGAGAGGACCTCGAGCGCCACGAACATGGTCAACAGGTCGCCGGCTGCCGGGAAGAGCAGCATGCCACCGACGGCGAACATCGTCAGCGGGAAGACCTCGGTCGTGGTCGCACCGGCGCGCACCGCGGCGCTCTCCTGTGCCGAGCCGGGGGCCGCCGCGCCCTGCGCGGTGAAGGCATCAGCGCCAACACCGTCGAAACGCTCTGCCATGGCCAGGATGCTGAGCACCGAGAGCAGCAGGATCGTGCCCTGCAGGAACAGCGCCGGGCCGTCGATGACCACCGCTCCGGCGAGGGTCCTGCCCTGGTGCCCGGTGCCGACGCCAACCGCGACCAACGCGGCGACCAGGCCCACCAGGGCAACGCCCACCTGTGCGGCATACCGCGCGGCCCGGGGGGCAAATGCCTCCACGAGGACCCCGATCATGGCGGCGCCGAAGACCACCAGCATCGGCAAGATCGCCAGGTAGTTGACCTTGGTGACCACGAACTCCGTCATCAGTCCCGGCATCCCAGACAGCGTGGGCAGCGTGGGCAGCGTGGACAGCGAGGCAATCACTTGACGGCTCCTTCAGCAGTACCTGAGCTTGTCGGAGCCGGGTCCGTGACGCCGACGTAGTGCAGCGTCTTGGCGACCGCGGGGTTGATCACGTTCAGCACCGGCGCCGGGAAGAAGCCGAGGACGAGGAAGGCGGCGATCAGCGGCGCGACCACCCACTTCTCACGGTGGGTCATGTCACGGGTGCCTTCAGCCGACTCGGGCTTGGGCCCGGTCATCATCCGCTGGTACATGAGCAGGACGTAGAGCGCGGCAAGGATGATCCCGACCGTGGCCAGAACGGCAGCGACGCGGTATCGCTGGAAGGTACCCACCAGGACCAGAAACTCGGAGATGAAGGAGTTCAGGCCCGGCAGCGCCAGCGCGGACATGCCGGACATGAGGAAGACGCCGGCGATCACCGGGGTCACCCGCTGCCAGCCGCCATAGTCCGGGATGCGCTTGCTGCCACGTCGCCTGATCAGCATCGCGGCCACCAGGAACAGGGCCGCGGTGGTGAAGCCGTGGTTGACCATGTACAGCGTCGAACCCGCCGTGCCGACCGTGGTCATCGCGAAGATTCCGAGCACGATGAACCCGAAGTGGCTGACGGAGGTGTAGGCGATCAGCCGCATGATGTCGGTCTGGCCGATCGCCAGCAGTGCACCGTAGAGAACCGAGACGACGGCCAGCACGATGATCACCGGGGTGGCCCACTTGCTGGCCTCGGGGAACATCTGCAGGCAGAAACGGATCATCCCGTAGGTGCCGACCTTGTCCAGCACCCCCACCAGGAGCACGGCGGTCGCCGGCCGAGCCTCGGTCGCGGCGTCGGGCAGCCAGGTGTGCACCGGCCACATCGGCGCCTTGATCGCGAAGGCGATGAAGAAGCCGAGGAACATGAGCCGGCCTGCGGTCTGGTCGATCTGGAGACCGGTCAGCTTCTCGACGAGGAAGCCCTGAGCACCTCCGGGACCGTACTGGTAGAGGGCGATGACCGCGACCAGCATGATCAGGCCACCGAGCAGGGAGTACAGCAGGAACTTGACCGCTGCGTACTGCCGGCGGGGGCCACCGAACGAGCCGATCAGGAAGTAGACCGGGA